>JARLJJ010000083.1 GCA_031291275.1 Formivibrio sp.
CGGTCGGCAAATGCGGCTCGATCTTTGAAAATTGTTCGTCCGTTAGCCAAAATTGATCTCGATTCATCGGCGCTTCCTTTCAGAAGCTGTGAATCACAAACGGCTGATCATGCCAACCATTTTATGGGTCCTCACCCTAGGGCGGCGGGCTTCGGCCCGCCGATTTCGTGTAATTGGTATCACGCCACCGTAATAGCGGAATCGCGCGAAAATGACCGAGAATCCCGCCCCCGACGTAACAGACCGCCGCAGCGAGCAACAAGCCCACTTCGGCAACACGGCGTGGCAGGAATGGAAAGGACTTTGGCGTGATCCAATAACACTTTTCACCTTGTGCTTAGCCATCGTCGGGTTTTTGCAGTGGTGCACGCTCAAAAATATGAGAGATGACGCCATCGCCACTGAACGTGCCTTCGTTTTTACCAACAATGCTGAGCTGGCCCCGAACAAAGACAAAAACCCAACGAATTGGTTGTTTTCGCCGATTTGGGAGAACGGCGGAGCTACCACTACCGAAGGATTGATTCTGCAAGGCAATTACACAATGATAGATTGGGAACCCGCCATGACGCGATGCGATTTCAAGGTGGTCCAGCCCTTGGTTTCGATAGGTTCCAAAGGCCGCACGAAGCTCGCATTCTTTTCTATTCCTAGCGACGCCATTAAGGCGTTCCAAAGCGGTACGGCAAAGAGTTTTCACATTTGGGGCTGGGCGAAATATGGGGACGGCTTCGGCACTCAAAGAATTACTAGGTTTTGTTGGGTTCCCGAAGCAATCTTGGGCGACCCCGTCGATGGCCCCAGCTTGAGAATAATCCATAGCCTTTGCCCCGAAGGGAATTGCATTGATGACGAATGCAAGAAGGAAGACGAAAAGCTTTTCCCGAACGGCGCTCCCAAAAGTTGCGAAATAAAAGTCCTTCACTAAATGCGTAGTTACGAGTTACGAGTTACGGTGACAGTGCACTTTATTGACGCCCCGTGTGGCCCCAAGCCGCAGATCAAGGAACAGGGGTTACGGTGACAGTGCACTTTTCTGGACGTCCGGCGCGCCTCCGTTGACATTCACTGGCCGAACGAGATCAGTTTGGTGGACTGTCACCGTAACCCTGGCACCGTAACCCGAGCGAGATCAGTCCAGTGGACTGTCACCGTAACCCCTAGGGTTCCCGCTGCTCAAATCTCTAAAAACGCTTGCATGCCCAGTTACCCCCGGTGTCGACCCAGGGAGAAGTGCCGTTTGGACAACCTCGGTTAGTGTTATCGTAAGTCGTGCCCGCATCCGGTCCTGTGCCTTGCGAAGCCGAGTTTCCCCATTTGTCTACTGGGGGCGTTGAGTCATTCGGTTGACCCGTTACCGGCCTAGCCTGAATAATGACGTCCTGCTGAGTTTGAAAGCTCCGACACGTCAAATTTGCCACGTCATCGTGCCAAGGATATGTGCCGACAGGACAGTTTATGACTTGTGCTACGGCTGGTCTCGCAACGCTGACAAGGATCACAGTCGCGATGAAGAGTGATCGGGTGCGCATGTCGATTCCGCAACTTGTGGTCCGGAGAACGACCCTACCAGATGGCAAGACCCATTCCAACAGCAGCCTGCCTGTCAAACCGGTGTCACAGCGAGGGCCTCGGAACAGGCATATTGCGGCCCGCATCGGCATCCGTTTGGCTACCGCCGTCAACCACAGGATGCCGTGTAACATACTGATATTTCAGGCACCATCGGCTAAACAGGTCGCGAAGCACCCGTAGCTCAGCTGGGTAGAGCGCTGCCCTCCGAAGGGGGTTACGGTGATGGGGTGGACGGCGCCCCGAAGCGGCATCGATGTGCCATGATGGTAGTCGGTGAAACAACCGTCGAATGGAGCACCGTCCATGGGCAAGTCTATCAAGAATCTGGCGTCTGTCACGCAAGTTGGCCTCGACCTCGCCAAGAACGTGTTTCAGGTCCACGCGATTGACGCGCAGGGCGCCGTCATCGTCGCCAAGCCGGTCCGTCGCGGTCAGCTGTTGAAGTTCTTCGCCTCGC
>JARLJJ010000591.1 GCA_031291275.1 Formivibrio sp.
CAATTAGATTGTTAATCTGATTGACTTTAAAATTTCCCAATCCGAGTTCCCGTTCTGTTCCAAGGGATTGGCAAAATAAAAATTGAATGTGGTTGGTGGCGAGCGAAAGAATCAGAAAGAGAGAATAGAAAATTAGGAGGGAAAGTGGGCGACTTCGAGATTGCTCAATCTGGGTGAACTTTGCTTAGTCTCTATGAGATTAACCCATCAGCTTGAATTTTACCATCGATCCGTTGCGTCCCACTGGGGCTCCAGAACCATTATCGGCACAGTTGATCGCTGCTTTGCTACCTGCCTTCCAGCCCATGAAAACTCCTGATCCCGCGGCGGCATAGAATATGAATGAACCTGCGTGAACGTATGTGTATGACGAACCCACATTAGCGGCAGCGCCATACTCCGGGGATACCATGGTGCTGCCGACAAAGACTCCAAACAATATACTCTTATCAGAAACTACCCATAGCGACCAATCCGCCTCATAAAAGCCCGAGATGGGCGCAGTGAATCCCCAGTTGGTATTGCCCGCCATCCCCGATTGCAAGGTTGATGGAAATGTGAAGGACGTGTAGCTGGTGGTTGCCACGCCGGTAAGTGATTGAGTATCGACGAACCATCCAGTCCAGAACACGGGGTTTCTAGAACCATTATTGTACACCGCCGGAACCGATGTGTCCGTTGACACCGCGCTCTGTAGTATATAAGTGACACTGCCTGTGACTTTGAAGGATATCATCGCTGTTCCCGGGACGGTTCCGTTGACTCGGACTAAGCGGAACGCAGCTGTTCCTCCATTGGCCGTCATATCGATTCTGAATGAACCGAACGCCGCATTGTATTTATCTGGACGAAGCGTTAACCAGAGGCCGGCCGCGGCATCAAATTGCATCGGAATTCTGTACATGACCGATTCGCTGAACGAAGTCGATGAAACGCATACATTCATTTCTATCGTGTAGCCACCATTCGGAGAAGCCAACTGCAGGAACTGTATGCAGTTACTCGATGTTGTCGATGTGGGAACGGCTACAGATGTGCCACCGATAATGGTAGTCGCTCCAGGTAAAGTTATGTTGCTCAGGCTATCCAGGGTCATGCCTGGTGTGGAGGGTGAAAGGACATTAGAGTTGTTGTAGTTTAGCCATTCAAATCCACCAGTGCCACCACCCTGTTGGTTCATGAAGCTCGTTGTCCCCGATGAACCGGCTCGATTCCAGCCCATGTACACTCCTTGGGTAGTGGGTGCGAGATACGCACCTGATACTCCAAACCTTCCACTCGCAACCGTGAGTCCTCCATTCATTGTAGCTGCGCCGCCTGCGGTCAGCGTTCCTGCGCATGACATTTTACCCGTGCCGGTGATCCTTGCGAGCTCGGTAGCTGCCGTACCGCCAGCGCTCGCGTAGAACACGTGGTTGTCTGTGGTCGCGTTGACTTGATAGCGCAACTGGTTTGGTTGG
>JARLJJ010000592.1 GCA_031291275.1 Formivibrio sp.
TCCATAAAAAACTCTGCGGGTCGCTCGCCAACAGCCTCTTTCACCATCAAACCGCTACAGTGCCACGGCCAAACAGCAAGCTCGAATCCGCCTTCCACAAGGCCGACCACTCCATCCAAAGCATCATCCAACTGCTCGAAGGCGCGTGATTTTGTTGAAGTATTTCTGTTTATGAATGAAACGGCAAGAATCTAAGGATGCGTCATCGGACGGTTTGCTTTCGCTCATCTCCTCGATACACACCTGACATCTTTACCGATGCCTTTTCCTCGGTCGTTCACCACCACGCCTTTTGAATGCAGCAGCAGCGGGCGGTTTGAAGCCAGCTCCTGCAAGCCAACTCCAGGAGGCTGTCTCCCATCTTCGGTACAGCATCACAGCTTTCACTCGTGTTCGTGACACACTGCAAGTGGCTCAATCGTCATTAAAAATCAATCGTCAAACGACTCGGAATATGCCCTCTGTTGTTGGGTTGACTGGCTAATTGGGCCAATCGATTGCAACTTCCCCATTCTGTCGGCAGAACCGGCAGCCTCGCGTGGCGGGAAGCGAAGGGATGATATTATGTATTGGAAAAACAATACGACCGATCACTTCCAGCGTGATAAGCGAACAGGAAATGTAAAAAAGTGAAAATTGCCTTTGTGTATGACGCCGTCTATCCGTTTTCCAAGGGTGGTGGCGAACGCCGCATTTATGAGATTGCCACCCGACTGAGTCAAAGGGGTCACGAAGTCCACATCTTCGGGATGAAGCAGTGGGAGGGGGGCAGAAACATACAGAAGGACGGGCTTCACTATCATGGCCTGTGCGGGTCACTGGAATTGTATCATTCAAGCGGGCGTCGTTCTATCCGAGAAGCTATTCTGTTTGGCCTGTATTCCATGCGGCTGCTTGGGTCGGAAAAGTTTGACATTGTGGATTGCGGCCAATGGCCCTATTTTCACCTGCTGCCGGTGCGTCTGTACGCATGGCTTCGCTCGGTCAAGATGGTCGTTTCTTGGTACGAGGTATGGGGTTCGCATTGGTATAAGTATCTTGGTGCGTTTGGTGCGTTTGGACTGGCGGTGGAAAAACTCTTCTGTCGCATTCCCGACAAGCTGATTGCGGTTTCGGAAATGACCCGCTGTGACCTTCTGACTCTGGGCGTTCGTTCCGATCGCGTGATTATGGTTGCCAATGGAATTGACTATGCACACATACGCTCGATTCAGGCTGTTGAAGAAAGACGCTATGATGTGGTTTGCACCGGTCGTCTCAAAAACCACAAAAACGTCGAAGTGCTTTTGCGGGCGATTGCAATCGCCAAGCAGGCTCTTCCCAACATCTCCGTGCTCATCATAGGCGAGGGACCAGAGCGAGCGGACCTTGAGCGCCTGACCCAGGAGCTTGGCCTGACCGAAAATGTGACCTTTACTGGGGGATTGGCGGACTTCGACGACGTGCTTCGCCTTATGAAATCGGCCCGCCTCTTTGTGAATGCCTCAACAAAAGAGGGCGGTGGCAGCATCACGCTCTTTGAAGCCAATGCCTGCGGGCTTCCGGTAATCGCGGTTCGTTCCCCTTGCGGCATCGACCCTTCGTTGATTATCGAGGGTAAAAACGGCTACATGGTGGACGATCTCAACGGTAATCTGATTTCTGATAAAATTGTCGAACTGCTTCAGAACCCCGATTTGCTTCGGCACAACTCCGAGGCTGCAATTGTGTCGGCTGCCCAATTTGATTGGCAGGAGATCACCAATCTTCATGAGAAGATTTATCTCAATGTGTGCGGCATATCACAGGCCTGATGGAGTATTCAGGCGTTCGCAGAACGATCATAAAGAGGAACGACTTTGGATTATCGGTGGCTAAATAGCGAACATGGGGTGCCTATCGCACTGTTGATTCCGGGTGATTTCAGCAGGCCGGGATACAATTTCATCACTCCCCAGGAAACAGCTTTCCAGATCGGAGTCAACTCCTATCCCCAGGGGGGGAGGGCAGAGGCGCACAAGCATAATCCCGTGGAGCGCTCGATCATCGGCACCATGGAATTCATCGTGGTTCGCAAAGGAAAAATGCGCGTAGACCTTTTTGATGAATTGGATCGCAGGATGGAGACGATCGAGATGGCCGCCGGCGATTCGATTCTTCTGATAGCGGGAGGGCATGGCATGACTTTTTCGGAAGATTGCCAATTGCTGGAAGTGAAACAGGGTCCCTTTGTTTCGCGCACTCTGGACAAAACCATTCTGGCCGAAGAATCAACCGAAGGAACCCTTTGATGACGGAATCAGCAATCAATCCAGCGCGCCGGATTCCGGTTTGCGTCCCATATCTGAACGGCAGGGAGGAAGAGTATATTCAGGACGCGGTGCATTCAACCTGGATATCTTCCCGCGGCAAGTATCTGGATCGCTTTGAGAAGGAATTTCCCGCCTATGTCGGCGTCAAGTACGGAACGGCAACCTGCAATGGAACGCTGGCGCTGCATCTGGCCGCGAAGGCATTGAATCTCAAAGCCGGCGATGAGGTGATCCTGCCTTCTTTCACTATGATCGCTTCCACTTTCGCGCTCTGCTATTGCGGTGTTGTTCCCGTGTTTCTCGATTGCGACCCGGAAGACTGGAATATGGATGTAAACCAGGTTGAGGCCGCAATTTCGCCCAAAACTCGCGCCATCATGGTTGTCCACATCTACGGGCATCCGACAAATATGGGACCGGTCATGGAGATTGCGCGGCGTCATAACTTGCAGGTGATCGAAGATGCTGCCGAAGCCCATGGTTCCGAATACCTGGGCCAAAAGTGCGGTTCTTTCGGGGACGTGAACTGTTTCAGCTTTTTTGCCAATAAGAACATGACCTGCGGTGAAGGCGGAATGGTGGTGACCGACAGTCCAGAGTTATTTGATCGTCTGCGCTATCTGAAAAACCTCTGCTTCCCACTGGGAGACGCGCGACGTTACGACCATGAAGAGATCGGCTTCAACTATCGCATGTCCAATCTGCATGCGGCGCTTGGTTGCGCACAGTTGGAATGTATTGACGAATACGTTGACCTGCGTCGGAAGAACGCTCACGCCTACAATGAAAGGCTGGGCACAATACCGGGTTTGCAACTGCCTGTGGAGCGTTCCTGGGCCAAAAACACCTACTGGATGTACGGTGTTGTTTGCAATCAGGATTTCGGCTTTACGCGCGACGAACTGGCAATCAAACTGGCTGCGGCCGGAATTGAAACACGCGCATTTTTCAAACCCATGCATCAGCAAAAGGCCCTGATCGATTATGGATTTCGCGCGCCTTTTCCATTGCCGCACTCGGAAGCGCTGGGTAGCCAGGGCCTCTATCTGCCATCCAGCTCCTCTCTGAGCGAGAGCGAGATGGATTACGTTTGCGACACCATTAGGCGGCTGCAGGGCAGCCATGTCATAACGCGTTCATCTTCATACCAGTAACGGACAGGGGGCGTGTTCTGACTTTCAAGAGCAGTAAGCCCGATGAAAGCCCTTCCTCGCTTGCAGACACCACATCCGGTCTTGAGTATGCCCTGGTGAGAGACTGGAAGGGCTACTTGCGAAGAGCGTGGTGGCATGCGAGCAACTGGATTTTCTCGACGCGAACCTTCTATGTCCTGGAATACCGCCAGACTGAAATTGCCCATTTACCCCATGCATCGGCGAAGGTAGGTATTCGACAATTGACGAATTTTGCCGCCATCCAACAACTGCAGCAGGCCGGAATCAATACATCTTATCTCGATACGGCGTTGAGCAGGCAGCGCATCCTTGCCGGATCGGTGGCTTGGCTCGTGATTCAAAATGACGAGGTGGCGTTTACCTGCTGGGTCAGCTGCAATTCCAAGCAGGGCATCGATATACTGGGTCCGTTTCTACGCTTGGAAGAAGCATGGTACATAGGCGACTGCTATACGAGTCCACGCTATCGTGGACGTGGACTCTACCATGCCGCCTTGCTTGAAATCACCCACGCTGCCAGAGCACAAGGGAAGCGTGTCTACATAGCTGTCGAAAAAGGGCATGAGGTATCCTTGCGCGCGGTTAAGGCTTGCGGCTTCCAGTTTTGCCAAATAGTCAACGTCAAAGCCGTCCTCGGCCATCGACGCTTCTCCGCCGAGAGGATTTTGCTGGCCGCGCCCTTGGCCTCGGATACAATTCCACCCTTGCCCGAGGAATAGCGAGACTGATCGCGCGGCAGGATCACACTGGCCTTGTTTTGATGGAATTATCTATTCCACTCTGGAAGATATGCTGTTCTTTCCATCTCGCAAACAGGTGTTCTATACTACTCATGAAATAGTCGCGCGACTAACTTCACGGGATGTAAGTTGTCTCGTCAATCAGAGGAATCTATGCCCAGCACTTATATCATCGCCGAGGCCGGCGTAAATCACAATGGCTCTAGCAAGCGCGCGCTTGCCTTAGTTGACATGGCCGCGGATGCCGGTGCCGATGCCGTCAAGTTTCAGACCTTCCTGGCCGAGTTGGGTTGCAGCCGCAATGCCCCAAAGGCAAGCTATCAGGTCGAGACCACCGGGCAGACCGAATCCCAGTTGGATATGGTCAAGAAACTCGAGCTTGATTATTCCGCCCACAAGCTTCTCAAGCAGCGCTGCAAGGAACGCAATATTCATTTCCTGTCCACGCCTTTCGATGCCCCCAGCGTGGATTTACTGGTTCGCGATATCGAAGTTCCACTTCTGAAGATTGCCTCTGGTGAGATCACCAATGCCCCCTTGCTTCTTTATGTAGCGCAGACCAACCTGCCGGTCATCTTTTCAACCGGCATGAGCCTGCTGGGAGACATCGAACTCGGATTGGGCGTACTGGCTTATGGATACCTGCGCTCCCAGGCACCACCCTCCATCGCCGAATTCCAGCGTGCTTATCAGTCTATGGAAGGGCAAAAGATACTTCAGGAAAAAGTCACCTTGCTGCTTTGTACCACTGAATATCCAACTCCCTTTTCTGATGTAAACCTGCGCGCCATGGATACCCTGGCCGCTGCTTTTGGTTTGCCCGTGGGCTTGTCGGATCACACTCTGGGCTACACAGTTGCCGTTGCTGCTGCCGCCCGTGGTGCCGCGGTGGTTGAAAAACACGTCACCCTGGACCGCGACCTCCCCGGACCCGACCATCAGGCTTCTCTGGAACCCGCCGAACTGGCGGCTATGGTTAAAGCCATTCGTGAAGTGGATTTGGCGCTGGGTTCACCGCGCAAATTGCTCGCCCCGTGTGAGGTGGACAATCAGCGCATCGCGCGCAAAAGCCTGGTCGCTCGCCAGGCGATTCGCAAGGGAGAACTCTTCTCTGACCAGAATCTGGGAATCAAGCGCCCAGGTACGGGCATACCGGGAATGCGGTATTGGGAATTTCTGGATACCAAGGCTACCCGTGATTACGACATCGACGAACTGATCCAGCCATAACAACTCGAATTGAATAAGATCCATGATTCGTTCTATGGTTTTCTCTTGCCGCTCGGCTCGGAATACTGTATTTTGTCCCTATGACTAGTTAGTCGATCCTGAAAAGCCGGTAAAAGCCGCATAAATGCTGGTGAAACGCGGCGGAATCAGGTTTAGAATTTCCCATAAGAAGCAGCTATTTTGAAGAGAACCTGGGGAAAACGATGCGCCCGAAGAGCGAGCCGAA
>JARLJJ010000593.1 GCA_031291275.1 Formivibrio sp.
AACGAACTGCCGGTCCGTTGGTTTCCTCATCCTTCTGATTGGTTAACGCGACGTTTCCGATGAAAAAGGGACATTGGCGCGAAAGAATTGTCTAAAAAATGTAGGTATTGTCCAAAATGAGCGTGAACCGCAGTAGAATTGCTCAATTTTCCTTTGGGCTCGGGTCGAGGAGGCTAAGGTGCAGCCCTCGCCTGCAGATGTAACATCCTTACTCAACGAGTTGGCAGCCGGTGAGCAGGAGGCTGCTGCCAAGCTTGTCCCCCTTGTCTACGAGGAGCTTCACCGATTAGCAGCGTGTCGCCTCCGGCACGAGCGACCCGACCATACGCTGCAAGCGACCGCCCTAGTACACGAAGCCTATATGAAGCTTGTGGCGCAGCGAGATGCCAAATGGCAGAACCGTGCGCAGTTTTTTGCCGTGGCTTCGCAAGTGATGCGCCGAATCCTGGTCGATTACGCACGCGGACAACAGAGAATCAGGCGGGGAGGCAAACAGCAGAAGGTGTCGTTGGATGATGTCTTGCTGGTTTCGCCAGAACGTACCGCAGAAGTGCTAACCGTGCATGAATCTCTGTCACGGTTGGAGAAACTTGATGCGCGTCAAGCGCGAATTGTCGAACTGCGCTATTTCGGCGGATTGACGGTCGAGGAAACTGCCGAAGTGGTTGGTATCTCAACGAAGACAGTGGGGCGTGAATTGAAGGTTGCGAAGGCCTGGCTCTATGGAGACCTGAAAGATCGCTGTGCGGACGCCGTACCAACGGACGAAGTGTAGGGGACCTGCTTTCAGGCCGCCCCACCTAGGATCCTCTCAGGCCCAACCCTGGCGTTCGCCGAGCCTATGTCCGTTTTTTCGCGTAAACGTCGCGTTAACCAACATTGCTGTCCAAGTTAGGTGAAGACCTGGCTCGGTGCTGCTGAAAATACGCACGTAATCATCCTCTCCCGCCTTCGCACAAAGCAGGTTGGCCCTCGAAAGTCGGTTCCCCCTGATGGATGCTGTCTAGATTGCGTTTCCCGAAATCGTCGATTTGGCCAGAATAGTTTCCTGGGAAAGTGGACTGCTGTCTAACTACTGCCAGACCATCGCCAGTTGTTCCGGCAGCGCTTCTGGCAACTCTGGGGCTTGAAAAGGATGATCGATCCACACCCACAAGTCCCGGTAGACGAATAACTGCTGCCGCAGCAGCGCCACCAGATTGGAAAGTGACCAGCCGAAGGTGGCCTTCAACTGCAGGTACTTGATCAACAGCATGGCAATCAACGCCGCCCAGACTTGCGTCTTCAAGGCATTGGCGGAAGTCCCGATGAAGGTCTTCAGACGAAGATTTTGCTTTAAGGCTTTAAAAAACAGCTCGATCTGCCAGCGCTGCTTATACACCTCCGCCACCGTGGCGGCGGCCAACGTCAAGTGGTTGGTCAGAAACACCAGCACCCGGTCCTGCACTTCGTCGTAGAACTCGATGCGGCGGAAATAGCATTCCCGTCCGTCCCGTGCCTGCTGGTAAAAGCCAATCACCTGGTCGCGCAGCAGACCCTTGCGGTGCGGCAACTCTCGCTCTTCTACCACGATGTAATCCGCGTTGTCCTTCATCCGGGTGACGAAGTGCACCCCTTGTTCGCTCAGATCGGCGAACCACCCGTAGTCCAAGTAGCCACGATCGATGGCCAGCAGGGTCCCCGGCTCATAGCGCAGTTGTCGGGCTACTTGAATCTCATGCTGCTTGCCCTCGGTGATCACCGCATAGCAAGGCAGAAAACCGTCGTGATCTAGCAGCAGGTGCAGCTTGACCGCCCCTTTGGTACGGCGGAATCGCGCCCAGTCGAAAACGCTGGCGCACAGATCGATCACCGTCGCGTCCATGCTGATCAGCTTGTGTTTGAAGCGGAACTTGCGTCGGCCCGCAGATTGCTGCACCGCCAACCCCTGGCATTGGGTC
>JARLJJ010000594.1 GCA_031291275.1 Formivibrio sp.
TGAGCAGGCCGGCCGGGGCGAGCCGTTTGACGGTCCCGGCGTCCGTTGCGCCTGCTGACTCCGCCCTCCGGGCGAAGCCAGCAGGCTTCACTCCCGCCGGGACCGTCAAACCAACACCGGCCCAAAGAGGCACAATATCACTATCCAGGTGAGCCAAATGGAATGAGCGAAGTGGGCCAAGCCGGAATAGCGAACTCACTTGATAGTGTTTGCTCGAAAACTGATCACCCGGATGTTGTCCTTCACATATCCAAGCTCAGGTATGATCTTGTCGATGGAAGGACTGTTGTCGCTTGGACCGTGTGTACCAACACAGGGTTCAAGTTCGATACCCAAGACCGGGCAATGCGCCGGAATAATGACATCCTGATAGGTAATATCGAACGGCAAACCGTCCCGTTTGGCCCGAGTCTTGGCTGCCTGATAAAGTTTGTACTCATTCAGTTGAGAGTGCGGATTGGGATTCAACCGTTTTCTGACCTCAATCATCGCCTCTTTGAGGATGCAACCACAGCCTTTGCTGTACCCGCCTCTAAGCGAATTCCCCATTACGATTCGTTCTATACCGCTTCCACAAGTGCAACGACAGAGCCATCGGACATTTCTGCCCATATTCTCAGCACGGGAAAGAACAAGCCAGTTTCCAAACTGCTTGCCAGTCAAATCAACGAGTGCGTGATCTTTTCCCATGATTATGTGTGAAACAGCAACGCTTCCTTACCAAGGTATTGCCGTGCGTTGAGAGCGCTCGATCCCATCTCTTGAACGGCACGCTGCCTCATCGTCCAGGCAACTTCCGTGTCATGGTATTCGCCGCCGAAGTTCAAGTGGTATGCCTGGTGGCCGAGATCCTCGATAGGCTTCAGCGTGGAGCCGATCTTTTCTCCTACCGTGCCACCGATGATCTGTCCCGCTATTTCACCCGGCATACCAAAAAGAAGACCACCAACAGCGCCACCCATGGCCTGGCCCGTAAGCATGCCAATGCCTTCAGCACCGCGCTTGATCATCTCTCCCTTTGGAGCAGTGGCAATGCCGAGAATTGCAAGAGGAGCGCCGAACTTCAGACCCGTTCTGGCTTGCTTGCCCCAGAGGTTGTCGGCGAACTTGCTGTAGCCGTACATGGGGCTGCCGGTCATGAGCCCGCGGGGAAGTTTGGTGAACCGCTTAAGACCGTCACTGGCCACACCCATCCGAACGGCTCGTTTGTACTTCAGGTTCCGTGTTATCTCGCTTTCAACTGAACCTCGGAAGAACGGCCGGTTCCAAGCGGCACCGTATCCTTCCTTCTCCATCCGGGCCAGCGCCCGATAGTCGCCGGCTCTGGCATCCTGGAAGAACTCCGGACTCCCAAACTTCCCGCCGTTCCGTCCTTCGTAATCAGGAGCTTTCTTGCCAAACAGGCCGCCGCTGTATCGGGCAAACAGCCCGAACACATCATCAGCAAGTCCAGCGAGAGGACCGATCATAGTATCTCCAAAGTTGGTGAGGTGAACCGGTGCTAGAATCCTGGCATGAACTTCTTCTCAATCATGCAGGTCACAAGGGTTGCCACGACCCTATTTAGCCATAGACATGAATGGAGTTCTGGTTCTGTTTCAGGCAAGTTGGATGTGAATTCGACCAGAGCCTATCAAAGAAAACATCATCCATTCCTTTATCGGTGGGGACATATCGGATCAACGCTGGCTGTGACTTTTATTGTTGCCCTCGTCGTTGCAGTGCCTATAGGTCTGATCGCCCTGGTTCTGTACTTTCTCGGTCACTAGACCTGTTTGAGGCTGCGCAGCAGCGATCGAATCCATTCGGGATCTTTCTCGATCTCACACTCCCAGATCACAACGACCTGATAGCCCTGAGCTTTGAGATAGGCAAAGCGATCGCTGTCCCTGGCCTGAACGGCCAGGTCCTCAACTGTCCAGCCTGCCTTGGGCCGGTGGCAGGAGTGCTTGTGCCAGTAGCAGCCCTGAATCTCCACGACCGCGCGCGGCTCGATGAAGACGTCCACATGACAACGGCCGATCTGCTTCTCCTTTGTGAAGGGAATCTTCTCAACTTTGAGCAGGGCATAGACTGCCTTCTCAAGCTTCGAGGACGACCGCTTCTGGTTGTGCTTCCGCCGGACCGAATAGGAAACCAGCTTCCGCGTCTTCGTTGCCACAGGCACGCTGCCTCCAAAAGCTGTCTAGTATAGCCAGCCATTTAGTAGCTGCCGCAGACGTAGGTGAAGTAATAGGTGGTCGACGCGGTCAGGGCCGCATCCAA
>JARLJJ010000084.1 GCA_031291275.1 Formivibrio sp.
GAAATGGTGACCGTTCCCATGAGCCTGGCAAAAGGGCTCGAGTTTCGGGCTGTTATTGTCATGGCGTGCGACCAGGGCGTTCTGCCACTAGACGAACGCGTTGCCGACGCTGCCGATGAAGCAGAGCTGGACGATATTTATGAAACTGAGCGACGGCTGCTTTATGTTGCCTGCACCCGGGCACGCGAACACCTGCTCCTTACAGGGCTCACACCTACATCTGAATATCTGGCGGATTTTTTGCAGTAGATAAGGCCGGTATGAAATAGCGTCGGATTAAACTTCGAAGCCAGCTCACGCCCTTCCTTGCTTGTCGGGTTTGTTTGATGGGAGATCAAGCGCAGATATGCGGCCAGGCATTTCGAGTAACTTCGCGGCCGCAGCCGTGACTGCTTCACTTTGCGACGAATATATCTCGACGGAACTGACGGATACACCGTCTGGAAAGGTGACCGTGGCTTGATAGCCAGTGGCCATGAGCGTGGTCGACAGTGAGATTGTCACCATAATTCGATCCTTATGTCCCGCGGTGCAGTATTTCATCGATCGTAACAAATTCCGGTATATATTTGCCAGTATCAGCACTCGCAATTCGCATCAGTGCGGATGTGAAGGCAACTTATGCTATCATATTATCTTATAGTCATTGACAGACATATCACCTGATCGATGGCAGTCTCAACGTATTTCTGCATGGACGCCGATTTCAAATTGGTAGGAGTAGTTGCTCTTCTTCCGTGGCGTCTGGGCCGCTCAGCGATGACAAGGAAAGCCCGAGCAGTCGCACATCTTTGGTCGATGGAAAAATGGAGTTGAGTAGATCAGCGCAAACCTGCTCCAGATTGTGCCGCGTTGATAGCGGCGCTTCGCTTGTGCGGCTGCGCGTAAGCTGCCGAAAATCAGCGTATTTGACCTTCAGCGTGAGCGTTTTTCCCCGCGCTCCCACGCTCTCGCAATGCCCCCAAAGCTTTTCGATGAGCGGTCTCAATTCACGATTTGCCGATTCTCGATCACGGATATCTTGGGCAAAGGTCGTCTCGGCACCGATCGATTTACGAGCGCGATCAGGCGAGACTTCACGCTCATCGATGCCGCGCGCGATCCAATAGTAATAGTGGCCAGCCTTGCCAAAATTATGCATAAGAAATGGCAGTCTTTGGGCTTTGAGATCAAGGCCTGTCTCGATACCAAGGCTTAGCATCTTCCCTGCTGTGGCTGGGCCGACACCATGGAATTTCTTGATTGGAAGTGCCTCGGCGAACGCCGATCCCATGGCTGGCGTAATGACAAATAGCCCATCGGGCTTTCGATGTTCTGAAGCAAGTTTTGCCAAAAACTTGTTGTAAGAAATACCGGCGGACGCAGTGAGTCCCGTCCGCTCGCGAATTTTGAGGCGGATATCCTCGGCGATGTGGGTTGCCGAGGCAATCCCCTGAAGGTTTTCTGTGACATCAAGGTAGGCTTCATCAAGCGATAGGGGTTC
>JARLJJ010000595.1 GCA_031291275.1 Formivibrio sp.
CCAGAACCATCAGCCGTCCTATCCTCCGCGAATACAGATGACAAGTGGCAGCCCTGTTCCACAAGACGAGCGGCCATTGAAGGCACATCGGAGAGTGCTATCGTGGCGTGGATCTCGGAACGATTGGCTTCGTGCAGTTCGTCAAACGCAATGCCACTGCGCGGCAAAATCTCATCGAACGCCCGAGGTGTTGGCGGAGACAGTTGGCTCATTGCGGCACCGCCAATATGCGTGCAGCTCCGTCCACAAGTTGATAAAGCGGAGCGGGCAGCCAGAAGCCGATGATCACGACGATAAGAGCAAGCCCTATCACTGGATACGTCTTCCAACGTGAGAACACTTCGCGTGGAACTCCACTCGGGGGACCAAATACCAACTGCGTTACATGGTGAAAGAAACCGCAGAAGATTGCAGTAATGCAAATAACGAACAGGACTGACAAACCCACATGCTGACTAAGGAAGCCTGCCCGCAGCACCATGAACTCACTTTGAAACATGCTGAAGGGCGGCGTGCCGGTAACCGCCAGCGTGCCAAGCACAAACAGCGGCGCAGAAATGGGGAGAACATGCACCAAACCACTTGCACCTTTTCGCCTTGAGTCATTGCCAGTGTGCTGCTGAATATTTCCCACACAAAAAAACAACAGCGGCTTGGTCACGGTGTGAAAGGTCATGTGCAGCAGCATACCCATCACACCAATCACTCCACCGAAGCCGAGGCCGAGCACCATAATTCCGCCGTGCTCGATGCTTGAATAAGCCAGCATTCGACGAGAGCTTCGCTGCAGCATAATGAATGGAACCGCGATGCCTACGGAAAGTAATCCGAAGAGGATAAGTAAATTAGACGCAAATGCCGGCCCAAGGCAGCGGCTTGTCAGAACATAGAAGCGTGCAAGACCGTAGACGGCGCAATTCACCACAGCGGTCGACATCAAAGCGGCGACCGGAACCGGCGCTTCGCAATAGGCGTCCGGCTTCCACGTGTGCATAGGCGCCAACCCGGCCTTGGTACCAAAGCCCAGCAGGATAAGAATAAACGCAAGCCGCATCACGCTCTTGTCGAAGTTCGGAGCCTGAAGCACAAGCACCGACCAATTGAGAGCGCTCACACTGTCTCCGCCAAGCACAAGGTGCGCCGAGTAGTAGGTGAGCACTGTTCCAAAGAGCGCCATGGACAGGCCGACTCCGCCGATCATCGCATATTTCCATGCGGCCTCCAGCGAGTTCGGGCGGCCGTAGAACGTCACTAAGAAGATCGAGGCAAGCGTCGTACCTTCAATCGCAATCCACATGACACCAAGGTTGTTTGCAACCACAACGAGAAACATGCAAAAGGCGAAGAGAGGCATGAGCGTATAGAACATGCGCAGCTTGCTCATCTCCGCAAGATGCGCATGATCGGCAGAGAGGGTCCCGGCGCTCTCATCTCGCCGCAGATATCCAATCGCATAAGGAGCACATGCCAGATAAACAAACGCCGTGAAGAGCGCAACCAGCGCACTGAGTTGATCGGCATATAAGAAACCGTCGCTCGCGGAAATGGGCCCGTAGCGAAGGACGTTTCCGGCCAGGATCAAAGCAGCAACAAAGGAACAGGCCGCCGACACCAGATGAATTGTCTCCATCCATTGCCGCGTCCGCATGGCGAAGGCCAGGCCGCAAGCCAGCAATGGAATCGAAAGCAAGACAAATATAATCATCCGAAATTCAGCCTTTCAATCGGCTCAGCCGACTGACGTCCGTCGAATCGAAAGTCTCTCGAATGCGATAGACGAGTATTGCGAGAACCATTCCCGCCACGAGAACATCAAAGAAAATCCCAAGCTCGACAATCATGGGCATTCCGTAGGTTAACGAGATCGCAGCGAGGAAGACTCCATTCTCCATTGAAAGCAATGCAAGCACTTGCGTGAGAGCCTTGCGCCTGTTCACCATCATGAAAAAACCTATCAGGAACAAGGCAATTGCTGTCGCAAGAGTATTGTGGCCAAGACTCGCAGGGCCTGCCGGCTCATCGGGCCGGTGAAATGACTCCGCGACAACATACGCAAGCAGGGTCAGCAGGCCAGTAAAAATCACCGATATAGGCGCGTTGATTAATGGCTCAATCTCCTGGCGTATTTCGATCTTCGAAACCAGTCGCTGGAATACAACCGGCAACAGGATCGCCTTCACGATCAACATGAATGCAGCAGCAGCATAGATATGCGGAGCGTGGTTGTAGTACGCAATGGTGTTTGCAATGCATGCGAGCAAGAACGATTGCAAAGCAAACGCTTTGATATTGGTGGTCAGCCACCGTTGCGTCACCATCATAATCTGCAACACAAGCACCAGCGCCGCCATCAGCGTGATCATCCTGTTGCCGAATTGAGGGTCCAACCAGAATTGCATGCGAGTCATTGCCTCTACTACGCCTGAAACAGAAACGTGGAAACCAGAGCCAATACGCCCAATACAAAAGCAATCGTCAGTAGTTCTGGAACGCGGAACAATCTCATCTTCGCGTTGCTGACCTCAACCACCGCCACCACGACCGAGAGCAACAGCAGTTTGAGAATGAACACCGGCAGGCTGAACATGACAGCCAATGGCGACCAGTCGGCACTGAGGCCAAACGGAAAAAACACGTTCACCAGGATGGTCATCAGCACGAGCTGTTTGATTGCCGCGGCCCACTCGATCAGCGCCAGATAAGTTCCCGAGTATTCGAGGATCATGGCTTCATGAATCATCGTAAGTTCGAGGTGAGTAGCCGGATTGTCCACAGGTATCCGCCCTGTCTCGGCGATCAGTACGATAAACAGTGCGGCAAACGCCAACATTTGCGAAGGCGCGAGAAAGCGCCAACTCTGGCCCAGGCCAGCCTGTGCCACGATGCTGAGATTGGTTGAACCCGCACCGATGGCAACCGTGAAAACAGCGAGCATCAGTGCCGGTTCCGCGATCGCTGAGATGGTCATCTCGCGGCTGCTGCCTAACCCACCGAAGGAACCGCCCGTATCGAGCCCGCCCAATGCGAGGAAGAAACGTCCGAGCGCAAGAAGATAAACAACGGCCAAAACACCCCCGAACAAACTCAGCGGTGCGTTTGCCGAGACAGTTGGGATTAGCAGGCTTGCAAGCAGTGTTGCAACAAAAAGCAAAAACGGCGTGGCGGTGAATATCCAGGACGCCGTGTCGGGAATGACCATCCCTTTTCGAAGCAGTTTCAAGATGTCCCAGTAAGGCTGAAACAGGCTGGGTCCTCTCCGCGTTTGAACACGCGCCTTCAAGACGCGATTCACTCCCGTGAAGAGAGGCGCGAGCAGGAGCACCAGCGCGATCTGCAACAACACTGGAAGAACTTGATCGATCATCCTCGCACCCCGAAGAGCAAAAGCAGGATGAGCGTCACGAAGATATAGGCGAGGTACGCGTGAATGCTTCCCATTTGAATCTTTCGCATCCGCGCGGCGATCGACTGAATTCCTGCCCACAGCGGCTCATAAAAATGAGTCTCAAACGTGGGCTCAATCTCCGATTCAAAATGGATTGCCTTGGGGTAGTAAGGCGAGACATCGAACTCAGCAAGGATTTCGCGGCGCGGACGAAACAGCGCTCCAAAGATCATGCGCAGAGGTTTCGAGAAGGCGGTTGCGGTATATTCATTCTCCGCAGTCAACCCTGGTAATCCGCAATCCCACGACGGCCCCGATACCCGCGACGACTTACGCCCAAGCACAAACCACAGCGCGAATGGCACCAGTGTAAGCACCACAAGCATCGAAGCCAATATGAGCGGCGAGACGCTTCCATTATGTACAGCGCCGGGGGTAATCAGGAGCCCATTGCCGGCAACCACTTGCTGCGATATTTGAACTCCAAATGCGTTCTGAGTAATTGAAGCGAAGATCGGAATGAACCAGGTCGCTCCCAGACCGAGAACGATGCAGGCTATGGCAAGAGCGGCCATTCCCGATCTCATCGAACGCGGTGCTTCCGTGGCGCGCTCCGCATTTTGACTGCGCGGCAAGGCAAGGAAGGTGATACCGAAGGCTTTCACGAAACATGCCGCAGCGAGCGCGGCCGTCAATGCAAGCATCGCGCCGGCTATCGGAAACGCAATGCGCGTGATGGTCTGTGTTGCACCAAAGCCGGCAAGGAGGGCCTGGTACGTCAACCACTCGCTGACGAAACCGTTTAGAGGAGGAAGCCCTGAGATTGCAATTGCGCCAATGAGAAAGTAGAGAGCGGTCCGCGGCATGCGCCGGATCAAACCTCCCATCTCTTCCATATTTCGAGTGCCCGTGCCCTGCACCACACTGCCGGCGCCCAGGAACAGCAGACACTTGAACAGTCCATGATTCAGAGTATGGAAGAGCCCGGCGATCAGCGCCAAAGCAGCGAGCTGAGGATGTCCGAAAGATCGGAACAAAAGCGCAGATCCAAAACCGATTAATATGATGCCGATGTTTTCAATACTGTGATAGGCGAGCAATCGTTTGAGATCGTGCTCCATCAACGCATAGAGCACTCCCAGCAGCGCGGACACGACTCCTACGCCCAGAACCAGCATTCCGGCCCACACGGGAATGTCTCCATAAAAGTCAAAGAAGACCCGCGCCATTCCGTAGATGCCCGTTTTGATTACGATGCCCGACATCAGCGCGGATACGTTGCTCGGTGCTACGGGATGAGCTGCAGGCAGCCAGATGTGGAGTGGAATAATGCCGGCCTTCACCCCAAAGCCAAAGAACAACAACAAAAACGCGGCTCCGCCCAATGCCGGAGGCAGCTTAGCACCAACTCCGTGCATCGACTGAAATTCCATGCTTCCGGCAAAATTGGAGATCAACAGAAAGCCTATGAACAAAAGTCCCGTGCCGCCTCGGGACATGAGGATGTAGAGCAAGCCTCCTCTTCGCACCTCGGTCGACTCATGGTCGGTCACGACGAGAAAGTAAGAGGTAACCACAACCAGTTCCCATGCGATCAAAAAAAAGACGACGTTCGAAGCCGTGAAGACCAGCGTAAGCGACATCAATAGCAGGTTGAAGAAACAACAAAAAAGACCAGGCGCGCGGCTGGGAGCACCGTGCCTGAGGTAGCTCGCCGAATAGAGCGCCACGCAAGCGGCCAAAGCAGAAAGGGCCAGGTTAAAGTAGGCGGACAACGGGTCCAGTCGAACGCCGTAGTGGACAAACGGCATGCCGGAAGGAAGCGACCAGTTGAATTCCGCACCCGCCATCAGCGTTCCAACCGATGCGCCGAGTTCAAGCACAGCCGCCACTATGCTGACAAAGCACAGCAAAGGGGCGATCCAAGTCGCGGTTATTTTCCGAAGATGAACGACCAGACCTGCCAGCGCCGCAATGGCATAAACGAGCAGTCCCGCCGCGTACAATTCACGAATCGGCCACATAGGGTTTCTGAGAATTGACTCGATCAACCTGAACGTCGCTTCAATGGCGAAGGCCCGGAGATTGCGTCACTAAAATTACTTGACTTTCTTCAAGTATATTCGAATGGGCGAATCGAAGTGCGATCATGCAAACACGACGCATTTTTGGTTGTAGGGCAGTTTGGACTCAGCGCTGGCTGTTGTCATCCCAGGATCAAGCCGTTCACTCGCAGAATATTCTAAAGATAATAAATGCCTTACATGGCTTCTCCAGTTTCTTGGGGAGGTCTGGTTCTGTGCGGATGTCTCCATCTCCTAGGCTATTCACCCTGCAGGTTACCCCGTTTAACCCTTGGCCGCAGGTCGCTTTCCATTTGGTTGGACATACCTTGTGCCGGCGGTCGTTAAAATCGATGATTTTAGGTGAAAAAACTGGCTCCGGAACAAAGGGCGATGGGATATATTGAGGTGTATCCCTCAGTTTGACCGGTCTCCCCCCAGGCAAAAAAGGAAAATCCAATCATGGATAAGTCGTTCCACCAACCGGACGAGATGGCCGGCTACCTGGGTTTCTTGATGCACCGCCGAAGGGCAGAAAGCAACACGGCGCTGTTGCAGCATTTTGGTTTTCAAGAGGATCCATTCGGTGTCACCCCTGACGCCCGCTATTTATTTCCCAGCAAGACGCACCTTGAAGCGCTGGCATCTCTCGAGAGCGGCTTCTACAACAATCGCGGTTTCATCGCCATGATTGCCCCCCCTGGAATGGGTAAAACCACTCTCTTATACAAATTCCTTGAAGACACGCAATCGTCCGCACGCAGTGTATTTCTGTTCGATATCGATGCAGATTGCAAGCCGCGCGACTTCGTGGGCTACATCTTGCGCGACTTTGGTGTGACTCCCGCCAACAGCAGTTCTGAAATGCACAAGCAGTTAGGCGAGACTCTGGTCAAAGAGACGGAGGCGGGGCGAAAGTGCGTAGTTGTCATCGACGAGGCGCAGAATCTCTCCGATGCTGTACTGGAACGAGTTCGCCTGATTACGAACTTCGAAAACTCTCAGGGTAAGCTGTTGCAAATCATCTTTTCGGGCCAGCCTCAGTTGACCGACAAGTTGATGCAAGACTCGCTGGTGCAACTTCGCCAGCGC
>JARLJJ010000596.1 GCA_031291275.1 Formivibrio sp.
ACCAATGTTTTGCACCTGGCCATCGGCTTGCCTTTACGCAATCAAGATCAACTCAACGCGTTGTTGCAGCAGGTTTCCGATCCGTCCAGCCCAAACTATCGTCATTATTTGACTGGCGAAGAATTCACTTCGCAGTTTGGCGCGACGGAAGAGGACAGTCAGGCGGTCATTAACTTTGCGAAAGCCAACGCTCTGACCGTAACGCGCGTACACGGCAACCGCATGCTGATCGAAGTTGACGGCAAGGCGGCTGACATCGGGCGGGCTTTTAACGTCTCGTTTCACACGTATCATCTGGCAGCGGAAAACCGGGATTTTTATGCGCCAGACCAAGAGCCGACGGTGGCGGCGAGCCTGCCCATCTTGGACGTGCAAGGGTTGAATAATTATGTCCGTCCGCGTCCGCGGATTCATTTCGGACCCGTAAAGAAATCGACCCGGCTGGGCTCCGGTCCCTTCGGCACCTACTTGGGCAATGATTTTCGAGCCGCCTATGTGCCGGGTACGCCACTGAATGGCGCCGGCGAGAAAGTCGCGCTTTTTGAATATGACGGCTATCTGGCCAGCGATATTTCCCTCTATGAGCAGCGCGCGGGGTTGTCTGCGGTTGGTTTGACCAACATCTTGTTGCAGGGTTCCACGGGCGCTCCTTTTGATCCGAATGCTCAAGGCGAAGTTACTTTGGATATCGACATGGTGATTGCCATGGCTCCAAGCATCAGCCAGATTCTTGTTTACGAAGGCAATCTGCAGGCCGCTTACCTGCCTAACTTGGTTCTGAACCAAATTGCGGCGGACAATTCCGCGCACCAAGTCAGTTGTTCTTGGGGATGGAGTGGCGGACCCAGCAGCACCACGGATCAGATATTCCAGCAGATGATATTGCAGGGCCAGTCGTTTTTTGATGCGTCAGGCGACGTTTGTGCTTTCTTGCCACCAGGTTCCGCGGGTTCCGTTGACGATCCGACGCTTGACAATGCCCCTTCAGACGATCCTTACATTACTCAAGTCGGGGCCACCACGCTGCAAACCACCGGCCCCGTTGGTTCTTTTGTATCTGAATCGGTTTGGAACTGGGGTTTGGAATTCCCCGGCCAAGGTCTTGATGGAGTTGGCAGCAGCGGTGGCATCAGCGGTTACTACTCAATTCCCGCATGGCAGCAGGGCATCAGCATGACCAATAACCAGGGCTCAACCACGATGCGCAACCTGCCCGACGTGGCGCTGACCGGAGATAATATTTTTATTATCGAGAATGGCCTTGATCAGGATGGAGTGGCTGGCACAAGTTGCGCCGCGCCGTTGTGGGCGGGCTTCATTGCCTTGGTCAATCAGCAGGCTGCCGCCCACGGCTTGGGGGTGGTCGGCTTCATCAATCCGGCCATCTACGCGATTGCCAAGACGGCTGCCTATACGAATTGCTTTCGTGATGTCGTCGCAGGGAACAATACATGGTCACAAAGCACTAATGAGTTTTTTGCCGTGCCCGGTTTTGACCTTTGCGCGGGGCTTGGTTCACCTAACGGCACAAACTTGATCAATGCACTCGCGACAACTTCCAACGCTCCGGTGGTCTATACGCCCGTGATACCCGCGCCCAAGCAACCCTGGGGGAATACCCTCAGCGTAATGAATGGCAGTGATCCGAACGGCCTTTGGTTTTTGTATTATCAGGATGACAAGCTGAACAATTATAGTGGCACCAACTATAACGGA
>JARLJJ010000597.1 GCA_031291275.1 Formivibrio sp.
CGCAACCCGATCGTCCCGGCTGCGCATGGATTTCGCCGAATGGGCCGCGCGGATGCGCACGCCGAGTGTGCATTGCGCTGCCATCCGCGCGTTGCAGGCGCTGGCCGGGGCCGAAGTCGCACGCCATTTCGCCATCGAAGCGGATGGCTCGTTCATGATCGATGTGATTCTGATCGAAGCAAGGTGACCGCCTGCCGCCAGAATGGTCGCAATAGGTACGCCTCGCACTCATTTTGGCGGCAGTTGCCCTCGAAATTCCCGGCCAACCGGCGACATAGGCAAGGCACAAGACATCATAAAGCATGTTGCCATTGGAGACCGGTCGTGAAGGACACCATCCTGTTGAACAACGGAGAACCCGTCGAACACGCGCTTGGCCTGCTCAGTCGGGCTATCACGATCCTCGACCGGGAAAACCTCCCGATTGCCGCCGCCAAAGTCGATGAAGCGCGCTGCGCGATCCGCCGCACCACCGCGAAATTACGGGCCTTGATGCCTACTGAAAACGCCTAGAGCGTGCTGCGATAAATCAATACCCGCCGCTGACTTGCGGGCCATCCCAGCGATGCTTACACTCGAATATATCCCGGAATCTATCGTGAATCATTGTCACGATGCGCAATATTTTTGGATCGAACATGGATGGCCTTGTTCTATTATCACCAAAAATAAGAACATGCATCGCATCTTCATGACTTATTGCATTTCTGTATGGTCTATCTTCTCGGAGAGCGTCGTAAACATCACAAATTGTTACTATCCTGCTCTCAATATATATTTCTTCACCAGAAAGGGAAAATGGATAACCGGTGCCATCCCATTTTTCGTGATGTTGCAGGGCAATTTCAGCCGCTAACTCCGCAACAGGATCACCTTTAAACCCTTTGAGGTGATTATAGCCATAAATGGTATGATTTTGCATTTCTATAAAATCACTCTCGTTAATTGGATGAGAGTCATTTATAATATCATTGGCAATATAGAGTTTTCCGACATCATGCCATTCGGCAGCGCTTGCTATGTGAAGGCATCGTGCC
>JARLJJ010000598.1 GCA_031291275.1 Formivibrio sp.
ATTGATGTACTGGAGCATGCCGTCCACACTCTGGTACAGCTCATTAACCGTGGGATTCAAGTGCCGGTCAACCGGCGTGCCGACAACGGTGATGACCGTGTCAGCCATTCGCAGGCACTGCGGGTCCGTGGTGGCCGAAAGAGTTTTGCCCAAGACTTGGCGCAGAACGGGCTCAGCTCCAGCTTCGCGGAAAGGCATCTGGCCGGAGTTGATTTTTTCGACCTTGGCCGCGTCGATATCGAGGAGAGAAACCGACAATCCACGGCTGGCCAGTACAATTCCCGGCGGTAGGCCGACGTGTCCGCAGCCGCCCACAATGACGAGGCTCTGTTGCTTGGACAAGGAAATATCCTTAAGCAGGGCGTTGAAGCGCAATTTTACCGCATTCGTAAGTGGGCGTCGTGCTGCGGCTTTGCTCCCGTCACCCAGGCCAGTCAGCCGGCAACGTGCCTGCCAATTTCCGGTTTTGAAGTTAGGTATGGGTCGCCTGCTCTTCAACCAGGGCCGCCAGCACGACTTTTACTTGCGTTGGGTCAAAAGGGTTGCGTACGATGGCAAATGCACGGCGTCGGGAGCACTTGGGGTTCATGATTCCCAGTTTTTTTGCTTAGCCGGAATCTCCTCCGAGAGTGAACTGGGCTGGAACGAATATGCAAACACTTGCACTACTTGCATTCAAAGTTTTGTCGTTCTGAAAATCCGTGATAAGAACTGCTTGATTATCAGCTATTTATCGAATATGCTATCCTGCACTCTCGGCCAAATAATTGCACACACCCCAAAGGGATTGCCAGAGAAATCAAACAGGGAGCGAGAACCGTTGGCGCTGGCCGGCACCAAAGCGACGAGTACTGCGTTGACCACCCCAGCAGACGAACAAGTCTTGTTGGGGGACAGTAGCGCTGCGAAATCTTCAACCTTGTGGCAAACGCTTAAGCCTTTCGGCTGGCAAGGGTTGCTGTTGGTTGCAGTAATGATTGTGCTGTACGCACCGGTTTTGAAGATTCTGGTTCGTCAGTGGTACGCCGACGCCGACTACTCTCACGGATTTCTAGTGCCCTTACTGTCGCTTTACTTGATCTGGCAGAGGCGGGAAAAGTTGGCTCAGATTGTGCGACGCCCCGCGCCGTGGGGAATGTTAGTCGTATTGCTGTCTCTGGGGCTGCTATTTCTGGGAAGCTTGGGCGCGGAACTCTTCCTGACACGGGTCTCGATGCTGGGCACCATTTGCGGGCTGATCGTCTATTTTTGTGGCGGCGCCCTGCTGCGCGCTATGGCTTTCCCGTTGGCGTTTTTGCTGTTTGCGATTCCGATACCGGTACTGATCTACAACGAGATTGTTTTTCCGCTGCAGTTTGTGGCCTCCAAATTCGCAACTTCGACGTTGGAGATGCTCAACCTGTTTCCCATCATGCGTGAAGGCAACGTTCTGATTTTGCCCAACATGTCGCTGGAAGTGGTGGAGGCCTGCAGCGGTATTCGATCGTTGATGTCGCTGCTGGCCCTGGCTGCCGGCTACGGGTATCTGGCCGAGCGCAGCACCGTGGTGCGCTGGCTGTTGTTCCTGGCCATGGTTCCCCTGGCCATTATCAGCAACGGGACCCGAGTCATGATAACGGCTTTGATGGCGAACTACATCGGTCCCCGCGCCGCCGAAGGATTCATGCACGAGTTTTCGGGCTGGGTGATTTTCGTAGTGGCCACGGTGTTATTCTTAGGGTTGCACAGCTTGACGATTGTGGTGCGCAAGAAACTGGGATGGCTGCCAAAAGATGGAAGCGCCCTGGCAAAGGCCAAGGTGACTCCATGAAATCCGGTGTCCGCTATTGGCTCATGATTGCCGTGCTGGTGGGAGCGACAACCGCCATGGCGTACCTGTCACACGGAGAATCCACTCCCCCCGCCAAGCCGCTCACCGAATTTCCCGCCCAGGTCGCGGGCTACACTAAAGCTGCCGATTGGCCACTTGACCGGCCAACTCTGGATTTGCTGGGCGTGACCGACTATCTCAACCGTGGCTATATCTCGAAGTCGCAAGGCTTGATCA
>JARLJJ010000599.1 GCA_031291275.1 Formivibrio sp.
CGCGATATACCCACGGTGCGTGATGTCCTCAAAGTGCCTGTGACCATTGCGCTACTGAAGGGGCGCAGCAATTACGTCTGTCACTATCACCTTGAGCGGGCAGCGCATGAAGGGCGTTTTCTGAATAAGGAGGATGTCGTACATCTTCACAAGGTTGAGCGCTATGCCAAGACGACGCAATCGGGTGACAAGGCTGCTTGTCCTGGTGTGCCGGAAAATGCAGCGATCTGGAGTTATGTCACTTCCACGCGCGACAACTGCCTGGGTCAGGATTGCCCAAATCACAAGGATTGCTTCGTGCTGAAGGCGCGCCAGGTGGCGCAGGAAGCCGACGTGGTTGTGGTTAATCACCATTTGTTTTTTGCCGATGTGTGGTTGCGCGACGAGGGTGCGGGCGAGTTACTGCCAGCCTGCAATACGGTGATCTTCGATGAGGCGCACCAGTTGCCCGAGGTGGCGAGCCTGTTCTTTGGTGAGACAGTGACTTCTGCCCAGCTGGTGGAGCTGGCGCGCGATGCGCGGGCCGAGGCCATTGTCGTTGCCAAGGAGTTCATCCAGTTGCCGCAAGCGGCTGAAGCGCTGGAGAAATCGATCAAGGATTTGCGCTTGGTCTTTCAGTCGGATTCCGTGCGCCTCCCCCAGCATCAACTCGATACTTACCCGGATTTTATCCCGGTCCTGGCGGAGGTGGTCGAGCGGCTCAAGACTGTTCACGCTTTGCTCGCCAAGCAGGCCGAGCGCGCCGAGGCATTGGAGAAGTGCCAGCAGCGCGCCGAAGCATTGATCGCTGCACTCACGCGCTGGCAATCGACGGACCATGAAGATGCCGTGCACTGGCTCGATGTTTCCAGCTATGGCTTCATGCTGCACGCAACACCGCTGAATATTGCCGAGATATTCCGCAAGCAGCTTAACTTTAATCCGCATGCCTGGATTTTTGCCTCAGCTACGCTCGCGGTGAATGGCAAGTTCGAGCATTTCAAGCACGAGCTTGGATTATGGGATGCCAAAACAGCGTTGTGGGATAGTCCATTCGATTACAAGCAGCAAGCGGCACTCTACGTGCCGCCGGCCATGCCCGATCCCAACTCGACCGACTATACCCGCGCGGTGGTCGATGCCGCTTGGCCGTTGTTGATGCTGACGCAGGGCCATGCGTTCATGCTGTTCACCTCTTTGCGCGCGATGCGCGAAGCGCATGATCTGATTGTGGCACGCTTGAAGGACGCCAAACTCGATTGGCCTGTATTCCTGCAAGGGCAGGGCAGCCGGACCGAAATTCTGGACAATTACCGTCGTGCACCGAATGCGGTGCTGGTGGCCAGCCAGACGTTCTGGGAAGGCATTGATGTGAAAGGCCAGCAGCTCTCCTTGGTCGTGATCGACAAGATGCCGTTTGCACCACCCGATGATCCCGTGCTGTCGGCCCGGATCGAACAGATGAAAAAAGCCGGGCGCAATGCCTTTATCGAATACCAACTACCCTATGCGGCGATTACCTTGAAACAGGGGGCAGGAAGGCTGATCCGAGATGAAACGGACACCGGCATCCTGATGATCGCGGATAACCGCCTGGTAGAGAAACCCTACGGCAAGTTGGTGTGGAATAGTTTGCCCCCAATGTATCGCACGCGCGAGCTGGAAAAGGTCCAACGATTTTTTGAGGTTAAACGTGGCAAGAAAGACGAATAAATCCGCAGTAAGTCCGTTGGGTCGAGTGTTGGGTATCTTGGTCTTTCTGGTATTACTGTTTGTGGGTGCTGCGGGCACCTGGTTTTGGGGATATGCCAACACGCCGTTGGCTGTGAATACTCCGACCGAGTTTATTCTGGAGCCTGGCAGCTTCAGCAAGTCCGCGGAACAACTACAGCAACAAGGCATCATTGATGATGCACGGCTTTTTACCTTGTTGGCCCGGCTGGAATGGGCCGATAAGCGTATCAAGGCAGGTAGTTACGGGCTGAGTGAGCCAACCTCGCCGCAACAGTTGCTGAAAAAACTGACGGCTGGCGATACTTCGATGGTGACAGTCAAGATCATCGAGGGCTGGAATTGGCGCCAACTTAAAACTGAATTGGCAGCCAATCCTGATCTCAAGCACGATGCGACGGGCCTTTCCGATGCGGATCTGTCTACCGCGCTGCAGTTGCCGATTTCGAGCGTGGAGGGGCAATTTTTCCCGGATACCTATTACATCAGCAAGGGCGGGTCGGAGTTGCAGTTGCTGGCGCGGGCACATCGGTTGATGAGCAAAAAGCTCGAAATTGCCTGGGCACTTCGTTATTCCGGGACGCCATTGAAAGATCCGCAAGAAGCGCTCATTTTGGCCTCGTTAGTAGAAAAGGAAACCGGCAAACCCAGCGACCGTCCAATGATTGCCGGTGTATTTATCAATCGACTCAAAATGGGGATGCGCCTGCAAACTGATCCAAGTGTGATTTATGGTTTGGGCGAGCGCTATGACGGTAATTTGCACCGTGTTGATCTGGAAACCGATACCCCTTACAACACCTACACACGAACCGGCCTTACGCCGACCCCGATTGCCTTCGTGGGCGAGGCGGCATTGAAAGCTGCGGTGCAACCAGCCCAGACACATGCCTTGTATTTTGTGGCGCGTGGTGATGGCAGCTCGCAGTTTTCCGGCTCTCTTGCGGAACACAACATGGCGGTTAGGAAGTATCAGCTTGGTAAGTGAGAAACAACAAAAACCCGCATGATTTCATGCGGGTTTTTGTTGGGTTATTGCATCAGTGAATTCCGCCAGCAGCTTTGTATTTCTTTTCCATCCGGTCCACCACGGCAGCCAGTGCCATGGTCATGACGAGATAAATCAGCGAGATGGTGATATAGGGTTCCCAGTAGCGTGAGTACGCTCCAGCAACAGTACGCGCGGCAAAGGCAAGCTCGGTCAAGCCGATGGCTGAAACCAGCGAACTGTCTTTGAGCAGCATGATTGCTTCATTGCCCAGTGGGGGCAGCATGCGGCGAAACGCTTGGGGAATGATGACGAAGCGCATGGTCTGCCAATAATCCATTCCCAGCGAGCGCGAAGCTTCAAACTGACCACGGTGGATCGACTGGATGCCTGCACGAAAGATCTCGGTGATATAGGCACCGGAATTAAGCGTTAACGCTACCAGTCCGGAAGTCAGCGCGCCGTAGTCCTGGCGCAGCGTGGAAGCCAGCTCACCTGTAATCAGCAAACCATTATCTGGATGGATGAATACTGGGATGACGGCAAAATGGATCAGCAAAATTTGCACGAAAAGTGGCGTGCCCCGGAAGAAAGTGACATAGGCCGTGGATGGCCAGCGAATCAGAAAACGTATCGGGTATTTCCACGGGCCATGCTTGACTTCAGCAAGCCTTGCCATGCCGCAAAACAGGCCGATGAGCGTACCCAGAACCACGGCAATGGCGGTGACGCCAAGGGTCATCTTGATGCCCGATACAAACAGTTCGCGATATTCCCAGACGATTTTCAGGTGAAAATTGGCCAGTACCGGAATGGCATCTTGAGCATGTTTCCAGAGAGTGATGAAATCCATTGTTTTTTTGCTTCAAAGTAAGAAAAGAAGCGCGTTCCGGCTCGCGGACCGCGCTTCTTGGGATCAAACAAAGCAGTGCTTAGTTGCCGAAGTATTTCTTGTGTATTTTAGCGTAAGTACCATCAGACTTGATGCCCGCCAGTCCTTTATTGATTTTTTCAAGCAGTTCTTTGTTGCCTTTTTTCACGGCAATGCCATAAAACTCTTTTTCAAAGCTTGAGTCGTCGACAATTTTAAGCTTGGCATCTTTGTTGTTGGCCAGGTAATTCACTACCACGCCATTGTCGGCCACAACCGCTTCCACGCCACCGTCCATCAATTCTTTCAGAGCCAATGGAGTGCTTTCGAAACGTTTGATGTTCGGACTGGTCTTGCCTTGCAATTTTTGGACGGCTTCATCGCCGGTGGTGCCAGTCTGCACGCCAACTTTTTTGGTTTTCAGGTCGGCAAATTTGGTAATTTTGCTGGAGTGACCGAGTGCAATCAGTTGCTTGGCTTCAAAGTACGGCTCGGAAAAATCCATCGACTGTTTGCGTTCCGGGGTGATGGTAACGGCGGAAATGACAATGTCACGTTCGCCTGTACCCAGCGTTGCGAAGATGCCCTCCCACGGAGTATTGGTGAATTTCACTTCAATGCCGGCTTTGGCCGCAATGGCTTTCATGACCTCGACATCAAAACCGATAATTTCTTGTTGTGCGTTCTGAGATTCGAATGGGGCATATGCCGCATCCGTGGCAACTTGGTAAACTTTGGCGGCCTGGGCCGAGGTGGCAAACAGCAAGCCGGCAAGCACAGTGCCCGCTGCCGCAATGAATTGGCGACGAATCATGGAACGCTCCTGGTAGATAGTTATGAAGGGCAAGACAAACGCCGCAGCCCGGCGTTGCCTGCATGATAACCGATAGCACCAGGGACTGTGGGTCAGGAAAAACCCTAGAACTGTGTCTGGAAAAGGAAAAATAAGACTCAGCCCAGTAGGTCTTCCATCTTTTCTGCTTCGATTTGTGCTTCTGCCAGTTTGCTCACGAGCAAGTCTCGATCCAGTTTGAGTGCTGCCAGCTCTGCTTGGGGCAGGTTGTCGACGATGCTCTCTGGTGTATGGGCGGGTTGTGCGAACGATTCGCTGAGGCAGATGGCCAAATGCAGGATCAGCCCAAGGGGGCCGGACTCCGGATTTCTCAATGGGGCATTCTGGTGCAGGATGGCTAAACGAAAAGCTTCGGGGAAATTCCAACGCCGTGCGAGTTCTGCACCTACGTCGATGTAATCAAAACCGATATTGTTGTCTTCTAGAATTCTGCGATCGGCGCCTTTTTCGACTGATCGGTCAATGTGGACTGCAAGTTCCGGTGATACCACGTGAATCAATAGTTCCCCGATGTTGTGGGTCAATCCGCAGGTGAATGCAGCATCAGTGTCTTCCCCGCTAAGCCTGGCCAGCCAGCGGGCATATGCAGCTATGTCAAGACTGTGGCGCCAGAAGCTCTTGCGATCAAAACCCGGCGTGGTAATAAAAGCGCCAGTGATGCCCGAGGCAAGGACCAAGGTGCGCAACGTGGAAAACCCCAACACCATCACGGCCTCATTTAAGGAGCCAATACGCTTGGTGGGTGCAAAATGTGCTGAGTTGGCGAGCCTTAGTGTCTTGGCTGCAATCACTTGATCCAGTGCGACGCGGGCTGCAATGGCGGAAATATCGATGTCGGCTTTGTTGAAACTGTCGATCAGTTCCTGAACAACTTTGGGTACCGTAGGCAAACGATGGGTTTGTTCAAAGACCGCTTCGAGTTTCATGGGCTGACTCCACTTGGTTTTGCCGTGTCATGAGATCTGACGCTGATAATTAGATAGATATGCCAGTAGTGGCGCTAGGCTGCAAGCATTAATCGCATAGCCCCAACAAGCTTGACTTCAGTTTAGCTTGCGCCGTGCGGTTTATCCGGGAAACGTGAGCGTAAAAAAACCGCCGGACAAAGCCGGCGGTTGAGTGTTGCAAGGTTCAGGATTCGCGGGTTTGAACTTGAACCAAAGTGGTTTCTTCCGGGAGCTTTTCAATGCCCGGCTTGTTGCGGCGGGGGCGTGCACGCGTTTCCTCATTTCCCTGCAACACTTCAGCTGAAGGGGCTGCAAAGGTCTGAGTTTCTACGCGTTGCAGTGATTCAATTGGCGCAGTGGTTGCTGTGGATTTCTGAATATCACGACGGCGACGGCGTTGCGGAACAGCAGGAACCACTACTTCGGCTTGAAATGCACTGGCGTTGCGGGTTGCAACCATTTCCAGGCCGGCCTCTTCAGGGGTACCGATCACAATGATCGGATCTGCGACTGATGCTGCTTTCGCAGTTAGGACTGGAGTGGGTGCTGTCTGCTCAGGCTTGGTTTCAACCACAGGCGGAGCAATGACCGGCTCCAGGGCGAGTTGTGCCTGGCTTGGTTCTTGTGCTGCCACAGGGGTTTCGACGAACTGAACTGGTGCAGGCTGTACCGCAACAGGCTCGACAGCAGGCGCAACGGCAACAGGTGCAACGGCAACAGGTGCAACGGCAACAGGTGCAACGGCAACAGGTGGCGGCGTTGTTGGCAGATCAGCAACGGGCGCAGCATTTTCAGCCGCGATTGGGGCTGTTGCTGGGGTGTTACTTTCTACGCTGTTGGCCGGTTGCGCTTCATTACGGTCACGTTTTTCACCGCGACGACGGCGACGACGGCGTGGCTCGGTGTTTTCGGCGCCTTCTGCGGCTTCTACAACTGGCGCTGCAGCAGCAAGCTGCTTCTGTTCCACGCGCTCTGCTTGCTGGCGCTCGTTACGCGCGGTTTTTTCTTCTTCACTGCGCGGAGTGCGTTCAGCACGTGGCGGACGTTCTTGTTTTTCCGGGCGTTCACCACGTTCTTGTTGCTGGCCGCGATTCCCGCGGTCGCCGCGTTCACGCGCTGGTTTTGGCTGCAGATCTTCCTCGATACGTGGTTTACCACCGTTGCGACGTGGCGCTTCCTCGGCAGGGCGTTCACCGCGGTTGCGATCTGGGCGTTCGCCACGTTCTGCGCGGGGCCGGTCATTACGCTCGCCGCGTTCAGGACGACGGCGTGCATTGCTGCGCGGAGCGGGCGTTTCTTCCTTGACCGGTTCGCTCTTGAAGAAGGTGACAATGCGTTGCCACAGCGACGGGCCAGCGGCAGCGGCCATATCGCGAGCGCTGATGGGCGCCGGTTGCGACGGGGTGATTCCCTTGACAACGGCTTCCTGGCGTTTGGCTTGATCTTCCTTGGCCTTGTTGGGCTGATAGGCTTCTTCCGCAGGTGCTTCCACCATTTGGTATGACGGCAGAATATCTTCGCTTTGGTTGAGGTCGTCATGGCGCAAGCGGCTGACGGTGTAGTTCGGGGTTTCGAGGTGCATGTTCGGAATCAGCACCACGCCTACCTTGAGGCGTTCTTCGACTGCGAACAACTCGGCACGCTTTTCATTGAGCAAGAAAGTGGCAACATCGACCGGGACCTGAGCATGGATCGCGCCGGTGTTTTCCTTCATGGCCTCTTCCTGAATGATGCGCAGGATATGCAGGGCCGAAGATTCAATGCCACGGATAAAGCCGGTGCCATGACAGCGCGGGCAAGCAATATGACTGGTTTCTTCCAGGCTGGGTTGCAGGCGTTGGCGTGACAGTTCCATCAGGCCGAAGCGGCTGATCTTGCCAGTCTGAACGCGGGCGCGGTCATGATGCAGGGCATCACGTACCCGGTTTTCAACATCGCGCTGGTTCTTGGTGCTTTCCATGTCGATGAAATCGATCACGATCAGGCCGCCCATGTCGCGCAAACGCAATTGGCGAGCGATTTCGTCGGCGGCTTCCAGGTTGGTACGCAACGCAGTTTCTTCGATGTCCCCGCCTTTGGTGGCACGGGCCGAGTTCACATCGACAGACCAAAGCGCTTCGGTGCGGTCAATTACGATCGCGCCGCCAGAAGGCAGAACTACTTCACGCGAATAGGCGGTTTCGATCTGGTGCTCGATCTGGAAGCGCGAGAACAGCGGAACGTCGTCCTTGTACAGCTTGACGCGATTCACATTGCCCGGCATGACATGGCTCATGAACTGGGTGGCTTGCTCGAATACGTCTTCGGTATCGATCAGTATTTCGCCGATATCGGGCTGGAAGTAATCGCGGATAGCACGAATGACAAGGCTGGATTCCTGATAAATCAGGAAGGCGCCACGTTGGGAATTCGCTGCGCCTTCAATGGCAGACCAGAGTTGTTGCAGGTAATTCAGATCCCATTGCAATTCTTCCACATTGCGGCCGATAGCGGCAGTGCGGGCAATCAAACTGGTGCCTGGAGGCGGGGAAAGCTGGTCCAGTGCGGCGCGCAATTCATTGCGCTCTTCACCTTCGATGCGACGAGATACCCCACCACCGCGCGGGTTGTTGGGCATCAGTACCAGATAACGGCCGGCCAGACTGATATAGGTAGTCAGGGCTGCGCCCTTGTTGCCGCGCTCGTCTTTTTCAACTTGAACGATCAGTTCCTGGCCTTCGCGCAGCGCGTCCAGCACGCGGCCTCGGCCACCTTCAGAATCGCCCAGGTAGGAACGAGCAATTTCCTTGAATGGCAGGAAACCGTGGCGGTCGCAGCCGTAATCGACGAAGCAGGCTTCGAGCGAAGGTTCTACGCGGGTGATGATACCCTTGTAGATATTGGATTTGCGTTGTTCTTTACCAACCGACTCGATGTCGAGATCGATCAGTTTTTGTCCATCCACAATGGCAACGCGCAGCTCTTCAGCTTGCGTTGCATTGAATAACATACGTTTCATGTTGTCTCCTGCGCGCACTAAACGGCAGGAAGAAGCGGCGCTCGGCGCCAGGGCATGGGTCTTGGCCTATTCGGGCAGGCATACGCGCAAGCTTTCGCTTTGAAGCGAAGTTTGCGTGGCCGGAATCAGGGTGAACGGTGCGCTGGGTGCAGAGATTTCCTCGTCATATTTTGTTGAACGGGTGCTTGCCTAACTTCTCACTCCGCTGCTAAAGCCGGGCGGAGTGTGTAAATAGCTGTCAGTGCGCGATGTATAAAAATCGTTTTAATATCGCTGCTTTTTTTGCGGTGAGCGAAATTAACCGCTTCCCGTATCGGTTCAGCCTTGCCGGCGGACATGGCGAGTCCCGCGCACACGCTTCACGGATGAATTATCCGGAAAGGGGCAGGTCAAACCTGCGGCGGAATGGATATCGCCTGCCGGGGGCAGGGTAATTCGAACAAAGATCGGGATTGGTTGGGCCGGACGTTGTAACGCCGACGGGACCGGTCGGGTTGCTGACGATTTGTATTCGTCTGCCTTGGGCCCCAGGCTGCTGCGCAAGAAACTTTCGCCGCAGAAGCGGTTGCGGTTTACCATGCTCGCAACGCGAATCAGAGTATATGTCAATATGACCGACACAAGCAAAGCATCCGTCACACTCCTGACCATTGGTGCCGATGAGTCCGGGCAACGAATCGATAATTTCCTCTTGCGCATGCTCAAGGGGGTACCAAAAAGCCATGTTTACCGCATCGTTCGCTCGGGCGAAGTGCGGGTAAACAAGGGCCGTATTGATGTCACCTACCGTCTGGAGCCGGGAGATGTCTTACGTATTCCGCCCGTTCGGGTGGCTGAAAAGCCAGATACTTCAAACGCGACTACTGCAGCGGCACAGATCGAAATCCCGGTAATTTTCGAGGATGATGCGCTGATTGCGCTGAATAAACCGGCCGGGATGGCCGTGCATGGCGGTTCAGGGCTGAGTTTCGGCGTGATCGAACTGTTGCGTGCCCAACGCCCGCAGGCCCGGTTTCTGGAGCTGGTGCACCGACTGGATCGGGATACTTCCGGTTTGCTGCTGGTCGCCAAGAAGCGTTCGGCCTTGACCAAACTGCACGAAATGCTGCGAGACAACCACCAGATCGATAAACGTTATCTGGCGCTGGTGGGCGGCAATTGGCCGCACACGCGCAATCATGTGAAATTCAAGCTGTTGAAATATGAAACTCCCGATGGCGAACGTCGCGTCAAGGTGAGCGAGGATGGCTTGAGTTCGCATACCGTGGTCAATCGTCGCCAGATGTGGGCCGATTGCTCTCTGGTCGAATGCGAACTGAAAACCGGTCGGACGCATCAGATACGGGTACATCTGGAACAATCGGGGCATCCGATTCTCGGCGACGATAAATATGGCGATCCTGCGGTCAATCGGGCATTGCAAAAGCGCGGTTTGCGCCGCATGTTCCTGCATGCTTGGCATTTGACCTTGATTCATCCGCTGACCGGCGACAAGTTGGAGTTGGAGGCGCCGCTGCCCGACGAACTGCAATCTTTTCTGAATGTATTGAACGCTAAATAAATATGACCATAAATTCGCAAATTGAACATAGGGTTCGTCATCGCTATGACCTGCTGGTTTTTGACTGGGATGGCACGCTGATGGATTCCACGTCGGCGATCGCCCGTTCGCTGCAAAACGGTTTTCGTGATGTGGGTTTGCCTGCGCCGTCATTGCACGATTGCAACTATGTCATTGGTTATGGCCTGAAAGAAGCCATGCTTTATCTGACGCCTGATTCGGATGAGGCGGAAGTGGTCAGGCTCGTGGATGCCTACAAGCACCATTTCTTTTCCGGAGAACAGAAACTGGCTTTGTTCGATGGGGTGATCGAGGCGCTGCCTCGCTTGCGGGAGGCGGGGTACACGCTGGCTATTGCCACCGGCAAGGCGCGTGCAGGGTTGAATCGCATGCTGGAGATGACGGGGATTGGCGATTTTTTTGAGGTCACTCGCTGTGCCGACGAGGCATTTTCCAAGCCGCATCCGGCAATGCTGGAATATATTCTGGATTACACCGTGACAGATGCCGGGCGTGCCTTGATGATCGGGGATACGACGCATGATTTGCAGCTGGCGATCAATGCCGGCACGCATAGCGCTGCCTTGACCTATGGTGCGCATCCGCTTGAAGAAATGCTTCCGCTTAAACCCGTCGCTCATTTCGACGATTTTCCGTCCCTGGCTGGCTGGTTATTGCAGGAGGACGTGGCGTGATTGAACGGGTGATTTGTGACTCGGCTGCTTTGCAGGATGGCGGGCTGGCTGTGCGTTTCAAAGCGCGTCTATATGGCGAAGAGCCCTCGGCTTTTGCGGTTCGATACCAAGGGCGCGTCTATGCTTATTTAAATGAGTGTGTTCATATCCCGCTTGAGCTTGATCAGAAGCCTGGGCATATATTCGATATGACCGGTCAATATTTGGTTTGCTCGGTCCATGGCGCCTTCTTTGCCCCGCATAACGGGAACTGTTTAGGTGGTCCTTGCCGTGGTCCGGGATTGGTCCCGCTGCAGGTAGAAGAGCGATGTGGTCTTGTATGGTTGAAAGAAGGGGAATGCAATGAATGAAGATCAGGAACGCCAGGCACTCCGTGACTTGCTGACGGCCAGTGTGCGGGAGCAACGGGCTTCGCGGCGCTGGGGCATTTTTTTCAAGCTGATGACTTTTGCTTGGTTGTTGGGTTTTCTGCTGATCGTTTCTGGGTTGTTGCACCGGGGTCAGGATGAAACGACTTCCGGCCCGCACACCGCGGTGGTCAGTTTGGAAGGTACGATCGCTGCGGGTGGCGATGCGGATAGCAGCCAGGTGCTCGATGGCTTGCGCTCTGCTTTTGAAGACAGCAATACCCGTGCGGTGATTTTGCGTGCCAATAGCCCTGGCGGTAGCCCTGTTCAGGCAGGCATGATCAACGATGAAATCCAGCTGTTAAAGAAAAAATATTCCAAAATCCCGTTCTACGTGGTGATTGAAGATGTCTGTGCCTCGGGCTGTTACTACGTGGCCGTTGCGGCAGATAAAATCTATGCCGACAAGGCCAGCATGGTGGGCTCAATCGGTGTATTGATGGATGGTTTTGGTTTCACTGGCGCGATGGAAAAATTTGGTGTTGAGCGTCGCCTTCTAACGGCTGGGGAGAACAAAGGCTTCCTCGATCCGTTTTCGCCTTTGCGTCCGGATCAGCGCGCCAAGGCACAGGTGATGCTCAACGAAGTTCATCAACAGTTCATCAATGTGGTAAAAGCAGGGCGCGGTACAAAACTGGCGGATAATCCCGATCTGTTTTCCGGGTTGGTCTGGAGTGGTGCCACGGCGCAAAAGTTGGGTTTGGTGGATGAGTTGAAGTCGGTGGATCAGGTTGCGCGCGATGTAGTGAAAGTCAGCAATATTGTTGATTTCACCACCAAACCCACCTGGGCCGACCGAGTCGCACGTCAAATTGGTGCCTCTGCAGCGACCAGGCTGGGCACAATTCTCAATCTGCGTATGCAATAGAGTTCTGGAGTTAGATATGGCGCGCAGACCGCTACGCGAAGAGCACGAAAACCATGACCGGTGGTTGGTTTCCTATGCGGATTTCATTACGCTGCTCTTCGCTTTTTTTGTGGTGATGTACGCCATCTCTTCGGTTAACGAAGGGAAATACCGCGTCCTTTCCGATTCGCTGGTCAATGCCTTTAAAAATACGCCGGCGACTTCGGCCGATCCGGTGCGCAACGAGCAGTTGCTGAAAGGGGCTGCGCCCCAGAAGATTATCTTGCCGACCCCTTCCGCGGAATTATCACCGCCGCGTGATGTAAAACTGGCCGAACAGACGCGGAAAATGCAGAGCATGGCGGCCAATATCAAGCAATCGCTGGGTTCCTTTATCGATAAGGGCAAGGTCCGGGTGACACAATCCAAACGTGGCATTGCCATTGAAATAAACGATTCCATCCTGTTTGACCCCGCTCAGGCCGAGTTGCATCCCCCCTCAATTGCCGTATTGCAAGCGGTGGCAGAGATGGTCAAAAATTCGGACAACCTGATCCAGATTGAAGGACACACTGACAATGCGCCGATCCATTCTGCGCAGTATCCCTCTAACTGGGAGTTGTCGAGCGCGCGTGCTGCAAGTGTGGTGCGGCTGTTCGCTGATTTAGGTGTTGCCCCCCAGCGCATGGTGGTGCTGGGTTTCAGTGATCAGCACCCGGTGGAATCAAACGACAAAGTGGAGGGTCGGGCCCGTAATCGGCGGGTGACGCTGAATATCCTGGCAGATAATCGCGATGAAGTGGCTGTGCTGCCGATTGTTCGAAAACCGGCAGCCAGTCAATGAATTCTCATCAATGCGCGCGATGATTTTCGTGTGTTTTATGCCGTTTGATGAATCTGTTTTGCAGACTATCAAAGCCCAAATAAAGCGATGGCGTGATGTAGAGCGTCACCAGCTGGGACAAAATCAGACCGCCGACAATAGCGACGCCCATTGGCTGACGCAGCTCCGCACCAGCACCTAATCCCAGCGCAATCGGAAGTGCACCCATCATGGCAGCAAGGGTAGTCATCAGGATAGGCCGGAAGCGCAGAACGCCGGCGGAAATGATGGCATCGTAGGCGGATTTCTTTTCCCTGCGCTCGGCTTCCAACGCAAAGTCGATCATCATAATGGCATTTTTCTTGACGATACCGATCAAGAGCAGGATGCCCACCATGGCAATAAAGGTGAGCTGCATATCCATGATCTTTAGCGCCAGCAAGGCGCCGACGGCCGCAGAAGGTATGCCGGCCAGGATCGTGACTGGATGAATCCAGCTTTCGTACAACACGCCCAGAATGACGTAGATGACCGTGATGGCAATCAATACCAACCAGAGCTGGCTGGTTTGCGCTTTAAGAAAGACTGCGGCATCCCCGGCGAAATCGCCAAACACATCCGGTGGCAGATTGAGCTCCTGCTTGAATTTTTGCATTTCGCTGGCGGCTTCTGATAGTGATGCGCCGGGTGCGAGGTTGAATGAGAGGGTAACAGAAGGCAATTGCCCCTGATGGTTGATGGCGTTGTTTACACGGACTCGTTCAACGCGAGTGAACGCGGAAAGCGGAATCAACGGTCCTGCTTTACTTCGTACATACAGATGGTTGATGCCGTTTTCATCCCCGCGGTAATTGTCTGCGAACATCATTAAAACCGAAAAATTGTCTTGCGGCAGGTAAATCGTGCTGACTTCGTTTTCACCAAAAGCGTTATTCAGCGCATCACGAACGGATTGCATATCCACGCCCATACTTTGTGCTTTGTCGCGGTCAATAATTAATTTGGCTTGTAAACCATTCAATTCCGCATCGGTATTCAGGTCCATGAATATTTTGTCTGCTTGCCGCATCTTGAGCATTAACCGTTCGGACCAAGTATTTATGTCGTCTATATTTACGGACTGCAACGTGTATTGATATTTGCTGTCTGAACTCCGCCCCGAAATCCGTAAATTTTGTACCGGGTTGTAGGTGACCGTAAGTCCCGGGATCCCACTCGTGGTTTTGCGCAAGCTCTCCACAACTGCTGGCAGGGCGGCTCGTTCTGCACGAGGTTTCAACGTGATAAACATGAACCCGCGGTTGGTGTCGCGAGAAAAAGAAACGACGCTTTCAACATTGGGATTTTTCTGAACGCGTGTTGCTGCAGTTTGCTGTAAGGCACGCATCGCTGGCCAGGCAATGCTTTGATCTGCCATCGTACGTGTGCTGATCTGGCCAATGTCTTCTTCCGGGAAAAATCCTTTGGGAATACTCAGATACAATACTACCGTGAGCAAACAGGTTCCCAGTGCGACCAGCCAGACAATCCAACGGTGACGCAAGGTGTAGACAAGCGAACTTCGGTAACTGTTCAGTAATAGATTGAAGAAACCTTCAAAAACACGACTCCAAAGAGGAGGTTGCCGTGTTTCATCTTGGTGGCGAATAAAGCGTGCTGCCAACATTGGAACAATCGTCAGCGCAGCAACTGCTGAGACCCCGATGGCTAAGGTGACGACAACTGCAAACTCATGAAACAACAGGCCAGTTTCGCCCGGCATGAAGAAAATCGGGATGAATACAGCGATAAGCGAAATCGAGATGGATATGACGGTAAAGCCGACTTCTCGTGTGCCTCGGACTGCCGCTTGGAAGGGTTTGATGCCATCTTCGATATGCCGGACGATATTTTCCAGTACAACAATTGCGTCATCCACCACCAGACCGACGGCAATGGTCAACCCCATCAGCGAGATATTGTCGAGGCTGTATCCGAACCATAGCATCAATGCAAAAGTGCCAAGCAGTGATACTGGGAGCGAAACCGATGGGATCAAGGTGGCGGAAAGCCTGCGCAGAAACAACAATATGACCAGAACTACCAATGCCACAGTCAATAGCATGGTGAGGCTCACATCATGAATTGCTGCGCGGACTGAGTTTGAGCGATCATTAAATAGCTTGACATCTATTGAAGCTGGCATCTGAGCTTTGATGCGAGGTAACGCTGCTTTGATGGCGTCAACCACTGCGACTGTATTGGCATCAGATTGGCGGTAAACTTGTAAGATGATGGAGGGTTCCCCATTCGCCCAGCTCATTGCCTTGATGTTTTCTACGCTGTCCTGAATAGTGGCTACGTCCGACAAGCGTACGGGCTGGCCGTTTTTTACCGCCACGATCACATTGGAAAAATCGGCAGCATTTTTTAGTTGATCATTGGCGCCGATGATCAGCACTTGCCGTTTTCCCTGCAGTGTGCCGACAGGTGTATTTGAATTGGCAGCTTTGAGTGCGTTCGCTAACTCAGTTGTAGAAAGATCGCGTGCGGCTAGTTTTTCCGCGTCGATATTGATGCGCACGGCAAAACGTTTTTGTCCATTAATTGTGACTTGCGCCACGCCGTTGAGGGTGGAAAGTGTTGGTGCAATTAGGTTGTCGGAAAAATCATTAAGATCAGAGGGGCGCATCGAAGGGGAAGTGACGCCAACATTGATAATTGCATCATCAGCCGGGTTAACCTTGCGGTAGCTCGGCGGATTGGTCATGTCCTTGGGCAGGGTGCGGCTGGCGCGGAACAGCGCGGCCTGCACGTCTACTGCGGCAGCATCAATATTGCGCACTGGGTCAAATTCCAGTGCGATACTGGTGCTTCCAAGCGTGCTGCTGGAACTCATCATAGTCAGGCCGGGAATAGTGGAAAATTGCTTTTCCAGCACATTAGCGACAGATGCGGCCATTGTTTCCGGGCTAGCTCCGGGCAAGTTTGCAGAAACGCTGATTTTGGGTAGGTTGATTGAGGGCAGAGCCGCAATCGGAAGTTTAAGCCAGGCGACAGTGCCAGCTACGACTACCGCTAGCCATAACAAGGTGGTGGCAATTGGGCGATGAATACTCAATTCGGACAGATTCATCACGCACCTTTGGCGGAGGTTTGTGCTGGGGCAGAACCCTCGGCGGCACTGGCTGGCTTGCTGCTATCGCGCTTGCCTCGCCCGGCACTAGCGGTCGCCGAGGCTTCAGTAACTCTGCCGCCCGGTCGCAGATTCTGACCGCCTTCCAATACAACTTTTACATTGCTATCGATGCCGGTGATGATGGCGCGTTCCTGGTATACCTGGACTAATTGCACCGGTTGAGGCTTGACGGTTTTGTCTTCTTTGATCACATAGACAAAGCGACCCTCCGGGCCGCTCTGAACTGCCTGTGCTGGCAAGGTAACGGCATTCTTGATCTCACCGGCAAAGATGCGTACGGGCGTGTACTGGCCTGGCCAAAGCAGGCGTTGCTGATTATCGATCTCGGCCTTGACGGCAATCGTGCCTGACGTGCGATCTACATTGTTCTCGATGAAAACGACCTTGCCTTGCGCAACTTGGCTGTCCGGGATACCTGCCTGGACCTTGACACTACCGCTAGACATGGCGGCACGCAACGTGGTTAGATTGCTTTCCGGTAGAGAAAAGTTGACTGTGATTGGGTTGATACGGGTAATTTTTACCATCGAGGTCGCAGAGTTTGTGGTCATCATGCTGCCAGGTCGGACATTGATAGTGCCAACGCGTCCACTGAATGGTGCGGTTATCCGGTCGTAGGAAAGCTGTACTTTTGCTGAGGCCAGAACGGCATCGGCCAGGGCAATGGCGCTCAAGCCGGTATCAACCTTGCTCTGCAATTGATCGAGTGCAGTGGTGGAAATGAAGCCTTTTGCCGATAACTCCTTGTTGCGTTCAAGAGTGCGCTGGTCGGCGGAGTATTGTGTTTTGCTGCTAAGTAATGCCGCCTCGGCTTTTTTGACATTGGCTTCGTCGTCCCGGGAGTCCAGGCTGAAAAGCAGTTGTCCTTTTTGGACTTCGTCACCTTCTTTGACGTGAATTGCGCTGACCATGCCGGTTTTTTCCGGGCGGATATCGACTTCATCTTGTGCCGTAACAAAGCCTTGGGCTTGCAGGATGACCGGCACGGATTCCGTGCGTGTTCGTCCGACCGTCACGGTTTGTGGCCGCCCGTTATTACTCCCCCTGCCAGCAGCAGCGTTGGTCCCCGAGGCGCTGCTACCACTTTTGTCTGGGCCGCACGCTGCCAGCATCAGGCAGAGCAGAAGCAATGCGGGGCGATGATCAATCATGCATGACTCCGATTTTTGTTCCCCAGCGATAGCGCCGGATAATGTAGACCATGACGAGTGCAACCATCAGGCCAAAGCCTATGATGATGGCACGCATGGGGGGGGCACCGTTCACTGCAAATTGCTTGATGACGGATGCGGAAGCGCCAATACCGATGGGGTGGCTGAAGAATTTCACCAGTAGCGCATGAGCACCCACCATGACCAGGATGCCAATATTTTCGTTGAAATTTTGTACGGCAATTGAGTGCCCTGCACCCATCAGCAAATAACCACGATGCTGCAGCATGGCGTTGAGTGGAACAACAAAGAATCCCGAGAGGGCGCCGACGAAGAACATCATGCCGGCGGCGATCCAGGTGTCATGCACGAACAACATGCCTAAGATCGCCACGCCCATGGCAATGCCGGCCGGCAAAACGGAAAAAGCTTTCTTGAGAGGAATCCAGCGCCCGGCAATGACCGCGCCGAAAGCCACGCCAAAGGCCACTACGGCGACAAGCCGTGTGGCCTGCTCCATGGAATAGCTCAGCCAGATAATGGCCCAGTTAATGACCACCAGCCGCATGGTTGCGCCGGTTCCCCAGAATAAGGTGGTCACGGCCAAAGAAAGACCACCCTGAGGATCGCGCCATAGCCGCCGTACGCACCACCAGAATTCGCGTGCCAGATGTATCGGTTTCAGGTGCAGTGCTTTGAGCCGGATATTGAGTTTCGGAATGTAAAGATTCAGCCAGCCGGCAAGCAGATAGAGGAGAACGATGGCAAAAATGGCAAAGTCCGGTGCCGAGATCCAGCGTTGTAACTGGTGCAGTTTAAGCAAGTTGTTTATGTGTTCGCCACAGAGATAACCACCTAGCAAGGTGCCAAGAATGATCGCACCGACCGTGGCGCCTTCAAGCCAGCCATTGGCAGCAACCAATTGATCGTGCGGCAAATATTCGGTGATGATCCCGTATTTGGCTGGCGAATAGGCGGCTGCGCCGAAGCCAACAATGGCATAGGAAATAATAGGTGGCGCCCCTGCCAGCATGGCCAGGCAGCCCGCGAGCTTGATCCCGTTGCAGATCAGCATCGCTTTGCCTTTGTGCATCGAGTCCGCGAATGAACCGGCGAACGGAGCCAGAATGACATAGGAGGTAGTGAAGCTCCATAACAACATCGAAAGATGCCATTCTGGAGCGTGTTGAACCTTGAGCAGGGCAATAGCGGCAATGAACAGGGCATTATCGGCAAGTGCGGAGAGAAATTGCGAGCCGAGGATAATGAAAAAACCTAAATTCATGAGGAAGTGCAGCTTCCGTTATGCCAAGTGCATTTTATACCATGAATTTGTAAGCCAGACACAGCCACCTACATTGGCATGCGCCCATTGTTGCACTGCAATGATCTATACTGTTTGCCATTCCCTTGTTCCCATCCCTCATCATGACCCGTCCAATTCAAGTCACCATTCACACTGCTGCCTTGCAACATAACTATCGCCTGCTTAAGGCTCATGCTCCGCAGAGCCGGGCCTATGCCGTCATCAAGGCCAATGCTTATGGCCATGGTTTGGTGCGAACGGCTCAGGCGCTCGCGGATGCCGATGGTTTTGCCTTGCTGGAAATTGAACAGGCACAAGTGCTGCGAGAGCTGGGGTTTGCTCTGCCGATATTGCTGCTGGAAGGTGTATTCGAGCCATCGGAATTGATGATCTGTGCCGAACAGGACTTTCGTATTGCAGTCCATAGCGAGCTGCAACTGCAGTGGCTGGAGGAAGCAAGACTGAAGCACCCCGTCAAGATTTGTCTCAAGCTCAATACGGGTATGAACCGGCTGGGTTTCGTCGCTGAGCGCGCAGCAGAATTGGTGCTGCGACTTTCTCGTAATCCGAACGTATTATCCATTACTTTGATGGCGCACTTCGCAACGGCGGATGAGCCGGACAAAGGCATTGATTGGCAATTGGCCCGTTTTCAAGCGGCAACCGCTAATCTGCATTTGCCGTTCACTTTAGCTAACTCAGCCGCGCTCATTGACTATCCTCAAGCGCGAGGAGAGTGGGTTCGTCCTGGGATCATGCTTTATGGTTCATCGCCGTTCGCCGAACGCAGCGCATGCGATCTGGGTCTGCGGGCTGCGATGTCGCTGACCTCTCGCATTATCGGCGTGCAGGAGATATCGGCAGGCGATGCGGTAGGTTACGGGGCTTCGTTCCATGCCGAAAAGCCAATGCGGATAGGGATTGTGGCCTGCGGCTACGCAGATGGTTATCCGCGTCATGCGCCCACCGGTACGCCGGTTCTGGTCAATGGACAGCGCAGTCAATTGATCGGTCGAATTTCCATGGATATGCTTGCGCTGGACCTTACCGAGATTCCCACTGCCCAGATAGGAAGTCATGTGGAGCTTTGGGGAAATCAGTTGTCTATTGACGAAGTGGCGGCGGCGGCGGGGACGATCAGCTATGAGCTGATGTGTGCCATTGCGCAGCGTGTGCCCGTGGCGACAGACTAAGCATCTAGTGGAATCGACGGTCGTGACTCGAAAATATTGGCCGCTTTCATTACAATGCTAGCTTTCCTGTATTCCCTTTCCTTTTTGCAACCCGCAGGTTGAATCATGGCTTTAATTGTCCAGAAATACGGCGGTACTTCGGTTGGCTCGCCTGACCGGATCAAAAACGTGGCGCGTCGCGTCGCAAAATTCAAGGCACAGGGGCACGATGTGGTAGTGGTGGTTTCGGCCATGTCTGGCGAAACCAACCGCTTGATTGCCCTTGCCAAGGAAGTGCAGGCCAATCCCGATCCGCGCGAGCTGGATGTCATCATCTCGACCGGCGAACAAGTAACGATTGGTTTGCTGGCGATGGCACTCAAGGAACTTGGCCAGGATGCCGTGAGCTATACCGGCGCTCAGGTCAAGATCCTGACCGACAGCGCATTTACCAAAGCGCGTATCCAGCAGATCGACGATGCGCCAATGCGTGCTGATCTGTCCGCAGGCAAAGTGGTTATTGTGGCTGGCTTCCAGGGCGTGGATGCTGAAGGCAATATCACTACACTGGGTCGCGGTGGGTCTGATACCACGGGCGTGGCGATTGCGGCGGCACTCAAGGCTGATGAATGCCAAATCTACACGGATGTGGATGGTGTCTACACCACCGATCCGCGCGTGGTGCCAGATGCGCGCAAACTCAAAACAATTACCTTTGAAGAAATGCTGGAAATGGCCAGCTTGGGTTCCAAGGTACTGCAGATCCGCTCTGTAGAATTCGCCGGAAAATATAATGTGAAACTGCGCGTGCTCTCTTCGTTCCAGGAAGAAGGCGAGGGCACCCTGATTACCTTCGAGGAAGACAGCAATATGGAAAAGCCCGTCATCTCCGGCATTGCCTTCAATCGCGATGAGGCACGTGTCAACATCATGGGTGTGCCGGACAAGCCCGGCATCGCTTACCAAATTCTTGGCCCGGTTGCCGATGCCAATATCGATGTCGATATGATCATCCAGAACGTGGGTCAAGACGGAACGACGGATTTTTCCTTCACCGTCCCCAAGAATGATCTCGCACGCACCATCAAGGTATTGCAAGGTGTGCAGGCGCACATCAGTGCCCGGGAAGTCGTGGGCGACGACAAGATCTGCAAGGTATCCATTGTGGGTGTCGGCATGCGCTCGCATGTCGGTGTGGCCGCCAACATGTTCCGCACCCTGGCCGAAGAGGGGATCAATATCCAGATGATTTCCACATCCGAAATCAAGATTTCCGTGGTTGTGGAAGAAAAATACCTGGAACTCGCCGTGCGTGTCTTGCATAAGGCATTTGGTCTGGAGCAAGCGCACTAATTTGGAGATTTAGCCCTGTTTTTGGCTTGACGCTCTGGGGTGATCAACGTATTATCCCGCTTCCCTTGACGGAGACGTGGATGAGTGGCTGAAATCACTCCCCTGCTAAGGGAGCATAGGGGCCAAAACCTCTATCGAGGGTTCGAATCCCTCCGTCTCCGCCAGTGGTAATTAGGTCTTTGCAGTGCGCCCGTAGCTCAGTTGGATAGAGTATCTGGCTACGAACCAGAGGGTCGGGCGTTCGAATCGCTCCGGGCGCACCAGCAAACCAATATGTCTCCATCGTCTAGAGGCCTAGGACACTGCCCTTTCACGGCGGCGACCGGGGTTCGAATCCCCGTGGAGACGCCAAAAAAATAATCAAGGACTTAACCGAAAGGTGGGTCCTTTTTTATTTTGCAGCTTTTTGCGCTTTTTCATCACTGAAATCCATCCAAGTAAAATGACCTATCCGCTGTTTCCGTACCCCTGTGGCAGATCATCAGTTCTCGTCTTCTTCTGCTCGCGCTATAACCACTCTTAATTCCCATTCGGTATTTACACTGCTAACCATTACGGGCCAGATTTCGATGCCAATGTGACTTTGTCCTGCCACCTTGTGGGCGACAGCCTCCGTGAGGGGTGGGTCTCTGCCGTTGTTAACATGCAATTGACGCAAGTGCTATTTGGGTTCGGATGGAATGCGTGCCTGCGGCAACTTATAAGCACCTATCAGATGGTTGAGAGTGCCGTCCTGTTCCATGCTTTCCAGTGCTTGGTCAAATTGTCGGGACAGCGCCATATAACCTTTTTGTGGGGTGAAAACCAGATAACTCACGGTGGTTTCCACTGGCGGACCGCTGACCTCGACTTCGCTCAGTCCTTTCAGTGCCTTTAGATAGTAAAGCCCGACCAAGCGACTGCAGATGACGGCATCAACTCGGCCTGCGAGTAACTTGCGGAAATTCATGATGTGACTGGTGGCCGGATCCAGCCGACTGAACCAACCGGCCTGAGCTGCGCTATCGAAGTGGTTCCCATAGGATGTGGTGTTGACAACGCCAATACTGGCGCCGGACAGTGAGTCGAAATCACCGTTAAAATGCCAGTGCGAATCCTTGCGTACGAAAAAAACAAAGTCCTGTTTCATCAGCGCTTTTTGCGAGAACAGCATGTTCTTTTCTCGCTCTGGCGTTTTCTTGATGCTAAAGAATCCATCGACCATCCCTTTCTGCAACATGGCTTGCCCGCGAGTGATTGGATAAAATTCGATCTTGATTGCTTGGCCCATACGAGAAAAAGCGGTACTGACGATATCAACCGTCAGTCCTTGTGCTCCTTGGGCTGTATTGATGATGTAAGGGGGGTATTCCAGCGTGGCCAGACGTAAGAGGCTATCTACGACCATACCTGTTGGGCAGGAAATAAGTAGGGGAAATGCCAAAATTAAGCACGGGTGTCTCATGGTTTCCCTCTTGTGTAACGGTGCATTGCCCGGACATGTAGTACCCGTTTTGACTGACAATGAAACGACCAGGCCATAAGTCCAATCTTCCGCAATTGACCTGATGTCCTAAGCCGTTGTTATTTACCTGCGCGTCTCCCTCTTGATTTAATAGTTCTGTTTTTCTGGCGGGCTCATTGAATACGTTAGTCGCTGGGCCACTTGTATTCCTGATGCACTCTTCATTTGAGACTAGACGGTCTTGCTCTGATGCTGCAGCACTGAATTGCTTTTGCAAATGATAATCGCGATTGTTACCGATAACAACAGAGGGCAAAGTGTTACTCTGGAAATCATGTCAGGGGCAGCCAAAATGGCGGGCGTAAAAAAACCGGCGCATTGTGCGCCGGTTTTTTGCCGGGATTGCTGTAAAGAGGTATAGCTAATCCGTTTCTGGATGATGAACGAGGTCAGTTAAATCGGCACAGCGACGCTTTTGATCAGATCAGTTGAGTATAAATTTCACGAATATCAGTCTTACTCATCAGGCGCGGGTTGTTGTCGAGCAGGCGGGTGACCTTGGCTGCGCCATTAACCAGAGGATTCAGATCGGCCTCGGTGATGTTCCAGCGTTTCAGGTTGGCCGGGATTTCCAGGTCGCGGTTCAATGCGAACAGTGCATCGATCATCGCACTGGCGGCATCCTCATCGCTCAGTTGGGCCACTTCCAAGCCCATGGCAATCGCCATGTCGCGGAATTTTGCTGCATTGCCCACTTTATTGAAGCGCATCACGAAAGGCAGCAGGATAGCGTTCGATACGCCGTGTGCGATGTGATACTTCCCGCCGAGCGGATAGGACAGGGCGTGGACGCCCGTGGTGCTGGAGGTGGCGATGCACATGCCGCCGTACATGGCACCGAGCAGCATATCGTGCCGCGCCTCAATATCCGTGCCGGTGGTGAACGCGCGACGGATACTGCGCGAGATCAGCTTGATTGCTTCTAATGCAAGCATGTCGCTGAACGGGTTGCCTTTTTTTGAGGTGTAGCACTCGATTGCATGGCACAGCGCATCCATGCCGGTCGAGGCAGTAATGGCCGGAGGCAGGCCGATAGTCATTTTTGGATCAAGAATCACGCAATCGGGCATCAGCTTGGGGCTGACGATGCCGACTTTCATTTCATCTTCCGAGACCAGAATGATGCTGTTCGGGGTGGTTTCCGAGCCGGTACCGGCAGTGGTGGGGATCATCATGGTCGGTACGCCGCGCCGGGAAATCGGTGCATTGTTGAGCAGCTCGCGCAGCGAGGTATCGTTGTTAAGCAAGACCGCGACGATCTTGGCAACATCCATCGCGCTACCGCCGCCAATCCCGATGACCAGTTCGCATTCGTGCATCTTTGCGGCGGCAAAAATGGAATTCACCTGTTCGACTTCGGGTTCCGGTGGCGTGTCGGAGAGTACCCGTACTTTGATGCCAGCGGCTTCGAGTAGTGCTTTGGGGCGGTCGATCAGTCCCGCCCGAGCTACACCTTGATCGCTGATGATCAACACTTTTTTTGCGCCGAATTCGGTAACGATCTCGGCAATGCGCTCGATACTGTCCGGGCCGGCAACGATGCGGCCGGCATTCAACAAGGAATATGTGCTCATCTGCGTTCTGCTCCTGCTTAAAGTGGGCGCTCGGTTGCGCTGGATAAATATTCAGGCCTTGACCCAGTTTTCTGTCACCTGCACGTATTTGATCTTCTGGCGAAAGTAGGTATAGGCAATATGAAGAGTGCCATCGGAGGTCTGTTTGATCGATGGGTAGGAATACTCCCGGTTCAGTTGCTTTTCGGAATTGTTGGTCATGCAGTAGCCGTCACCTACTTCCAGATTGCGCTTGTAGGGCCAAGTCTTGCCGCCATCTTCCGAGATCGCCAGTGTCATCGGTGCGCGCGGCGTACCCCAGAATGCAGTTTTCCCGATGGTCGGCTGCGGCTCGCTAGCTGCCGCGTTATCTTCATCATCATCTTCGATTTCGTCGTAGAGAGAAACGCGACGCTCGGTCGCTTGGGCGGCACTGCTATCGTTATAGACGATGGCCAGATGCCCGTTGTTTAGCCGGGTGAACTGGATAGATGAGTTGTTGTTGGGCAACTCTGTCGGCACCGGTTCGCTCCAGGTTCGTCCATGATCCGTGGATCGGCTCAGGTAGACGTGGTCGGCCCAGCGGCTGCGAAAAAGCGCGAGCAAGCTGCCATCGGCCATTTTTTCGACATTCATGTGCACGCAGCCGACGCTGTTCGGTACTTCGTATTCCGCCCAGGTTTTGCCATGATCGGCGGAAATGCGCACCGCGCTGATGTCGTTGTTGCCAACCCATTTCTCGCCCGGTGCCGTCCGGCAATAAAACACCGGCACCAGCCATTCCCCGTTGTCGAGCACCACCACCGGTTGGCGCACGAAGGTGCCCGCTTTCTCAAACAGGGTCTCGATGGGGCCCCAGGTTTGGCCGTTATCGTCGGAAATTCGGCAACGTACGATGGCGGTATTCTGATTGCCCGATTTTTGCGCGGTATACAGCAACCAGAGCCGGCCATCCGGTGCCGGGAACAGGATCGGATTCTGTTCGGAACGGGTGGGGTCGTCGGAGAGCTTGGTTGGCGAACTCCAGCACGACTCCCCTTTGGGCAGGCGCGAGAAGTAGATCGAGATATCGGCTACGCCTTCCTGGCTGCCGCCAAACCAGACGCAGCCCATGTCGCCATTGGCCAATGGCATCAGGTTTGCTGCATGGTTCTGGATACAAAGTGCCGGAATGTCAGTTTCGAGCCTGTTGGCATCACCCTCTTTGGGGTGAAGGCATCCTGAGGCACTGGACGAGTGATTGTTCAAAATCATGCTCCTGATCACATGGGTAAAGATCAATCTTCAGATGCCTTTCTTGCGCCGGCCTTCGAGTAGCTTCACGGCGTATTCTGCGGCATCTACCAGGCTGTCTGCGTTGGCGATGCCCTTGCCGGCGATATCGAACGCCGTGCCGTGGTCGACCGAGGTACGCAGGATCGGCAGTCCCAGCGTGACATTGACGCCGCTGATGGCTTGCCACTTGCCGGTGGCCGGATCAACGTTGAAGCCGAGTAGCTTGACCGGGATATGTCCCTGGTCGTGGAACATGGCTACCACGGCATCGAATTGCTGGGCGCGCAGCTTGATGAAAACCGTATCGCCAGGTACGGGGCCGGTCACATCAAAACCTTTATCGATATATTCCTTGATGATCGGGGCAATGATTTCGTCGTCTTCCTTGCCCAGAATGCCGCCTTCACCCGAGTGCGGATTGAGCGCGGCAACCCCCAGGCGCGGTTTGTCGAAGCCAAGGCATTCCAGTGCTTCCAAAGTCACATCGATCACGCGGCGCAGGCGCACCGGGGTGATGCGCTTGGGCACATCGGCAATGGCGCAGTGCGTGGTGACATGGCTGACCCGCATATTGTCATGGGCCAGCATCATCACGGCATCGCGCATGCCGGTCAGGTGTGCCAGCAATTCGGTGTGGCCTTCAAAATGATGCCCGGCCATTTGCAGCGCCTCTTTTGATAATGGTGCGGTTACGATGGTGTCGGCTTCGTTGGCTTGAACCATTTCAACAGCACGTTTGACCGCACGGTAAGCCCATTCGCCGCCCACTGCTGAAATGGCTCCGGTGACGATCTCGCCTTCCACTGGACCGACATCGATCATGTTTAGCGGCAGGGCTTCTTCGGTTATTCCTAGTTGCACACGCGCTTTGGCTAATGCGGTGGCACTGCCCAGTACCAGTATTTCGACGCGTCCTGCAGCAACTTCTTCACGCATCTTGATTGCGGCTTTGACAATGATTTCTGGACCGATACCTGATGGGTCGCCCATGGTGATAGCCAAGCGAATTGCTTTTTTCATTTAAATTTCCCTCTCAGTTGTTGGGCTGCTAATTGAGCAGCCGAATCATTTCCACAAGATCGTCAGGCCCGCCGAATGCACCGGAACGTGAATAACAGGGAACGCCATCCCAAATGCCGCCCATCAGGCGTGCACAACCCCAGCCGGGGCGAATGGACGGGTGTGCAAGCAAAGCTTTTGCGCCTGAAGCGCGGCACAAACTCAGCAACGTGTCACCGCCCACCACAATCAATTGACCGGGTTTTGGCAGCTCGGCGATGAGCCGGGAGGTGTGCGTGGTTAATTGGCTAGCGGCTTGTCCGGGCGTGACTTTTTCCATTGGCGAGAGATCGAACCAGAGTGCGCTGGCGCCACGGCGCGCCTGATCAAGTGCTGCAGATATTTCTGCATCGCATGCATGCTTAGCGATGATGGGATTTGAGTGTTGGGCACATAAATGAGCCCATTGCTCGCGCAATACAGGCTGGAAGCTGGCGCTGACCAGCACGCTTGGGCCGTGGCTCTTGGCTAACGGCATGGCGAGACCGGTAGTGGGGGCCAGTGCGCGACGGCGGGCAAGGGCATGGGCCAGTCCGGCGCTGCCGCACCACAGGCAAGTTGCACTGGCAGGGGTATCGGCTTGGGCGACGATCCGGTCCAGATCCGCATCCGTGAATACTTCGGGTATCCAAATCTTCGCGGTATCGCTTTGTGCCGGCTGCGCTGCGCAGGTACGCAGACCGTGCTGGATGAAAGTTTCGCGCAGTGGTGTAGCAACTGGCTGGCGGAGTGTGCCGGGTTTGATCACCCATTGCCGGTCTTCGGTGGTGATGCGGCCCTGGGCGGGAAAGGCGGGGGCAAACAAGGCGTGGTCGAAATTGCCATGCCGGACCAGCCAGGCGATTTCGGCATAGGTATTGCCGCGCAGCAGGCTATCGACTTTCTTGAAGGCAAGACTGCCCGATAGCAGCCAGTAAAGTACCGGCTGCAGGAACGCCGGCAAAGTTTCCGGTGACACATCGCGGGTCGGGGTGGCGACCACGGACAATGGCGCATCGAAATAGGCTTGCCCAGGCGCGGGGGGAGTATCGATAAAAACGGGCAAAGCCCCGGCGAAGGCTGCTGCAGTATCCAGTGCGCCCGTCAGATCATCGGCGAGTATACGGATACTACTGCTGCTCATGACTGCTTCCTGACGAGGGTAAGCTTTACCCCGGCTGACCTTATTCGTTCCAGCTCATCCTGCGGGGCATCGTCGTCTGTGATGATCTCCGCCAGATCAGCGATATCGCATACGCTCATGAATACACGTGGGCGAAATTTCGATGAATCGATCAGCAAGCGGCATGAGTTGGCTGATTTCATCAGGGTACGCTTGACGGAAGCAACTTCGGTCGAAGTTTCTGAGATGATGTTTTCGGAAACGGCATGCGCGCCAAAAAACAGGACGTCGGCGCGAATGGCGCGCGCGTCATTTTGAACTTCTTCGCCAATCAGGGTGTTGCTGCCTGGTCGCAATTGGCCGCCCAGTACATGAACCTGCACAAACGGACTGCTGTTAAGGATTTGTGCAATCTCGATGTCATTGGTGACGGCAACTATTTCAATCTTGCGTGCCACCACGGCTTTGGCTGCTTCCAGCACGGTGCTGCCGCTATCAAAAATCACGCTTTGGCCTGGCACCAGCGCTTCTGCGGCTGCGATACCAATGGCACTTTTTTCGCGCGGGGATAAATCGCGCGCGGCGGAAATGTTGGGTTCAAACGTGCTGTATTGCTGATGCCGCAAGATGGCGCCGCCGTGGGTGCGTTCCACAATGCCTTCTTCCGCCAGGCTGTCGAGGTCTCGACGCAAGGTGGATAGCGATACATGCAACGCATCAGTTAACTGCTGAAGCGTGACCGCGCCGTGGTTGTGCAGGAAATTTGTGATGCGTTGGCGTCGTTGCACTGGCAGGAGCGGCGCATTTTCAAGCTCGACAGGTTTTTTACTCAGTAATGATGTTTCCATGAATGTCATCGCTCTGTTCGTATGTTGGTGCCCTAACCGGTGGCCCGTGCTTGCAATGAAAAGCAAGCGTTTTTCTGTGGTAGATAATGAATTATATCGGTAGATATTGCAATGCCAAAAATACATTCAGGTAGTAGGTTCACTATTTTTTGAAAGTATTTTGAGTATTTCAGTGTTGAACGGGTGTGTTGATCCTGAATTTTGTCAAGCAGGAGGGGTTGAGTGTGGCAGTCAAAGATGGTCGATTGGCAACTGGGAATTGCAAGGTCGATGGTTTTTAACAAGGCGCTGATTGAAGGTGTTCGTGCTGTGTGGCCTGTTCCATGTGCTTGCTTGTGGTTGCAAGCAAGGCATGTATCAAAGTGTTGAACGAAGAACTGTGTGATGGCTGGATCGAATGGTTACGCCCTTTTGTTGCTGTCATGCGCTGAAGTGTCTATTTGTCATATTGCTCTGCTTGCGTGTGTTTCTGTGCGGGAAAAATTCGCATGAACGAGCTTTGTGTGATGATCGTTGCAATGATGCTTTGTGGTTTTTGCGCGTTGCTTCGAAATAACATACTGATTTTATTGTAGTTTATGGTTTTTTGCGGTAATTCGTTATTTTCTACCATTATCTATCATTGATAAGTTTGTACCATGTATTTTTTGTTGTTTATCGTGGTAGTTATGTATTTCATGTAACGGTAAATGTGCACAATTTTTTGTGCGATGTGATTGTGGTGGTAGGTTTGTGTGGTCTGTTATGAAGCTGTTGCCAAAATATTATGTTTATTAAGTATATGAGTATAAATGATAAAAAATAATTTATGCGGGTTTTTGACGTGGAGGTTGGTCTGTTCTGTGTGGTTTTAGTCTTTTATTTACCCTGCGTTTTTATGATGTCGATATATTTTTTGATCATTTATTATTTACTGTGAATGGTTGAGTGTGGGTGGTATTGGCACATTTTGAAACGTGGTTCAATATGCAATTCAACATTCGTACAAGTGCATTTGAATTTGAATGGCATCACGCTTGGCAGACGAAAACCAGTGGATTGTCGGACCCTCAAGGTGGGGGAACAGTCTGATTAGAGTTTTCATTACATAGAAGCATAAACAGGAGAAGTTCCTTGATGACCAAGGCCATTCGCGGCGTACTGACCGCCATCGTTACCCCGTTTGATCGGAATGGCGAAGTGAGTCCGTCACTGCTGCGCCGCCAGGTACGGCGCCAGATACAGCACGATAATGGGATATTCTGTAATGGGACCAATGGCGAATTCTTCGTGCTGAATATGGCAGAAAAATTGCTGGTTACCGAGACTTGCGTTAATGAAGTCAATGGCAAAGTACCGGTGGTGGCGCATATTGGCGAAATTTCCACAGCAACCACCATCAAACTCGGCAAGCACGTCGCCGATCTTGGCGTTGATGCGGTGTCGGTGATTGCGCCGTACTTCGTTCCCCTTAAGCAAAGCGAGCTGATTTACCACTACAGTGCGATTGCCGATGCCGTACCTGTACCGGTGTTCCTGTACAACATCCCTGGACGAACCGGCAATACCATCGAACCGGCTACTGCGCTGAAGTTGGCCAAACATCCGAACATCATCGGTATCAAGGATAGTGCTGGCAGCTATGAAAGCCTCAAGAGTTTCATTGATGTGGTTCGGGATACGGCCAATTTCGATGTGCTGAGCGGCCCCGATCATCTGGCCCATCAGGGTTTTCTCGATGGCTGTTCCGCCTGCATTTCCGGCTTGGCCAACTTTTCGCCAGAAGGTGTAAGTCTGATCTGGAAGCACTTCCGCGATGGCAATCTGGAAAAATCCAAGGCCGCGCAGGATTTCATCAGTGGCTTGCGCAAGTATCTGTATGCCGTCGCTTTTGCCCCGGCTGCGGTGAAAAAAGCCACGGTGTTATTGGGCGAGGATGTGGGCGAGAGCCGCTATCCGGTTCGGTTCTCGGAACAGGATATTGCAGCCATCAAGACTGTGGTGGCGACCTATGGTATGGCACCCTGTTTGTAAAACTGACAGAGCTGCGACTTTTAAGTTGGCGCGGCATCTACCGAATAAAAAACAAGAACCGCGAAATTTCATGTGAGAAATATCGGGCATAGCGCATCAAGCTTATTTTTTATTGGATCTGTACGGCAAGATCATTCAAATGACTAGCCGTCATTTTTCCTGAAATGCCACTTGGCATCAGTTTGAGGATCATGGGAATCACTTTGAAAGTGGCTGTTCAGAATCAAGGCCGCGATCGAGGAGGCTGTTATGGATACTAAATCATCCACCCTCAATGTTATTCCAGGAGTGGGTCCAAGCATAACAACGGATAGTTCAAGGAGAGGTTCTATTATGTCTGTTCATCGCCACATCAAAACTGCTGTCATTACCATGACTGCGTTGCTGGCTTATGCCGGCACAGTTCAAGCCGAAACAGTTGTCAAGATCGCCGCTGAAGATCCGGGCGGTAGCTGGTATTCCTACAGTGCTACCTTTTCCCGAATTATCGAGCAGGCAACGAAAGGTGAAATCAAGGCTGAAATCGTGCCGCGCGGCGGCGGTATCGCCAACCCTTCCTTGGTGAATCTGGACAAGGCGGATTTCGGTTTCACGACCTCCAATGCGGCGGCCTGGGCGCGTGATGGTCTCGATGCGGTTTATCATGGCAAGAAGCATGACAACCTGCGTGGCATGATTGGCGGGATGCAATTCGCCTACACCATGGTCATTGCCAATCGGGACTATGTAAAGAAAAACAATATCAAGGTCCTTGATGATCTGTTCACGAACAAAGTTGCACCCCGTTTTGTGGTTAAACCCAATGGCAGCCAGGTACCACTGATTGCCGATGTGGCCTTCCAGACGTTTGGAACCGATCTGGTCAAATTGCGGGCCTCCAAACAACTTACCCAGGTTTCCCCCAGCCAGATTGCCCAGCTGGTACGTGACAGCACTGTGGATGTCTATTTCGAAAATGCACCAGCCAAGCAGGCTACTGTCACCGAAGTGACCATGACCAACGATATGGCGTTTGTTCCGTTCTCGGACAAGACACTGAAGACACTGGCGGGTTATGGCATGCCGACGATGACGATGCCGGCCAATACCTTCAAGGGGCAGACCGAGGATTACAAGACTGCGGTCAGCTCAACCATCATGGTTACCAACAAGGACGTGCCTGATGCCGTGGTTTATAAGGTGACAAAGGCGCTGGTGGAAAATATGGAAGCTATCCAGAAGGAGCATGCGCCATTGCAAGTTTGGAATCCGGAAAAGGGTGCCCAACTGGATCAAAGTATTCTGCCTCTGCACCCTGGTGCGGCCAAATATTACCGTGAACGCGGCTGGATCAAATAAATCCGGATGAGATCATGCCTCCCGCCTCATTTTGAGTGAGGCGGGAAATCAAGTGCAGCGTGTGGAGAATTTATAATGCCTTCTTACGGTCTATTCCTACGTGGACAGCAGGTTGTCCTGTCGTTTATCTATGTTGCCTATCTGATCTCGCAGTTCTTTGCGCCAGATCCCCCCATGCTCGTTGCGCCTATCCATGTTTTTATGTCGGTTGCTGTTTTCTTTTCTTTTGTATACTGCAAATCCGAAAGCGTTGCAGGAACGATCGCTTTGCGCGTGCTTGATACCTGCATGGTTCTGGCTAGCCTGCTGATTTGTGCGCACTTTTATTTTGCGCTGGATCGTTTGCAGGTGCGTCTTGGCTTGGTGGACGAGGTCTTTTTGCAGGATCAGGTCGTATTCGTAATTGGCACGCTGATGTTGCTGGAAGCGGTTCGTCGCGTGGTGGGCTGGAGTCTGTTGAGCGTTATTCTGATTTTTCTTTTTTATGCGCTTTTGTGGCGGCCGGGTACGTTCAGCACCAGAACCGTGGCGGAACTGATCGAGCGGACTACCGAGCTGGTGTCGATGACGAGCGATGGCCTCTTTGGCATTACTTCGATGACGGCTGTTAATCCTTTGTTCTACTTCATCCTGTTCGGGGCCATTTTTTCTGGCTCGGGCGGTGGGAAGGTATTCATCAACATTGCGATGGCGATTGCCGGCCGTATGAGCGGAGGAGCGCCCAAAGCCGCGATTGTCGCCAGCGCGCTGTTCGGCACCATCAGTGGCTCTGCCGTGGCGAATGCAACGACGACCGGAGTGTTGACCATTCCTTTGATGCGTCGTTCAGGTTATTCCGCAGTGCAGGCTGCAGCAACGGAAGCACTGACGTCCACCGGTGGACAGTTGATGCCTCCCGTAATGGGCATTGCGGCGTTCGTAATGGCCGACATGTTGGGCATTCCTTATACCTCGATTGCGCTGGCCGGGATTATTCCCGCGCTATCCTATTATTTTGCTTTGTTTTTGATTGTCGATTTACGGGCTCGCCGCAGCGGTATTGGCACTATCGATCCGTCTACTCTGGAAAAGCCGGATCTGAAATCGAATATCCATCTTCTTCTTGGGCCTGTTTCACTGTTGGGCATGCTCTTCATGGGGTATTCGGCGCAGTTGGCGGCATTTTACGCATCTATTTTTTCATTGCTGATCCCGTTCCTGCGCCGCAATACCTGGTATGACGGCCGGGGACTGTTCAATATGTTCCTCGATGTGGCACGGCAAATGGCCACGATCACCGTTCCGCTTGCTGCCATCGGGATCATTATGGTCGTGGCAACGCAATCGGGCATGGCGTTAAAGTTTGCCGGTTTGTTGGCGGATCTGGGCAGCTCAAGTTTGTATCTATCCTTGATACTGGTTATTTTGGGCTGTCTGGTCATGGGAATGGGCTTGCCGACGGTGGCTGCATATATCATCGGTGCCGTCATGTTTGTTCCTGCGCTCACTAAACTGGGTGTGACGCCTTTGCAGGCGCACTTCTTTGTCATGTATTACTCGGTGCTGTCGATGGTGACGCCCCCGGTGGCTTTGGCTTCTTATGCGTCGGCTGCGGTGGCCAAAGCGGATGCGATGAAGACAGGCTTTCTGGCCTTTGGACTCAGTGCGGTTGTCTTCCTGATTCCATTTGGCTTTGTCGCCGATCCGCGCCTGCTTGGGCTGACTGTTGCCAGCGATGGTAATGAGTTCATGAGGATAGCCAGCATCGGTGTGGCTTGTGCTGGTTTGATGGGTGCCACTTTCGCATGGTCTGTCTTTATTCAGGGATGGCTGGGGAAAGTGCTCAATATGGTAGAACGGGGACTATTTTTGGCGATAGCTGTCGGTATTGTTGTTGAGCCTACCTATTCCCTGGTCTGGAATGGCGGCATTATTGCTTTGGCGGGTATGTCGATCTGGTGTTACCTGCGGCGTGAACGATCCAATGCACAGCATGTCCCTGCCTTGATGTGATGTATGGCTTCTTATCTGGAGTTTAAAAAAACAAACAGCACCGGTCAGGTGCTGTTTGTTTTTATTCCTATCAGTTTGTTGATTTCGATGAGGGTCTTGTACCATGAGCGGTTGAAGTTGCGCAGGGGCTGCTGAAATGAGCATGGTCCGCGCATTCCCAACGGATCGAGGGTGTCGAAAGTGCATATGGAATTCTGGATCGCGCTGATGCAAATCATGATGGTCAACATCGTGCTCAGCGGCGATAACGCTGTCGTCATTGCCCTGGCCGCACGGGGCTTGCCTTTGCGCCAGCAAAAAACGGCGATCTTGTGGGGCAGTGGCGGTGCTGTGGTTTTGCGGATTATCCTGACGGTTGTGGCTGTTGCCTTGCTGAAGATACCTTTTCTGCAGTTCATCGGTGGTCTGTTGCTCGTTTGGATTGCCTATCAGTTATTGACCGAGGAAGAAGAGGTTGAGGGTACGTCCCATCATGGACACGGCAATTTGATGAGTGCGGTCAAGACCATCCTGATCGCTGACGTGGTGATGAGTCTGGACAATACGCTGGCCATTGCCGGTGTCGCCAAGGGCAACTACCTGTTGCTGGGCGTTGGATTGGCGTTGTCGATTCCGCTGGTGGTTTTTGGCAGCACCCTTATCATGAGGCTGATGGATCGTTTTCCGATCATTGTCTATATCGGCGCCGGACTGATTGCCTACACCGCCGGGGAAATGATCGATTCCGACTTGGCAGTTCAACCCTATCTTCCCTCTTTCCTGCAGGGAGAACCCTACCTTGCCATTGCTCTGACTATCACAATCGTCGGTTATGGATGGTGGTGTAACACGCGTCGTGGCCGTACTCCACACGATGTATTGGTTGCGGATGAAGAGGCAGCCGAGCGTCTGGAGGATAAAATCAATTGAGGGCGGGATTCACAAAATGCTGTGTATGCCGCGTATTTTCTCTTCGCGCAAACCTTTTGGTCTGCCAGTCGATTCTTAAATGTAGGTATCAACGGCGTTACCAGTCGAGTTGCTTGACGTACCCGTTGCAATCGATTCAGTGGGTGTTCTTTTTGTTGCCGAGATTGATGCTGCACTTCCCGTCGACGCACTACTCTTCTCTGCCTTCAATTGGGCGATTTGGGCTTCAATTGCGGCTATCTGGGCGTTGAGGAGTGTAACTTTCGCCGCGCCTTCTTTTGTTGATGAGTTTTTTTGAGCTGCGATCAGTTGCTTCTGCAACGCCGCAAGTTGCTTTTCTAGTACGGCAATCTGGGATGAACTGCTACTGCTGCTCTGTACTGGCAGTGTGGAAGAGCTAATTGCGGTTACCATGGTTTCTCCCTCCAGCGAGATGCCTTTAAGATTGACTATCTCGTATTTTGACAGTGACTCAGGATTAAGCCTCTTACTAAGGCTATCGGCAGAAAACATCACAGATTGATGAATGGTCGACGTAAAAGAATGTAAAGCTTTCAAGAGGACTATCTTGTTTTTGGAAGCATGCCGATTCAGCCAAGAGGTGATTGGCAGACTTTGGATTAGGGTGGTGGGCGGTTACGGACAACGGTATGTACCATCAGTTGCAACGCCAACTTGGTCAGTGGTTGGCCGTCGTATAGATCGATCTGGCGCAGCAGTTCCGGTAGTTCCTTGGTGCTCAGGCGGGCAGAGTTGGTTTTCTTGCGGGCTTTCTTCAGGGCATCGGCGGGTTTGATGTCTGCCGCTGGGCTGCGCTCGGTCAGACCGTGGGCCACCGCGTAGCGCAATATTTGCCCGCAGGTTTCCTGTGCGCGCTTGGTAATATCCAGTACCCCGCGAGCTTCGATTTTCTTGACCGTCATCCGCAGCAGCGGTGCGGTAATGTCGGTTACAGGCTTGGATCACCGGGAACACGTCAGCCTCCAGTCGGCGCAGTACATGATGCGCGTGGCGCTCGGAACGTGCTTCTTTCCAGTCTGCCCACCATAGACGCGCTACTTCCTCAAAGCTGGTTTCTGCGGATATTTTGGCAACCAGCTTTTCTTTCTGGCGATTCTGTGACGGATCAATATTCTTTTTGAGTAGTGTTTGTAGTCGGTCACGCCCGGTTCTGGCGGCCTTGAGGGTGACATCGGGGTAGACGCCCAGTGAAAGCATCCTATACTTGCTAGCAAAGCGGTAACGATATCGCCAGCACTTCTTTCCTGTGGACTAAGCGTTTAGTACCAAGCCTTCGCCGTCCGACAAAGGGAAAGGTTAGTCCCATGGCTTGGCCACTTTAGTGATGAGGTCGGTCAGCTTCATGGCGTACACCGTATGAGTAACTATTCCATGAGTCACTATTGTTACCTATAAATTGAATGTGTTATTCACCTTGCCAAGGGGTGACTAGGAATAACAAAAAACCCTGTAAAGCTAAGCTTTATCAGGGTTTCAGTGGGTGTCGCTGGGTATCGCTAGTTTGATACTTGGCGGAGAGGGAGGGATTCGAACCCTCGGTAGACTTGCGTCTACGCCTGATTTCGAGTCAGGTACATTCGACCACTCTGCCACCTCTCCGCGTAGGGTGGCGATTGTAGCGCAAGAGGTTGAATCCTACCAAATGTTTTGTTTGTGATCATGCCAGCTTGTTGGCACAATGCCGGGTTTCTCATAAATATCAAAGGGTTCCATGAAGAGATTGTGGACAGGGTTACTTATATTAGTCTTGGCGGGGTGTGGGGACTGGATGACCAGTGCGGTCGCACCGGTCCGGCCATGGCAGGAAACGCACGAATTGGTGGTCTTGGTTCCCAACGGGCCTACGACACTTTTTGTGGATGCTTCCGGTGGGCAGGCTGGGCTGGAATATGATCTAGTTAACCAGTTCGCCGCCAAGCATGCACTCAAGGTTCGTTTTGTTGTCGCGGCAAATCAGGCAGATGCGCTAACGCGTTTGCGTCGCGGCGAGGCTCATATGGCCGCTGGCGTGTGGGCGAGCAATGAGCCGAATATTGTTAATAGCCCTGTATACCAAACAGTGGAACCCGTCTTGGTTTATCTGTCTGGATCGTCGGATTCTGAGATTCAGCGCCAATTGGCGGCTGGCAAGTTGCCATTAAATGTGTTGCCTGAACATATCCAGACGGTCGCGAAGATAAAGGCGCGCTGGCCAGGTTTGGTCGCGGTTCAGGATATGGCTGGTGATGGCGAGGATTTGTTTGAGCGGGTGGCGCAAGGGAAAATCCGCGCAGCGCTGATAGATGCGCGTACGGCTGAAGTGATGCAGAACTATTACCCTCAGGTCGCTATTCTGTATGGCGTGAGCGAACCCATGGCGCTGGCTTGGGCTTTGCGCTCGGATGATGCAGATCTCACTAGTCAAGTCTCTGCATTTATGAAAGAAGCAACAGCGCAAGGCGTCGTAACGCAATTAGCTTCACGGTATTACGGCCATATCAATCGCCTTGAACCGTTGGATGCCAGTGCGTTTCTCAATCGGCGCAGCCAGATACTGCCTGATTTCCGTGGTTGGTTTCACGAGGCTGCAGCGAAAACCGGGCTGGATTGGCGCTTGGTGGCGGCGTTGGCCTATCAGGAATCGCATTGGAACCCAACGGCTGTTTCTCCTACGGGAGTGCGCGGCCTAATGATGCTGACCGCCGGGACGGCACAGGCGCTTGGTGTTGATCGGATGAACCCATACCAGAGTATCATGGGTGGTGCGCGCTACATGCGCCAGATGATCGATATGATCCCGCAACGCATTACTGAACCGGATCGTACCTGGTTGGCATTGGCGGCCTACAACGTCGGTTTCGCACATCTGGAAGATGCACGCATTCTGGCCCAGCGACTCAAGAAAAATCCCGATAGCTGGGTGGATGTAAAGTCCGTGTTGCCTCTGCTACGCAATCCACGATATTTTCAGACATTAAAAAATGGCTATGCTCGAGGAGGCGAGCCGGTTATTTTTGTTGAGTCCTTGCGTACCTACTTCGATATCCTTGCGCGTTTCGAACCACCAATGGAGCCAAGTACTACCCAACTGGCGTCCACCAGTGCGGAACCCGAAACGAAAACAATTTCTCCCGCCGAGCCGAGCTTGGTTGGGCACGGTGAAATTGCTGCGCTGTAATCCGTTAGAATAGCCCCTTTGCCTTTTCTGTGATGATCATGACCACGATTCGTACCCGTTTTGCCCCGAGTCCCACCGGCCTGTTGCATATCGGTGGTGTACGTACCGCACTGTTTTCTTGGGCGTATGCCCGTAAAAATGGTGGCCAGTTTGTGTTGCGGATTGAAGATACCGATCTGGAGCGTTCAACGCCGGAATCGGTCGCAGCAATTATTGATGGCATGAACTGGATTGATCTGGGACATGACGAAGGTCCGTTCTATCAGATGCAGCGCATGGACCGTTACAAGGAAGTGCTCCAGCAATTGCTGGCAAATGGCCATGCCTACCTGTGTTACATGAGTCGCGAAGAGCTGGATACGCTGCGGGCAGAGCAAGAAGCGCGCGGCGAAAAGCCGCGCTACGACCGACGTTGGCGTCCTGAACCTGGCAAAACCTTGCCGACACCCCCGGCGGGCGTAAAACCCGTGGTGCGCTTCAAGACGCCGGTCGATGGTGTGATTGCCTGGGACGATGCGGTAAAAGGTCGGATTGAAATCAGCGCGACCGAACTTGACGACCTGATTATTGCGCGTCCAGATGGCACTCCGACCTATAATTTCTGTGTAGTGGTCGATGACTGGGATATGGGCATTACCCATGTGATCCGCGGTGATGATCACGTCAACAATACCCCGCGCCAGATCGTGATTTATCAAGCGCTGGGTGCCAAGGTGCCGACTTTCGCGCATTTGCCGATGATCCACAACGATCAGGGCCAGAAGCTGTCCAAGCGACGCGATGCAGTCAGCGTCGTGGAGTATGAGCGCATGGGCTTCCTGCCAGAAGCATTGCTCAACTATCTGGCACGCCTGGGCTGGGGTCATGGCGACGATGAATTTTTCACGCTGGATCAGTTTGTTGAATGGTTCGATCTGAAAGATGTCAGCCCAAGCCCGAGCCGTTTCGATCGGGAAAAATTGCTGTGGCTGAATGCACAACATATGAAAGCGGCTGACCCGGTACGTTTGGCTGGATTGGTACAGCCTTTCCTGAAAGACAAGGGAGTGGATACGCAGAATGGGCCGGCGCTGGCGCTGGTCGTGGTGCTGCTGCGTGAACGTGTGCATACCTTGGTTGAACTGGCCGATCAGGCTGAATATTTCTACCGTCCGCTGGATCCAACCGCTGAAATCGTGGCGAAACATCTCACCCCCGATGATGAAGCCCGTCTGCAATTCTTTGCTGAAGGCGCTGCCCGTTTGGAAAGTTGGGATCAACCAACGCTGGCCCAATTCATCAAGGATTTCGTCAAGCAGCAGGAAGTGAAGATGCCGCTGGTGGGCATGCCATTGCGCGCCAAAATTTGCGGTACCTTGCAAACGCCGTCGGTTGATGCAGTTTTGGCCTTGTTGGGGCGCGAGGAAGTGCTGAAGCGTCTGGCAGTTTAATCTGATCGTAGGTGACTAAAGCAAAACGGTGAATCTTGGTTCGCCGTTTTGTATTGGGTGGGGAAAGAAAAAGCGAGTCGGTCTGGACTCGCTTTTTTACGTTCAGATTGTTTTCCTGCAATAGAAATATTACAGGCGGTAGGCAGCTACCATTTGTTGCATGCCAATCGCCAATTGATCGAGTTCGCGGGCGGATTGTGCGCCTTCGTTGGCAGCGCAACTCCCTTCTTCGGCCATCTGTGCGATGTGTTCAATCTGCAGGGCAATGCTATTACTTGCTGAACCCTGTTCGCGGATGGCGTTGACGATCTCATCGACCATGGCGACGCCATTGCGACTGCCATGACCAATCTGCTCCATCACCTTGTTTGCAATGCTCACCCGCTCCACGCTGCTGGTAACTTGCCGCACAATGTGTTGCATGCCTTCAACGGCATTGCGTGCCCCGTTGCGCATCGATGCGATAGTCCGGGTGATTTCCTGCGTGGAGGAAGCAGTGCGTTCGGCCAGTTTGCGTACTTCATCTGCAACCACGGCAAAGCCGCGTCCTTGCTCTCCGGCGCGCGCGGCTTCAATGGCGGCATTCAGTGCCAGTAGATTGGTCTGATCTGCCACTTCTTTGATTACGGCGACCACGCTGGAAATTTGCAGACTTTGTTCTTCCAGTTGACGGATATGGTCGGCAGCCCGGCTGACGATGCCCGAGGTATTGTTGATTTCTTCGACGGTATGACCAATAACCTCTTCACCGTTTTTAGCCAGTTTCCCCGATTCACTGGAGAAGTGATGAACTTCCCCGGCACGATCTCCAACTTGACCAATACTGACTGACATTTGCTCAATGGAAGAAGCCATATTGGATGCGGCTTCACTTTGTTCGAATGATGCGGCGGCAACTTGTGCCGCTGTTTGCGCCATTTGGCTGGCTGCCTGTGCCACTTGGCCTGCCCCTGCAGCCACACTGCGAATATTGCCCTGTACCCGGTCAAGCAGCTGGTTGAAGGCGGTGGCCGTCACGCCGATTTCGTCATGCGTGTGGATATTGGCGCGAGCGGTGAAATCAAGCTGGCCAGCGACATGCAGCATGGTTGTGCGCATCGTGTGCAAGGAAGCACTAATGTTTCGGCGCAGCAATAACCCGATGCCACTGGTTAAAACAATACCGGTAGCCAAGGCGATCAGGGTCAAGATGTTGTTGCGCCGCCCGGTTTGGGTGGCATTTTTTACAATTTTGGTAGCAAGGTCGTTGTTGAATGCAGCGTGTTCCTGAAACGCTGTGGTGAGTTTGCCGCCGGCAGGTTTCCATTCGTTTTCAACAACCGCATTCATCCCTTCTCGGTCATTTGCTCGTGATCTTTCCAGTACTTTTTCCAGAATCTGTGTGTAGTTGGCAAAGGATTGCTTGTCGGCATCCAGCAGGGATTTATCCTGGTTGTCGGTGGCTTTTTTCTCATATTCCCCAAGCAAGGAATTAACTTCCTGAATCTTTTGTTTGATGACCTCTTCGTGGGGCGCTTTTTTTGCAGGATCATCGTAGGAGAGGAAATACAGTGCATTGACCCGAATAACCAGGAAAGTATTTTCGGCACGTGCAAGAGTGTTCAGATTGCTGATGATGTTTTCGTTGGTGTACTTCAAGTCGTTCGTGACTTGCCGGGTGCTATAAAAACCCAGTGCGCCGACCAGTAATAGTGCTGCGATCGAGCCGGCAATCATGACGAGTAAACGGCTGGCAATGGTAAGTTTCATAAATGTTCTCTCCCGAGATGATGGTTTATTATTTTATTGGAATAAGGTTTTAATTTACGGCGTGTGTAATTTTATGTCGGAAAAGCATTCTAACAATTGGATCGGGTAAAACAAGCAGTCCAGAAGTGTAAACGGCGATAGTTTGGGTTAAGTCATGGGTTTCTTGACGGTGTGCGCCCCGCGTTGTGCAAGTGCCTGTACAGAAGGCGGGAAAAAAGGTATCTATTTGCTTTTAATACGGGAACTCCGGCATGAAGGCTTTGCCCCTCCGCCTCAAGATTGGCCAATTGTTGATGGCTGGTTTCGATGGATATGAGCCCGATGCGCAGATAGAGCGACTGATTCGCCTGCGCCATTTGGGCGGTGTGATCCTGTTTCGGCGCAATATTCAGAATCCCGTACAGACTGCGGCATTGAACCGACGCTTGCAGGAAATCAATGCCGAACAATCGGCTATTCCGTTGCTGATCGGAGTGGATCAAGAAGGTGGCGTTGTCTCGCGTATCGAGGAGGGCGTTACCCCGCTGCCCTCGGCGCTGGCATTTCGGACTGCTGGCAATGCCGCCGATTGTGAGGCTCTGACGCGCATTGCGAATGAAGAGCTACGCATCCTTGGATTTAATGTCAATTTTGCGCCGGTGCTGGATGTGAACAACAATCGCCGCAATCCGGTTATCGGTGTGCGTGCCTACGGTGAAACTGTGGCGGAAGTTTGCGAATACGGTCTTGCCGCGCAACGCGGGATACAGGCTGCGGGTGTTGCCGCTACGGCGAAACATTTCCCCGGTCACGGAGATACCGCAGTCGATTCCCATCTTGGCCTGCCTCGTGTCGGGCATGACAGGGCACGGTTGGATGCAGTGGAACTGGCGCCGTTTCGGGCGGCAATTGCGGCGGGTGTCGATGCGATCATGTCTGCGCATGTGGTGTTCCCCGCTTTCGAGCCTGATCCAGATATACCTTCTACCTTGTCGCCAGCGGTCATGACGGATTTGCTGCGCGGGGAACTTGGCTTCGATGGCGTGGTCATTACCGACTGCCTGGAAATGGCTGCCATTGCCGAAGGCGTGGGTGTGGTCGAGGGTGCTGTGCGCGCTTTCAAGGCAGGCGCCGATATATTGCTGGTTTCGCATCGCGAAGATCGCCAGTTGGCAGTGATGGACGCTTTGCTTGCTGCGGTGGAGCGGGGCGAGATCAGCGAAGCGCGTATTGATGAATCCGTGAAGCGTATTCTGAGTCTTAAAGAAAAACGCAACATGGCAGGATGGCGCATGCTGCCACCTGATGTTACTGACCAGATTGCCCAGCCGCAAAGTCTGGCGTTATCGAAACAGATTCATGCTGCCTGTATTGTCTGGCAAGGGACGCCGGCCAAGTTAGATAGGCATCGGCCCGTATTGGTGATCTCGCTGGAAGTGCGCGAGCGTACGGAAATCGATATGGTGAGTGTGGACGGCGGCACGCTGGGTTGCTGTCTTGCTGGGTGCGGATTGGCTGTCAGCGAATTACGTTTTCCTCTGGCTCCGTCATCGGCAGATATTGCTTTGGCTGTGATGCGTTCGCATGCCGCAGCGCAGGTTATCTGTATCAGTTACAACGCTGTGCTTATTCCAGAGCAGCAGGCATTATTGACGGCCTTGCCTGGCGTTAAAACATGGTTGGTTGCCGGGCGATTGCCGTATGACTTGGATCTGCTACCCCAGGCGCGCGGCAGGCTTGCTGCCTGCTCTAACCGTCCGGCAGCTTTGGCTGCCTTGGCACGTGCCTTGTTGGAGTGACAGGTATAATCTCTTAATTAAATTTTAGAAGCCGCAATTGCGGCTACGAGGAATAAAACCATGGCTTTGAAGTGGATTGCAGGTTTGCTCTTGCTTGGAACGTTATCTGTTTACGCACAGGCGGAAGAAAAAGACGCACCCTTGCCGTTCGATGAGCCGTCTGCCGCACCGCAATACGTACAAAGAACCTCGATGCCGACGGTATCGGTACGCAGACATACTCAGGCGCGTAAATCACATAGAGTCCAACCCGTCGCTCACAGAGTGAAATCGGTCAAAAAAGTGGCAGGAAAATCCACGCCAAAGCGCACGGTAAAAGTCGTCGCGAAGAAAACAGCGACCAAGAAAGCGGTTGTGCGCAAGCATGTCGCTAAAGCGCCTGTATCCCGTGCAAAGAAAAAACACCGCTGAAACGGCGGTGTTGTCTTGAATCTCAGCTGTAGTTCAGTACTGGGAAATTCGCGCCAACTCGTCAAAATAGGTCGGGAAGGTCTTGGCGGTGCAGCCCGGGTCCATGATGCGGACCGGCACGCCGCCGAGCGCCACCAGCGAGAAACACATCGCCATGCGGTGGTCGTCGTAGGTGTCGATTGCCGCATCCGGAATCAAAGCTGCCGGCGGCGTGACGCGGATATAGTCCTGGCCTTCTTCAACCGTCGCGCCGACCTTGCGCAGTTCAGTCGCCATCGCGCTCAGGCGGTCAGTTTCCTTCACGCGCCAACTGGCGATATTGCGGATCGTGGTGGTGCCATTCGCAAACAGCGCGGCAATGGCGATGGTCATCGCGGCATCGGGGATGTGGTTCAGGTCGACGTCGATGGCTTTCAGCTTGCCGCTGACTGGCGGCGCAGCCTCAATGTAGTTCGCTCCCCACGTGATCTGCGCACCCATCATTTCAAGGACTTCGGCAAAGCGTTTGTCGCCCTGAATACTCTCTGAGCCCACGCCTTCGACGCGCACCACGCCGCCGGCAATCGCACCGGTTGCCAGGAAATACGAGGCCGACGAGGCATCGCCTTCCACGTGCACCACTCCCGGGCTGACATACTGTTGCCCGCCGGGAATGAAAAATTCGCGCCACTCACGCCGCTCGACCTTCACGCCAAACTTGGCCATCAGGTTCAGTGTGATCTCGATATACGGCTTGGATATCAGCTCGCCGACGACTTCGATGCTTACGTCTTCGCCGCTCAGCGGCAGCGCCATCAGCAAGGCGGTGAGGAACTGGCTCGATACATTGCCCTTGACTGGTACTCGTCGTCCGGCCTCGATCCTGGCCGGCTTGATCGCCAGTGGCGGGAAGCCCTCGTTGCCGAGATAAGCGATGTCGGCACCGACCGCGCGCAGACCATCGACCAGATCGCCGATCGGGCGCTCGTGCATGCGCGGCACGCCGCGCATCTGGTAGTTTCCGCCGGCGAGCGCCAGCGCGGCGGTCAGCGGGCGAAACGCGGTGCCGGCGTTGCCCAGGAACAGGTCGGCTTCCTTCACCGGGAACAGGCCGCCGATGCCGGGTACGGTGAAGTCGCGGGTGTCGCCCTGTTGTGTCCAGTTTACGCCGAGTTGTTGCAGCGCTTCGAGCATGCGCTGGGTATCGTCCGAGGCCAACAGTCCTTTGACTTGCGTTGTGCCTTGCGCCAGCGCAGCCAGCAGCAGGATGCGGTTGGAGATGCTTTTCGAGCCGGGCAGGACCACTGTGCCGTTGATGCGGGCAATCGGGGCGAGATCGAGAAATTCCATGGTTTAAGCCTTGATAAGGTCGGGGACAAGTTCGGCTAGTGCGGCTTTCACGCGTTCCGGGCCGAGGTTGTTCAGGCAGTTCAGGTGGTCGAGCGGGCAGGTGCGCTTGAAGCACGGGCTGCATTCCAGGCCGAGCGTGATGATCTTGGCATGGTCGGACAGCGGCGGGGTGAATTGGGGTGAGCTGGAACCGTAAACCGCGGCAATCGGCCGGTCCAGCGCGGCGGCCATGTGCATCAGGCCGGAATCGTTGGTCACGACTGCTGCTGTGGCCGAGAGCAGGTCGATCGCGGCGCCAAGGTTCGTTCTGCCGCAGAGATTGACGCAGCCGGGTGCAAGCTTGGCGATTTCGTTGGCCACTTCGGCATCCTTGCCAGAGCCGAACAACCAGACCTGCTTGCCCTCAGCGAGCAGTTCGCGCGCCAGCGCTGCCATGTGCCGCGCTGGCCAGCGCTTGGCCGGGCCAAATTCGGCGCCGGGGCAGAAGGCAATCGCAGGTTGCACTGTATCCAATCCCAGTTCCTGCAGCGCCTGCTGGCGGGAGCGGGCATCGACTACCAACTGCGGATAAGGCACCGGGCGCGACAAGGGCTGGCTGCTGTCTTCGGCCAGCGTGGCGAAGCGCTCGACCATCATGGGCAGACGCTGCGGATCGAGCACGCGGGCATCGTTCAACAGGCCGTAGCGCACCTCGCCGACCCAGCCGCTGCGCAGCGGGATGCCGGCAAAGAACGGAATCAGCGCGGATTTAAGCGAGTTGGGCAGCACGATGGCCTGATCGTAGCCGCGCTGCTTCAGTTTGCGCGCCAACTTCCAGCGTGCGCCAAGCTTCAGCTCGCCATGACCGAACGGGTTGTCGAAGGTTTCGTTGACTTCCGGCATGCGCGCATGCACCGCGCGGGTCCAGGCTGGAGCAAGTACGTCGAGCGTGAGTCCCGGGTGGCGCGCATGCAGGCGCTGATACAGTGGTTGCGCCATGATGGCGTCGCCGATCCAGGCCGGGGCGATGATCAGGATTTTTTTCATCGGGTTCCAAAAGCGCAAAGCGGCACGCCGGCCGCTTTGTTCTTGTGTATCAATCGATCAATGTTGCTTGATAACCTCGCCGGCCTTCAAACGGTACTTGGTACCGCAATACGGGCAAAGCGCTTCGCCGGTTGTCGCGATATCCAGGAACACGCGCGGGTGGCTGTTCCATTTCACCATGTCCGGCATCGGACAGTGTAGCGGTAGGTCGTGGGCGGTGACTTCAATGTCGAGCTGCGTATTTTCTTTGAGTGCAGTCATTTTATGTGTCTCCAGTAGTGCAGTGCGGCGAGCCGTTAAGCCAGTGCCAGCCAGTCGGCGCGTTTCTCGTCGCGGCCTTGCACGATGTCGAAATAGCGCTTCTGGATTTCGGTCGTGATCGGGCCACGGCTACCGATGCAGATGGCACGATTGTCTAGTTCGCGAATCGGGGTAATTTCAGCAGCGGTGCCGGTAAAGAACGCTTCGTCGGCGATATACACTTCATCGCGGGTGATGCGTTTTTCGATCAGCTGCAATCCCATATCTTCGATGATTTGCGCGACGGTGTTGCGGGTGATGCCGTCGAGGCAGCTGGTCAGATCCGGCGTGTAAACCTTGCCGTTGCGAACCAGGAAAATGTTTTCCCCGGAACCTTCGGCCACGAAACCGTCGACATCCAGCAACAGCGCTTCATCGTAGCCGTCGGCGGCTACTTCCTGATGCGCCAGGATCGAGTTCATGTAATTGCCGTTTGCCTTGGCCTTGCACATGGTCACGTTCACGTGGTGGCGGCTGAAGCTGGATGTCTTGACGCGAATGCCTTTTCCCAGAGCTTCTGCGCCAAGATAGGTGCCCCACGGCCAAGCGGCGACGATCACATGTACGTCGTTCACGGGCGGCGCAATGCCAAGCTTGGCCGGACCATAGAAAGCCATCGGACGCAGGTAGCCGGATTTCAGCTTGTTTTCTCGAATGACCGAAAGTTGAGCGGCATTCATGTCTTCTTTGCTGAAGGGCAGTTTCATGCCCAGAATATGGGCCGAGCGGAACAGGCGGTCAGTGTGGTCTTGCAGACGGAAAATGGCTGCGCCCTTGGATGTTTCATAGGCGCGGACGCCCTCAAAAACACCCATGCCATAGTGCAGGGTGTGCGTGAGCACATGGGTCGTGGCTTCGCGCCACGGTACCAGCTTGCCGTCATACCAAATTACGCCATCACGATCCGCCATCGACATTTCATGTTCTCCTGTCTGCATTGACCCTAAAATGGGTCTGGATAATTGTCCTAATTGTATCGTAAACCTGAGAGGTAAGGGATAACCCGATCTACAAGCGGAGGTGTTTGGGATACTTTTTTATCGGATTGCCGGACCTGTGCAGGAATACTTTTCCGTCAACATTTCACCCGTAACTGATTGATAAGCATAGATTAACGCATTGTTTATTGGTTTCTGCGCGTGCGTAAAATGGGACAGCCCCTCAGTTACGAATATTGATCGGCCTTTATTTTGTAATGAAACGACTGGAAAATGCTTCTGCCGGGAGCGCACGGCTGAACAAGTAACCTTGGAATTGATCGCAACCGTTGCTTCTCAGGATGTCGAGCTGGGCGCTGGTTTCTACACCCTCGGCGATCGTGGTCAGTTGCAGGGTATGCCCAAGCTGGATGATGGCTTTCACGATGGAGGCATCGTCCTGGTCTTCGATCAAGTCGCGCACAAATGATTGATCAATTTTGAGCTTGTCCACATCCAGTCGTTTCAGGTACGACAAGCTTGAGTAGCCCGTACCAAAGTCATCGATAGAGAGCTTGACGCCAATTTCTTTCAGGCGGCGCAGCGTCTTCATCACTACGTCCATGTCCTGCAACAGAATGGATTCCGTCAGCTCAAGTTCTAGCTGACCCGCTGGCAATCCAGACCGTTCAAGTGCGTTGATCACGGTTTCGATGAGATTGCCGCGTTTAAATTGCAATGCGGACAAATTGACTGCCATGACCATGGGCGGCAGCGCTGGAGATGCGTTCCAGATTTTGGCCTGCCTGCATGCTTCATTGAGTACCCATTCGCCAATCGGAATGATGAGACCGCTGCGCTCTGCGAGCGGAATGAATTTTGCCGGGGCCACCAGTCCCAGCTCTGGATGTTGCCAGCGCAATAAGGCTTCGGCGCCAATGATTTGACCGCTGGCAATATCAACCTGTGGTTGGTAATGCAGCAGTAATTCCTTGTTTTTTAAAGAATTGCGTAATTGTCCTTGCAATTGCATGTGCTGCAATGCATCCCTGTTCATTTCTTCGGAAAAAAAGCGGAAGGTGTTTCTTCCTGATTCTTTTGCGTGATAAAGCGCGATATCCGCGTTTTTGAGCAGAACATCAAGCGACTTGCCGTCGCCGGGAAGCAGACTGATCCCGATGCTGGTGGAGGTGTTCAATGCGTGGCCATCAATATGGAATGGTTCGACAAAAGCTTCAATGATGTTCTCGGCAATGATTTCGACCATGCCCAGGTCGGCCACATTGTTCAGCAATATGATGAACTCATCGCCGCTCTGACGGCTGATTGTATCGGTTTCGCGCAGGCATGCTTTCAGTCTGGTAGCAACATGAACCAGTAGCTTGTCACCATAAACATCGCCCAGGCTATCGTTGACCAGCTTGAAATTGTCCAGGTCGAGATAGAGCAGTGCTGCGCCGGTTCGATCACGTTTTGCAAGTACGGTGGCTTGTTCGAAACGGTCACGCAGTAGCAAGCGATTGGGCATGCCAGTCAACGGATCGTGGTAGGCCAGAAAAGCCAGTTTTTTCTCTGCTTCCTCGTGTTCGGTACGGATGCGCAGTACTTCCATGCCGTAAGAGAGGTTATTGGCGAGTTCTTCCAGCAAATGCACTTCATCTGGGTTGAATGCGTTAAGTTCATTCGAATAAATGCAGATTGCGCCTAGGACGCGATTTTTGCTGGACAGTGGAAGCCCGATGCTTGACTGAAACCCGTTCTTGATAATGGCGTCATGCCAGGGCGCCATATTGGGATTTTTTTGGCAATCCTGGTCGACAAAAGTTTTCCCTGTTCTGATGGCAATGCCCGTTGGTCCCTGCCCACGCGGGGTATCGGCCCATGAAACATTTGCACTGCTTAGATAACCGTGTTCGTGACCCGATTGCGCAACCAGACGCACGGACTTATCCAGATCGTTTTCGGCAAAGCTCACCCAGGCGGCTTCGTGGCCGCCGATTTCTACAACCAGTCGACAGATCTGGTTGAGCAATTCTTGCTCGTCCTTTGCATGTACTAACGCAATATTGCATTCACTTAGTAACCTAAGTGCGCGATTGAGTTTTTTCTGGCTGCGCTCGGATTTTTTACGTTCAGAAATGTCCGAGTAAATACCCAGTACACCAATGATTTTTTGTTCGGCGTCGCGCAAAGGCACCTTGGAGGTGAGTACCCAACTGACAGTGCCATCCGGCTTTTCCTAGGGTTCTTCATAACCGAGCCTGGGTGTTCCGGATTCCATGACAAGCTGGTCATCCGCGCGATATAGCTCAGCCTGGTCCTTCCAGACCATATCGAAGTCAGTTTTCCCGATTAGCTCGCCTTCGTGAGTCAAGCCCGCATCCTTGGCAAACAGGCTGTTGCAGCCAAGAAACCGGGAGTCGAGGTCTTTCCAGAAAATACGGATGGGTGCTATCTCAACCAGATTCCGAAGTACGGTTTGGGCGGAATTCTGGGGGCTATCTTGATTCATTGTATGGAGCATCTCGCGGGTTCTGGTTTTTCAGGCGCTACGAAAGCGTATCTTGATAAACCACGATCACATTTTTCAAATCCAGGCCGATGCAATTGCAACTGGATGGGGAATCTGCGCTAAGTATAACAACACCATCTGGTGGCGTCAGTGGTGGTACCGGTATCTCGTCACTTTGAAAGCTGAGCGGTCTTGTGAACGAAAGTGTTTGAATATCTCCAACTCTCTGCGTTGCGTGATGTTTGCAGGGAATTGCTCGTTTACCGGGTGAATCACAGATGGCGAATTCGAGCGCTATTGCTCAGACGTCTCCAGTGTATTCACCGCGTGCTGGGTAATCCTTGGCAACGACGAAATCGATTGCGCCCAACAAGTCCTGAAACGGAGGGCGGGCGAATGGCATGGTTTGAACTGCACCGTAATACAGTGTGCCATCCGGCTTGACCAGGAAGACGCCTGGTTCGCTAAACAGTGCAGGTTCTTCTATGCCGATTGAAGTTTTCCCGCGCGAAGTGCTGATGTAGAGTCCCCACTGACGCGCAGCTTTAAGGCTCAGACCATAGGCAAACTTGGTGGCATGCGCATGCACCTTTTCCACCATTTGTTTGCCTCTTTCCTCGTGGTCAGTGCTAACGGCGATAACCTGAACGCCGCGGGAAATAAACTCTGGAGCGAGTCGTTCGAGCTCCAGCAGGTATTTCACACACGCCGGGCAATGAAGGCCGCGATAGAAGACGATAAGGTCAAATTTTTCCCCGGGTGTGGCACCAAGAACAAAGCGGCCACCTGTGGTGAGTGGAACATTCAAGGCTGGAACAGGGTATCGAGGTAACAGGGCATGTACGCGCATCGATATATCCTTTAGGCAGAAATGATTTACCCAGCTGAGTCGAAGACGATTAACCGAGCTCCATAAGATAAAGATAGCCGATCCATGTCGATATTGGCGGTTTGTTGACTGGCTGTTTTTCGTTAGGGGGAAGCACCTGAAGCGAATGGGCCGAGTCTACTAAGGCCTCTAACTATGCGCTTGTATCCAGCGTTTAGTCTTGATGCGGCGAGTGAGTGATGTCGGGGAATAACGGGAAAATCAGGTTGGATGTGGGCTGAACCTTGCAAAATAGCTAGGTTCAGCCTATCCCCATGGAGGCAGCAGGTGCGGCAAATGGCCGAGGGCCAATATCAACAAAACAGCCGGCTAAATGTTTTTCTCAAACCACGCCATGCTTTCCACGTGGGCCGTATGCGGGAACATGTTAACGACTCCGGCCGCTTTGAGCGTATAGCCCTTCAAATGTACGAGAACGCTGGCATCGCGGGCCAGGGTGGCTGGGTTGCAGGAAACATAGACAATGCGTTTCGGACCATTGGCTTCCGAGATGGATTTCACCAGTTCCAATGCCCCATCGCGCGGCGGGTCAATCAGCATCTTGTCGAAATGGCCCAGTTTTTCCAGCCAGTGTTCGGTCATCTCGAACAGGTTGGCTACCTGGAATTGCGTGCGTTCGGCCAGTCCGTTCTTCTGCGCATTCTCCATGGCACGGTCGACCAGCTGCTGGCTGCCTTCCATGCCCAAAACGCTGGCACCGCTCTTGGCAATTGGCAGGGTGAAATTACCCAGGCCGCAAAACATGTCGGCAATGTGCTCTCCTGCCTGCGGGTCAAGCAGCTTCATTGCGCGTTCGACCATTACGCGGTTGATATGGGGGTTAACCTGGGTGAATTCAGTTGGCTTGAACGGCATCACCACGCCGAATTCCGGCAGGCTGTAGGTCAGTTCCGGCGCATCGAGCGGATAGAGCGGGAAGGCGGTATCCGGGCCTTTGGGCTGCAACCAAATGTGTACTTTCCACTGATCGGCGTAGGACTTGAATAGGGCTTCGTCGGCCTCGGTGATTGCATCCATGTTACGGAATACCAGGACATCAATATTATCGCCGAGAGCAAGCTCGATCTGCGGCATGCGATCGCGGATGGATAGCCCCATCACCAGTTCGCGCAGCGCCGGCAATTGTGCCGAAATGTGCGGCGGCAACACATGGCATTCGTTCATGTCAGCGACGAAACTGGAGCGCTTTTCATGGAAACCAACCAATACGGTGCCCTTTTTTGCCACGTAACGTGCGGATAGTCGCGCACGGTGGCGATAGCCCCAGGCCGGGCCATAAATCGCTGGCAATAGGGTTTCAGTTTCGACATTGCCTATGCGCTTCAGGTTTTCTTCCAGGACGCGCTGCTTTGCGGCAACCTGTGCGGTGAATTCCATATGCTGCATTGAACAGCCGCCGCAGACACCAAAATGCGGACAGCGTGGCGTCGTGCGTAAAAAGCTTTCTTTCAGGATCGCCATTGCCTGCGCGTTTTCAAAATTCGGCTTTTTGCGATAAGTGGAATACTCGACGGTTTCAAACGGCAGTGCGCCATCGATAAAAATGGTCTTGCCTTCGATATGCGCCACGCCGTGGCCTTCGAAATCCAGTGATTCAATATGGGCAATGCGGGGCGGATATTTTTGCGTGGACATGGCGGATCAAAGCTTTGAAAAGAAGCGGATTATACCGGGAAC
>JARLJJ010000600.1 GCA_031291275.1 Formivibrio sp.
GCTGCTGTCCAAGACAAAACTGGTAACTTTGGAAGAAGGACACTGCTTGAAGCACGCCCAAGACTGGGCGTGCCGAAAGCGTTCCTTCTTGGGCATACCAGTGCCTGTCTTGGGGCGTGAGTAAGTGCGCCCTTTTTATTGGCAGCGGCATAGGCACGCGGGGGAAATTATGTCTGAAAATTTTGTCACCTGCCAATGCCAGCACTGTGACGGCGGCATTGAATTTGACGCCAGCGATTTCGCCAAAGACGAAACCCGTGCGGTCGAATGTCCCCACTGCAAAACGGACACGACAATCTTTGTGCCGGAACATAGAGCACCGCCCGCCATTTCAAATAACGATTCCAATTTGCTTCCACGCAAAGACGTTGATTTGGGAGAAGGAGTTCCAAATGCTCGGCAAGCCGCAATTGCTAATTTCATGGCGGAACAGGGTAATTATCATTTGGAGTCAGAAAACTACGAGGAAGCAATTAAATGTTTCAAAGCTGCTGCGAGAGGCGAAAATTCAATTGCTCAATATCATTTGGGCGTTTGTTATTCAAATGGTTTTGGTGTTGCGAAAGATGACAGCGAAGCGGCAAGGTGGTTTCGTTTGGCCGCTGAACAGGGCGACTCTGACGCGCAAAATAATTTAGGGATTGCTTACGATAATGGGAGTGGCGTCCCCTGTGATATTAATGAAGCCATAAAGTGGTGGCGTAAATCAGGGGAGCAAGGGAATCAATGCGCTCTATTAAATTTGGGTTGTCTTTACTGGCGAGGGGGAAAAGTGCCAAAAGATTACCCAGAAGCAGTTAAGTGGTTTTCTTTGGCGGCGAATGAGGGCAGTGCAGACGCACAAGTCATGTTGGGGAGATTTTACGCAAAGGGCGAAGGGGTGCCGAGGGACCGGGTCGAGGGAATGAAATGGTACCGAATGGCGGCGGAGCAAGGCAATTTACAGGCGCAAAATATCATTGGACTAGCATACTGTTATGGCGATGGCGTTCCGCAAAATTTTGTTGAGGCATATAAATGGGCAAATTTAGCTGCTGCGGCAGGTTCAGATGATGCTAAAAAACTACGCGATGACTTGACTCAAAAAATGACTCCGTCACAAGTCGAGGACGGGCAACGCTTGGCGGCAAGGGAAGCTTCAAAAATACGGAACCCACCGAACCAAACAGAACAAGAACGACAAGCACGAGTGGCGATTCCATCAGAAGTCCGGCGGGAGGTCTGGCGCCGAGATGGTGGAGTTTGCGTGAAATGTGGGAGCCGGCGTAATTTGGAATACGACCATATCGTTCCCGTTTCAAAAGGCGGCAGCAATACAGCGCGAAATATCGAACTGCTTTGTGAAACTTGCAATCGCACCAAGAGTAATTCGATCAGATAAACAATCAGACCGAGCTATGGAAAATAATAATCTTTGCAGATTGGTGCAGGACATTCCGCCCGGCGCGGCAGCACGGCATTGGGTTCTGCGTGCCAACTACCGTTGTGCCGGGGGCAGTCACCATCACGCCAAAGGGGTAAAATTATCGGAATGCCCGCTTTATCTTGATATGAATTGGAAACGCACTCGAACTGGTTCGATTCGCCGTCTTGGAATTTTTCGCCTTGATTTGAATGGCCTTCTCAGTGGCAGCTATATCCGACCAGAATCCGAAAGCCCGCAATGTCCCGAAGTGCGACTCAGAATTTTTCGCGCCGATGACGGCCATTTTTTTGTGCAGACCAGACACAGCGAACCAGCACTATTTTTTGCCGCCGATCTTGCCTAAGGCATCAAGAGCCAGCGGATGGCTTTCTTTTTTGCGCCCGCACCACGCAAGCCAGATTTGCCACGATGCGTTTACGCTGGGCGGGAATTTTTTTTTGACGTGCCTTGCGATTTTTGCGAATAGGCTGGGCAAAATTGGAGAGGCCACACATTTTAAATAAGGCCGGTGGGGGGCATTAAATTTTTCACCGCGCCCGCTGTGCTGGTGGCAAGCATCCCGGCTTGGCAGGCGTCGCGTCGCGTCCTATTTCATTGGCGGTTAGTCGAGGCGGCGCTACTACGGTGCCAGCGGTGGACAGCCGTAAAACGACCGTAGGAGCGGTTTTGCTCCCGGACGCTGCTTTGTCTTACCCGCGATGTTCGGACGCGCCAGAGGCCTGCCACGCGCCACGGCGGGGCAAAATCTTTGCACAAGCTTGCACAGAATCAGGGGTGAGTCTTCGCTTGCACAAAGCTTGCACAGCCAGTTTTCTTGCACACGGTTTGCACGGTGTTTTCTTCCCGCGACTTCCCATAAATGCACACATAATGCTTGTAAACACTGGCGATGTCTGTTACTGTGCGGGAAATGAATACACTAAATGAGGCAATCATGGGAAGTGGTGAGAATCAACCGTTAATAGGTTCAAGTCCTGTCGTGGGCACCACCTTCAGCGGTAGCGGTTTTTGCCGCCGCGATTTACCCGTTTGTTTTCGCTTTCAACTCCTTGACTTCCACGCCGAGCAGGCAGACGTCGTCGCCAAACTCGTCGTGGCCGGAGA
>JARLJJ010000601.1 GCA_031291275.1 Formivibrio sp.
CACCACAAAACGATTGGCGGTTACATCGTGCCAATTGATCAGCGGCACCGTGATCGACAGCTTTTTGCCATCGACAAATTCCGTCACGGTGATGCCCAGCGTCAGCCATTCATACACGCGCTGGTTCGCCGTCAGCAGGCCGTCCTGCAATGGCGGCGCAGACAGAGTCCGCATGATGAAATCGATCGAATTGGTCGACAGCGGGTATTCCGCCCCCCGATGGGGAAAGCGATGGCGCGATAAGTGCTCGATCAAGTCGGGGCGCAGCAACGCGCCACTTTCGCTGCCACGCTGCTCCAGACACTCAGTCGCGGGCAGAAAGTGCCAGCCTAGCGCGCACAACGTCGCTAGCGCCGGAATGTGTGACGTCGTTAGTTCGTCGGTGCTGGGCGTGGTCACAGTCAGGTCCGCTCGGCCCTAGTCCGAACCTTTGGTGATCTTGGTCAGATCGCCTTCAGCTTTCAGGCTCTTTTTTTCCTGTGTTTTCACACGGCGTTCGAGCTTCTGAATATCTTCCTCAGCTGGCAAATTTTCAGGCTTGATATCGCTTTTCGCAAGAACACCACGAACGTCACGATTATTCTTCACATGTTCATCGCCAATAACACTTTTACCGTGAAGATTTTTTTTGCGAACATTGAAATCGGTAATCGCTGCGGCAAACTCTTTGGCCTTCAAGGTTACCGTGGGAAGGAAATCCGCAAGGGCTCGACCGCTTTTGACGCCAAGCTTCGCTTTCATTTGAGCCGTGTTATGCCCGCCAAATAGAGCATTATCGCCGCGCGACCGGATTTCTCCGAAGCCCCGATCATCGACGCCATGCTGATAGAGTGTCGATGAAAGCTGCTTTTCAGTTTCCGTGAGTTTTGAGCGCGCTTGAATTCGTTCAGCCAGATGAAGGCGTTCTTCAAGAAGCTCCTGCTTGCGCGTTTGCAAAGCAAAATAACTCTGGGCGAAGGCGATCGCTTCCTTTTTGGGATCACCGTTCTGTGCGATCAGGTAGCACGCATAGCGGGTCAGCATGATATCCCTGACCGGACGCGAGGTGCCGGAGCCGATTTCGACCATTTTCGTGACCTCACGAAAATGGTTTTCCACTGGCTGCTCAGAGGTTTGGCATGACGTGCGAGCGCGCTCGATGGCGGCTTCAAAATTTTCCCATCGAGCATAATCCAGCATTGCCTGTATGTCGCGGGCATACCAGAACGTCACCTCGTTTTCATTTTTCGCTGCATCTTCAAATGCAGAATGGAGTTTGGCGATGATGTCTGTTTGCATGGGATCGGGATCCTTACACGAGTGTGAGTGGGGTTTGCTGGGACGGCCCGCTTTCAAGACCGACAATGACCCGGCGTTTGCCCGTGAGCAGTTGCTGCATCAGAGCAGATTTTTCCTGACGAAGGGCCGCCTCGATGGGCTTTAGGCGTTCGATTTCCTGCTCTGCGGCGGCGATCACTTCCGCAATGCGACGCTGCTCATCATGCGCAGGTAAAGTGATTGGTGCAGTGGTGATGGCGTCGATTGTCAGACCAAAGCGCGTTGCGCCGTTCGCGCGGGTGGCGAAGAAATAACGGGTGTGGGGATGCTCGAAGAAGTATTTGAGGAATTGTCCATCGATCCCTTTTTTGGGCCGGATAATCGCAAGGTGATAGCCGCAAACGAGATCGGGCGTGGTCGATGCCACATACGCCGGAATGGCAATGTCCTCCGGCGTTTCTGAGTCCTTGGTGATAAGCACGTCGCCAACGCGCAGGCCGAACTTGCGAACCTGATCAGTCGTGGCTGTGGCCACCATGAAATCCATGTTGGCCGTGATCTGATCTGATCGATAGACGTCCATGTAATTGCACAGGCGCACGGATTGCTCGGCTGCGGCGGACTTTTTGTCGACGTTGGACACCAGCACCTTCGCAACTTGATCGAGCGAGGTGTTGATCCAAACAGTGGTGAAGCCCGGCAGGCGCTTTTTGCCGGTGAGGAGGGATTGCATCAGGGCCTGTTTTTGGGCGAGAGCATTGGCGATGAGAGCCTCCACGGTTGCTATCGCACGATCCCAGGTGGACAGGATTTCGGCAATCCGCCGCTGCTCAGATTTTCTACGAGGAGTGCAGACCTTAACTTTTCGAAGGTCCTCCAAGGTTATTTCTACGAATGTACTGCCCTTAGTCGCCGCGTTTATTTGACGTTGGACTGCTGGTCCGGCGATTTGTTGATGGATGAAATTATGGTCGAAATCTTCGCCAACTGAAATCCGAGCCGTGCCCTGAGTAAGGTTTGCTTCGATTAAGCTGCTAGGAACAATGCTTGTGGCGCCCGTATTTCCTCTAAGTGATATGACAATGTCACCAGGTCGTACAACAGACCTACAATATTGGGCATGAATGTCCGGCGAGGTGCATTGCAGTGTATCAACATCGATTTTCCCGCCGACGTTGGAACTCTTCAAATAAGGAATGCCACCGACCACATGCGGCCCTGCCTGTACAATGCCATATACGATACTGCTACTTGCTATTTGGCTAAGCGGCACACTGGCCCAACCTTCGGGAATCATGCCCGCCCCCCTTTCCCCTTACGCGCGACCTTTGGCTTCCCAGCTTCCAGCATCTTCGCCTTGCCAATGGCCTCGACGAAATGCTGCTCCACCGGGCTAGGGGCATTGATAGCGCGTGCGTGCCACCGGTCGTACTCAGCGTCGACCTTCTTTGTCGCCACCTTGGCCTGTACCTTGCCCGCTCCAGCTAGCAGCGGATGTTCGCCCAACTTCAGGAAATCGTCCAGCTTGGTGATCCAGTCGGCCATGTGCATCGGCTTGCGATTCTTCGCCATGCTCTCGGCAAATTCCAGAAACGCCACGGTAATCCTGTTCAGCGTCTCCATTTCGTCCGGCTCAAGGTAATTCTTGGCCACTTGCGCGTCGGCTCTAGTGGGCAAGATGCCTCGCTTTTCGCCCGCCCAACTTGTCAGCCCCATCATCGGCTTGGAGGCATCCGCGCGCGCGACCTTGGTTTCTGCGGCGGTCTGCCCATGCGCGGCGTGGTGCATCTTGTTCTGAACCGTTTGGAAGAACTGCTGGCTTGCCTCTGCGCGGGGATCATAGTCCACCGCCGTGGCATAGATATCGAGCACCTTCTTGTAGAACAGCTTTTCCGAAGCGCGGATGTCGCGGATGCGAGCGAGCAGCTCCTCGAAATAGTCTGCCTCAGGGTCTTTCAGCCGGGCATCGTCCATGACGAAACCCTTGACCAGATATTCGCTAAGCGCAGCAGACGCCCAGCGGCGGAATTGCGTGCCACGCGGGCTGCGGACACGGAAGCCGATGGCCAGGATCATCGGTAGATTGTAATGGGAAACCTGGCGCTCAACCGACCGCCCGCCCTCGGTTTGAACTATTGAGTAATTCTCAATAGTTGCCTCGGGCTGCTCGCCGTCTGCCAATATCCCCTTGATATGCTTGTTGATATTGGAAACGCTGGTTTGGAAAAGTTCTGCGAGTTGGACCTGCGTCAGCCACACG
>JARLJJ010000602.1 GCA_031291275.1 Formivibrio sp.
AGTTCCATTCCCTCTTCTTGTCCCGTGGGCGACGTGGTCAATGAGCATAAAGCGCCTCGAAGGCCATCTGAACATGCTGCAGGTTGGCTCAAGTATGCGAGCCTAATTGTTGATAAATCCCCATTACACTCACACCCCCCCGGCCTTGGGGGTTCTGAGTGAAATCGCCTGGTTACAACAGTGACTTTCCGCAGCCTGGCGCTAGGGGTTACGATTTGTGTAGATGCCCAATCAGTACTGCGAGGCTGGCAATGTGAATAGATGGCGAATCATATTGGCCTTCATTGTTGCACCGCTTGTCGTTCCTGTAGTGTTCTCAGCACCCGTGCTTATACGCTTTCGCGTTTTGGATTTCTTCGCTGGTCTCATCATGCTGTCAATCTATGGCTTACCCGTCGCATACACCATCGAACTATTGCTCGGCGTACCTGCTTGGATTCTTTTCCGCATCTTTCGTTTCAAATCACTCGTGGCGTTTGCACTCGGCGGTGCCGTCATCGGACTGCTTGGCGACGTGGCTCTGAAAATACAGTCAAGATCTCTGTGTCATTGGTATCCGGGCGATATCCTGTTTGTTGTGGCAGCCTTGGGTTCGGCGCTCGTGTTTCGTGCAATCGCGTTTCGAGCGACTGCGGCTCAGGGCGGCTAATCTGCCGCGAATTCAGCAGCCGTTGTTGGCGAAACATCGCCATTGCACTAACAACCCCACCGCGCGGCCCCGGGTGGGTGGATTTTGGCGGTTCTCAATTAGTGCATCTGATTACAACAGTTATCTCGATAGCTTCGGTGGACGGAGCGCATAATGAAAACTGTCGAACGATCAACGATGTGAGATGAGAATCAAACGGATCAGACTGGGGCTCGTGGTCTTCTGCGGATGGCTAGTGATCCTCGCGTCGGCAGCTCTTATTTTGCCGCGGACCGAATCGAGAGTAATCGGTTTTCCCATAGTGGCGCTGACGATCCTGTGGTTTGTGCTCTCGGTTATCGCTTTAGCTCTTTACTTCTATCGAAAGTGGCGCCGAGCCTTCGCTGTCCCCTGTGATTGGGTATACATCGCGTGGATGAGCGTTGAGACTCTGCTTGCCCTTGTAGTTCTCGCGGGGATTGTATTGCTCTTTGCGCTCCCCTCATGAAACAAGCGGTGTCCAAGTTCTAATTGTCGTAACATCCCCATTACACTCACCCCCCCCCCCGGCCTTGGGGGTTCTGAGTGAAATCGCCTGATTGCAGCAATCATCCCTCGTCGCCGTTTTATAATCCTTAGGCCATGCGGTCGCGCATCATGTACATCGAGTCGAAAGCCGAGGGTCTGAACGGTCCCGCTCGGATAGGCCGAGTTACATTCAACCGGACAGGCAAAACCCTCTACTACAGAGGCCAGTCGTTCCAGAGCCTGAAAGGGAGCGGCTTCAAAGCCAACTACCGCGAAACCGAAACTGGCCTAGAATACTGGATTTCAGGCCCACGCCGTGACGGACTAGACCGTCTCTATGGGAAGAGTGCGCTAGTGGTAGAGATAGATGACGATGTTCGGGAAGAGTACTGGACGGAAATCCGCAAGAAACCCGAGCAGAAGACCAAGGTCCATACGTAGTTGGTGCTATCGCATGACTGCGTCAGTCATCCTTCCCGCCGAGGTGCCTAGAGATTACGTACACGTCCACGCCCGTCATCGAGCACTCTTCCGTCGACGCATCAGGAACTGCGATTGCCTCAATTGCCTCACCCGATTTTTTCGTATATGTGACGTGATACACCTGACGCCACAGGTCTTTGCCAACCTTCTGAGATACCAGTCGCACAGTTTTTGTTTTTGAGAAGTCGATACTGGAATTGTCAACCAGTCCAGCATTCTTCATGTGGACGAAGGTCATGTTAGTAGGCCAACCACCGCTACAATCTGGCCCATTGGCCTTCTCGGCGCTGGATTGGGCATTGGACGAAACACAGAGAGCAACTGCGATAACCAACAGCATTGATTTCATGGGTTGCCCGCTCGCATGGAAGTTGTTGATTGCGTGCACCATTATCGCTTGAGAGCGCGATGACTGGCGAAAAATCCCGATAGCACTCATAACCCCCGAATCGACCGACCAGTTTGTCCAATCGTTGGCATTCTCCCTAATTTCGCCAACCGAAACACGCGAAAATGAACTCTTAACCACCCACCCGTGATCCAACCCCTAACCCATTTACCCGCCAGCACTTACCGTTCGACCCCCAAATCATCCCAATCCCTGATCCCCCTTGCGCGAACTGGCCTCCAGGGCTAGAATCAAATTGCGACCGAAACAGTCGGCATTTTATCCGACTAGATCGGTCGGCATTCGTTCATGCTGAAACTGACCAAAAAAGCGGATTACGGCCTGATGGCCATGAAGCACCTGGCCGAGCACGCTGACCGTGGTGCTTGCAGCGCCAAGGATGTCGCCGAAGCTTACGGCATTCCGCAGGAAGCGTTGGCCAAGATTCTGCAAAGGCTGGCCAAGGTCGGATTGATCCGGTCGCAGCATGGCATCAACGGCGGCTATACACTCACGCGCGATCCGCGGATGATCTCGGCTTTCGAAGTCATCAAGGCCATCGACGGCCCGCTGTTCATTACTTCGTGCGTCACCGTTCGCGGCGAATGCGGACAGAGCGATCGCTGCACCATCCGCGAGCCGCTGCGCAAAGTGAATGAAAGCATCGAACAGGTGCTGAAGAACATCAAGATTTCGCAGATGAAAGAAGAGCCGGAAGTTCTCCACGTCAGCAAACAGGAGAACAAGAAACCGACGGAACTGGTAACGATTTCGTAGTGAGCAGACTGCAAGGTGCCCCAGGTTCGCGACCGTATTCTGGTCGCTAACCTGGGATAACGCACCACAATTAGGAGACAGGTAATCATGAGCACGGATGTGAAGACGGCGACCCCAATCACGAAGAACAACGGACAGCACTCCGCTCCCAGCGGCATCAAGCTGCCGATCTACATGGACAATCACGCGAC
>JARLJJ010000603.1 GCA_031291275.1 Formivibrio sp.
CGTGTGGCGCGAGAAACTGTTTTCATGGATGCTGCGCAACGCCGCCAGCGCGATGGAATTCTTCCGCCTGCCGACCAACCGCGTCGTCGAACTGGGCAGCCAGATCAAGATTTGACCGGCAGTCTGATTCTTTGAATTTTCCAAGTTTTATGTGTTGCGTGCGGTCTGGAGGCGATGCGGAGCCTCAGTCGACCTAAGACTATGAATCTTCCATCTGCGCCTCAGTCGGAAGTGTCGCTCTAGAGCATTTCTCGGGCGGGTAGAGTCGGGAGGGATTCCCAAAGGCGCTTGGATGTGATTCATCCTGTTTGCTGGGCGGGAGGCCAGCAGGGATGCCGAAAGCCTATTCGCAGGATTTGCGTGACCGGATTGTGGGGTGTGTTGATCGGGGCGCATCGCGCCGATCGACGGCATTGAAGTTCGAGGTCAGCGTGAGTTTCGTAATCCGGCTTGTCGATCAATGGCGATCGACGGGCAGTTCGCGCGTTCGCGGCAAAGGTGGCCGTCCGGTGCATCGGCTTGCGGCACACGGTGAACTGGTCGATCGACTGCTGGCTGCACAGCGCGACATGACGCTGGAAGAACTGCGGACGGCGCTGGCGGGCGAAGGCGTGCAAGTCAGCCGTTCATCGGTAGATCGCTACCTGACTTCGCGTGGCCTGACGCGTAAAAAAAGACTGGCCATGCCGCCGAACAGGAGCGTGCCGATGTCGCCGCTGCCCGCGCCGCCTGGCGTGAGCACCAGCCGCAGTTGAACCCGAAAAATCTTGTCTTCATCGATGAAACCGGAGCAACGACCAACATGGCACGGCGCTATGGCCGCGCCATGCGCGGTGAGCGGCTCACCATGAGCGTGCCTTTTGGACATTGGAAAACAACGACCTTCCTTGCCGGTCTGCGCCATGACCGGATCGATGCCCCGTGTGTCCTCGACGGCCCCATGAACGGCGAGCTATTCCTGGCTTATGTCGAGCAGTTCCTTGCCCCGACGCTCAGCCCCGGCGACATCGTCATCATGGACAATCTGCCCGCGCACAAGGTCAAGGGCATCGAGCCCGCCATCACAGCGCGCGGTGCAAAGCTGATGTATCTTCCACCCTATAGCCCGGACCTCAATCCCATCGAGCAGATGTTCTCAAAACTCAAAGCCTTGCTCCGAAAGGCCGCCGTCCGATCCGTCGACAAGCTCTGGGACACCATCGGATTGCTGCTCGACGCTTTCTCTCCCGATGAATGCGCAAACTACCTCAGACACTCCGGGTATGTGCAACCCACGCGGGAAATGCTCTAATAGTTGTCTTGAGCCGATTGACGGCATCCTCAAGGTTTTCTGGGTTCCATATTATGGTTACAAGATGATTTGTGTCGAAGTGCGGCTTTTTATCAGTACTGTCCCAGACGTCGTTTCTGCACGTGTATATGACTGGTTTTCCTAGCCCTTCGGCAAACCCTGCCTCCCAGTATGCTCCCGGATTTCCGTGGCTCAGGTCAGAGATGACAAAACGACAAGTCCTTAGCGCGACACGCATTTGGTCATCAATCAAGCCTGCACCTTGCCCGTCTGTGAGGCGCCGCAATTCATAACCAGTTTGCCTGACTCCTGAGGAGAGGTGATCTGTGAAAAATTTTTCAAGATCGTCGTCTCCAAATTTCATTGCCATAAATGCAAATTTTGATACCTGGAAATTTCTATTTTGCTCCTCGTATCTAATCCATCCATCAAATGATAGTTTAAGTATAACAATGTTGTTGTCGTCGTAACTTACTGAAATTAACTTTTCCTTTTATATTTGATCACGAAGCCAATTGAAATTATTTGGTGTCGCGAAGCGGTCAATTGCGCATCCAATCCAAGCGCTGATTGCGTGGATGTCGACAGTAGTAGATTCATTAGGACTTTGCTGATTATCTCCAGTCCATGAAATTAAATTGCTCTGCTGTTCAAATGGATTCGGAAGAGGGTCATCAAGCCTAATTTTGGTAAGGCCAAAGCAGCTTATTGCATAGTAACGACCATTGGTTTGACCTCTTCGTACTATGTGGCTCAATCGCCCTCTTCTGTGCAGATCTGATGGGCTATCATGCCCGAGTTGATCACTAATTGAGTGGCAAAATCCGTCACTAGGATGGGTGACGATGCAATAATTTCCGCATCGGCAACATGAAAAGCCTTTGAACGAACCAAAATCTGTCTCATTCAGGCCGGGAAGGCGGCAGATGATGCAAGAATTTTTAATTGGCTGTTTCATGCGAATCATGATCCGTCGATTTAGATGATTCTGGCGCACGCCTCATATCAAGATGCAGATCACAAATCGATATTGCCCGAGGAAGCTCGTGAACGGAGATTCTCAGGGAGGCGAAAGCCACAGGAACGGCATTCATCGGCCAACGCCAAGATAACGCCCCAGGGTCTGGCTGATTTGGACC
>JARLJJ010000604.1 GCA_031291275.1 Formivibrio sp.
AGCCCGCTGGAAAAATCCTTCGCCAGTTGCACATCGTCCATCCTGGCCAGCAGCGCCCGACCGGTCGATGTGGCCCAGGCAGGCGAACGACTGCCCGGATTGGTCATGACCCGCAATGCATGCGCGCCGGGTACCACACGCAACACCAAGACATCGCGACCATCCAGAACAGAGAGGTAGCCGGTATGCCCGGTAGCCAAACACAACTCGCGCAGTGCCGCTTCAACATGATCGGAAAGCGATGAGTTCCGGTGTACCAGGTGGGAAACTTCCAACAGCAAAAGTCCCGGCTGATACGCCAGCGTCTGTGGATCGCGATCCAGAAACCCGTACTCACTCAACTGCTTGAGCAGGCGCGAGGCCGAACTCTTGGGCAGTCCCAGGTGCTGGACGACATCACTCATGGTGACGCCGCGCTGCAACCGGCTCATCAACCGCAATACGTCAGCAGTGCCTTCAAGAATACTCATTTTTTAGTTCCATTTTATGGAACCAGCTTCCACTTAAAGCAACCAAAGTAAAGCAGGATCCGTGCCAATAATCATTTCTGATACGTCATCAAACAAAACCTTGTCGATTAAAACAGGTCAAGTATTAGGCAACACAACATCACCCCAAAGTCACGCCCAAAACAAGAGCAAAATCAGGTACTGCAACCCAAAATCGTGCATCACGGCTCTGCACACCTCTCTTGCCATGCAAAAGGGCCGCCATGCGGCAGCCCTTGCACAACCGTTGAATATAACCGCCATCCAAGCAGAAACATTGGTCACATCTTGGCTATGCGCGTTTAAGCCTGATGCAATAGCCTCTTTAATTTAAAGACGACAGTCCGGCCTGTCCGGAAGCGGTTTTCAACAAGTGTTCGAACGCATCTGCCGGCAAGGGTTTGCTGCGGAAATAACCCTGGTACAGGTCGCAACCGTGCGATTGCAGGAAGACCAGCTGTTCCGCAGATTCCACCCCTTCGGCCAGCACCTTGAAACCCAGGGTGTGGCCCATTTCGATGATGGCCTTGATGATGGTTCGATCATCCGAATCATGTGAAATATCGTCGATAAAACTTTTGTCGATTTTCAGCACATCGAGCGGAAACCGTTTCAGATAGGAAAGCGAGGAGTAGCCGGTGCCAAAATCATCGATGGCAAGCCGAATCCGGCGAGCACGCAGGCTATTGAGCAACACATCAACTTCCTCCTTTCTTTCCATCAGGGTTGATTCCGTCAATTCAAGCTCGAGCGAGCGCGGTGAAAAACCCGTTTCGCCGAGAATCTGTTCGACCACTTCAATCAGATTGCCATGATGAATCTGTCGCGCCGAGACATTGACCGCAAGCACCAAAGGAGGCAAACCTGCATCCAGCCATTTTTTGCCTTGCAGGCAGGCTTCCCGCAATACCCATTCCCCAATTTCCCGGATCAACCCGGTTTCCTCGGCAATCGGTATGAATTGGCCTGGTAAAATAAGGCCTTCATGCGGATCTTGCCAGCGCACCAAGGCTTCCGCGCCGATGATATGTCCGGTACGGATATCCACCTGAGGTTGGTAATACACCCGGAATTCATTCTGTTCGAGCGCACGGCGTAAACGGCTATCCAGATCAATCCGTTCGCGCGCTGCCACGGTCATGTTTTCAGAGAAATACTGAAAGCGTCCACGCCCTTCGGCCTTGGCGCGATACATGGCCGAATCTGCCTGTTGCAACAGGCTTTCCGCCGTAGCATCGGCGCCAGCAGAGAAACTGATCCCGATACTGGCACTGGTGCGGATGCTCACCCCCTTGGCGAGATGGAATGGCTCACTCAAGGCCTCCATGATTTCTTCCGCCACGCGGGCCGCATCTTCAGGCCGAACGAGGTTGTCCAGCAAAACGGTAAATTCATCACCGCCCAGACGGGCTATGGCATCGGAACTACGCAAACGAGTTGACAAGCGCATTGCCACCTGCTGCAGCAATTGATCCCCGATCAGATGGCCGAAACTGTCGTTCACATCCTTGAAACGATCCAGATCGAACATCAACAATCCCAGCGCTCCGCCATCCCGACGGATTTTTGCCAAATCGTGTTCCAGTTGCGAAAACAGCAAGCGCCGGTTCGGCAGTTGGGTCAGCGGATCATGGTGTGCCAGGAAATCCAGTTGTTCCTGCGAGGCCTTGATCGTAGATATATCCATGAATACGCTGACATAATGGGTCACCACGCCAGCATCATCCTTGACGGCATTGATACTGATCAGCACCGGGAATATCTCGCCATTTTTACGGCGATTCCACAACTCGCCCTGCCAGTAACCCAGTGTATTGATATCAGCCCACAGCGCGGCATAGCGTTCCTTGCTGTTACGTCCCGAACTGAGCAAAGATGGTTTCTTGCCCAGGACTTCAGCTTCGCTATATCCGGTCAGTTGGCAAAATGCCCGATTGGCCATGACGATGCACTCATTGGCATCGGTAATCAGCACCCCTTCCTGCGTGGATTCAAAAACGGTTGCCGCTTGGCGCAAGGCGGTTTCGGCACGTTTGCGCTCGGTAATATCGGTATGAGTGCCCGCCATGAGAATAGGCGTGCCATTCTTGTCCCACTCGACAACTTTGCCGCGCGTTTGTACCCACTTCCACTCACCGGACAGTGACCGCGCACGAAACTCGGCCTGATGCTGAGGCCGCAAACCCGCAAGATGATTTTCTAAAGATTCAATCGCCTTGGGCAGATCGTCCGGATGAACATAGTGTCGCCACTCATCCAGCAGGAAAGAGCGTTCAGATTCTGGATAGCCCAGCATGCCAAGATAGCGCGGACTCACCCAGAGTTGCCGGTTCAATAAATCCAGCTCCCAAAAACCCTGATCCGACCCTTCAATGACCCGGGCAAGGCGCATTTCGTTTTGTTGCAGTGCTTCTTCGGCCTGTTTTCTGTGCGTGATGTCCTGGATCGCCCCGCGCAACTTAATGACACGCCCATTCTCCTTGATTGGAACAGCAACAATCCGCACCCATTTCAAGCGATTCTGGGCAGTAGTGAGCTCCAGCTCCAAGTCATAGGGCACCCCGTCACTAATCGCTTGGCCCATAGCCGTCTTGAGCTGCTGTTCCTGTTTCTCGCCATAAAAACCCGAACCGAAAACAAAAGTATCGTCGACCTCCTCTCTGGGGCTGACTTCATGAATGAGGGCTACTTGTTCAGTCCAACTACCGGATTGGGTGACCGGGTTGTACTCCCAACCGCCGATCTGGGCGACTTCGCTCATTTCCTGCAGCAAGCTCGTTTGTTCGCGCAAGGCCATTTCCATGCGTTTGCGTTCAGTATCGTCACGGCAAGTCAGAATCACGCCCAACAGTGTCCCGTCACCCTTCCGGATGGGCGCGCCGGTCAGGTCGATGAAATGCTCTGCGCCATAACAATCTATCAGTAGTGCCTCCTGAGCAAACTTGTCCGCGGAACCAACAGACAGCACTTTATTGACGATATCCGGTACCGGCGCACGGCTGGTTAGCTCAAAGAGTTTGAGAATACTGTCCAGTGGCTGTCCCGCTGCCTGCTGCCGGGACCAGCCAGTCAACTGTTCTGCTGCGGCATTGAGCAGCGTGACGCATCCCTGTTTGTCTGTCGAGATGATGGCATCACCGGCACAGGCAAGCGTAACGGCTTGCAGTTGCTGGGCAGATTCAACACGCCGCAAAGCGCGGTAGAGGATTTCACACAAGAGGCTGACGAGAATACCGTTGGCTACCAGCAAACTTAATTGCAGCAGATCGACAACGCTGCCAATTCGAACGCTGTGCGTGGGTGCAATGGCAAAGTAAGCCACACAGCTTGCTGCCAATCCCGTGGCCGCCAGACCTGGCCCCCCTCCGCCGACCACGGCGCTCAGGATGATTGGAAACATGAACAGGATCATCAGCGGGCGGATGACTGCAGGAACCGGTAAGGTTTGCCGTATCCAGACGATGGCAAGCGTGATGACAACAGCAAAAACATACGCCATCCAGCGCGGCCAACGAAGCGGTGTTTCGGATTCGATCACGATACTATCGAGTGAAAACTGCTGATGATCACTCGTGGGCACAAACCGCAGCGCGAAAAACAGCAATACCGAGGTTACGATAACGAAGGCAATACCCTTCGCGGTGGAAAGCCAGAGCAATTCCGAGATATCTGTGAATGCGGCAAGCAACTGGTCGGAAAGAAATATCCACAGCAGGGCAAACACGGCATAAGCCAGCGTTGCACCGACGATGTAATGGTTACGACCAGATTTCAAAATACGGTACAGATTCACGGCAACCTCGGTTAAATTCAGGAAGATGTCTTGAACCCAGAAGATGGGTGCAACATAGAGAAATTGGGCCACGCGGCCGCATCAAACATTACTGGCCTGGCATTTCGCTTCCCTGGATCGGACAAGTTCCAACGAGTATGCCGGCAATTGGGAATCGTGACGAAGCAGCCACAAATAGATCGTAAAGAAATATCCCGTCACTGACCACCGATTTCATCGCCATCCGTGACACCGGACGTTTCCCGCAAACGTAGTTATCCTTCGCATAGAGGGCAATATGGCAACTTCTGAAACATTGTTGAATGTTCCATCAGCGCAGTGACCGCATTTCGCACGCATTCGCTATCATAGAGGCCAACCAGCTTGAGATAACTGCGCCCATTGCGCATACGAAGCCCCCTGTTACATCAATCGACGAAGGAAATCAGCATGATGATTCAGCTTAAGTTTTATCTGTGGCAGGGCATTGTTTCAGCGTTGGTGGGCGCGCTTGCCTACTATATGGGAAGAACAGAACTGGTCGCACTTGGAATGCTTGCCACCTTGCTCACCTTTGTCTTGCAAAACAAACTTCGGGAACGTTGAATCCGGTCATTTGGGAGTTAGGCCTTATTACCTGCCCCGAGAAAAAAAGCGGCTGGGTCCATCCGTGTATCGACACGGTGAGCCACAGCCGCTGATTTCTTTCTATCCAATCGAAATTACTTCAGTTTTAACCTGCCAACTGTCCGTTGCGAAAATCCTTCACTGCTTGCTGCAATTCAGCTTCGGTATTCATCACAAACGGCCCGTACTGGGCAATTGGCTCCCTGAGCGGCTGGCCGGCAATCAGCAACAGTCGCGTGTCCGTGGTGCTTTCGATCATGACTCCATCCGACTGCGGATCGTTGGCCAGAATCGCCATGCGCCGCACGGGCACTGCGGTGCCGCCGATATCCGCTTCGCCCCGGTACACATAGACAAACGCGTTATGCCCGGCCGGTAAGGGCTGCTCGAATCGCCCGCCCGCTGGCAGGTGCACATCCAGATACAGCGGCGCGGTCGCATCGCGCTGCATGGCGCCTGTCACGCCGTGGCTTTCCCCGGCCAGCACGCGCCCGGTTACACCGTCAGCCGTGCGGAATTCCGGAATCGATTCACTCGGAAAATCGCGATACCAGCCCGCCACCATCTTGTTCTTCGCCGGCAAGTTCAGCCAGAGTTGGAAGCCTTCCATCAATCCGTCTTCCTGTTCAGGCATCTCGGAATGAATCACACCGCGCCCGGCAGTCATCCATTGCATGCCGCCGTTTTGCAACAAGCCTTCATTACCGCCACTGTCACGGTGACGCATGCGTCCGGCGATCATGTAGGTCACGGTTTCAAAACCGCGATGCGGGTGATCGGGAAAACCGCCGATATAGTCGTCCGGATTCTCGTTGGCAAACGCATCGAGCATCAGGAACGGATCGAGACGCTGTTGCAGGCGGCCGGTCAGCACGCGAGTGAGTTTGACACCCGCGCCATCGGACGTCGGTCGCCCCTCAACCAATGTTTCCACGGTTCTTGAATATTGAATGGTCATGGGTGTCTCCTTTATTTATTGCAAGATGCGCAGGCGCAGCCGCCTGATACGCAGGTTTAGGCCAGTGCTGCGATTTCGGCTCTAGCAGATGCCAGCGCCTTGGTCACATAATCATCGCCGTAACCCAAGCCTTCGGCGTAGACAAACTGCACATCGGTCATGCCGAGGAAGCCCAGCACCGTACGCAGGTAAGGCACCAGGATATCGCTTGGCTGATCACGGTGAATGCCGCCACGGCTTAATGCCACGTACACTTTCTTGCCGGTCAGCAAACCTTCCGGACCTTTTTCGGTGTACTGGAAGGTCACGCGGGCACGGGAAATGGCATCGATCCAGTTCTTGAGCTGCGTGGTTACGCCAAAGTTGTACATCGGCACCGCCAGCACCAGCACATCGGCGGCCTGAATTTCAGCAATCCGGGCATCGTATTCGTTCACGCGGGCAGCTTGTTCCTGCGTGCGGGTGGCCGCATCGCTCATCAATGCACCCAGACCGGCTTCATCGAGCGCAGTGACCGGATTGCTTGCCAGGTCGATGCGGGTCAACTTGGCTTGCGGCGTTTTCAACAACAGATCGGCGACGATTTCATCGGCCAATTGGCCAGAGATGGAACCGCTGCTGCGGGCGCTGGAATTGATTTGCAGGATGTTCATTTGGGTTCTTCCAAGTAGTTGAGTAAGTGATTCAACTTTATTCCACAATCAATCTGTGATAAACCCGCCTTTTCGGATTACATATTTCCAAAAATGGAACAATCAAAGCTAGATGCCACTGATTTACTGCTTTTTGCCCGCGTCGCCGAAGCTGGCAGCTTCAGTCGGGCAGCTGAACGCCTGAAATTGCCGAAATCCACGCTCTCTCGACGGATTACCGAACTGGAAAACCGCCTGGGCGAACGCCTGCTACTGCGTACCACCCGCAAACTCAGCCTGACCGAATTCGGCATGCATATTCTGGAACACGCACAGCAGATCAGCGTTGAAGTGGAAGCCGCCAGTCTGCTCGCGCAATCGCGCCAAGTGGAGCCCAGCGGCACCTTGCGAGTTTCCATGCCGGGCGACTTAGCCAATCTGATGCTCGCCCCGATGCTGGCGCATTTCGTCGGACGCTATCCCCGGATTGATCTCCAGATCGATCTGACACCACATCGCGTTGATCTGGTAGCGGATAATTTCGACTTGGCCGTGCGAATTGGTGAACTGCAGGACGATGCTACATTGGTCGCCCGCCGGGTCTGGTTCTATAGCCCAGGTCTGTATGCTTCGCCCGGCTATCTGGCCAAAGCGGGCACCCCGCAAACACCGGAGGATCTGGCCGGACATCAGACCTTGCGCGTACTGACCCGCCAAGGTAACGCCGAGGCGTGGAACCTGCGCAACGGGGACAAGAGCTTTTGCAGCACGGCGATCCATTGCACGACCATCAACTCGCCGGAACTGCTGGCCAAACTCGCGATGGCGGACCGGGGCATTGTCTCCGCAGGCAATCTGTTTACCGCACTCTCGGAAGACCGAGGGGAATTGGTCCGTGTTCTGCCCGAGTGGCACCTGGAACCCGTGACCGCCTGGGCGGTTTATCCCAGCCGACGCCTATTGCCCAGCCGCACACGGGTTTTCCTGGATATGCTGGAGGCCTGGATGCGACCGGGAGCAGGGTAACAGCAGAAAATCAGCGTGTCTTGTTCGGCCCGCGTCGCCCCCGCTGCTTGGGGCGACCCTCTGGTTTCGGCGGACGTGGCATATTCGAGCCTTTGGGCAACAGCGCTTTCCACTGCGCCGGATCGACCTCCTGCCATTGCCCCGGTTGCACGTTCACCAAATCCCATTCGCCAATCCGCGCGCGAATCAGGCGCAAGGTGGGGAAACCCACCTTGGCGGTCATGCGCCGCACCTGCCGATTCTTGCCTTCACGAATGGTGATTTCCAGCCAGGTTGTTGGAATATTGGCGCGAAAGCGCACCGGCGGATTGCGCGGCCAGAGGTTGGCGGGCTCGTTGATCACGCGCACTTCGGCCGGTTGCGTCTTGAAGTCGCCCAGATCGACGCCGTGGCGCAAGGGTTCCAGTGCCGCATCGTCAGGTGCTCCTTCGACCTCCACCCAGTAAGTCTTGGGCAATTTGTGTTGCGGATCGGCGATACGCGCCTGCAATGGACCGTGATTGGTGAGCAGCAGCAAGCCTTCGGAATCGGTATCAAGCCGGCCCGCCGGATAAATACCACGCTCTTTGATGTAATCAGCCAGACATTGATGGGGTGGCGAGGGTGAAAATTGACAGATCACGCCGTAAGGTTTATTGAAAATAATCAGTTTTGGCATGGTTTGGAGTCTTGGAAGCTGGAGGTAAAACGGCCATAATAAGAAGCTTTCTCGCCGGCCATACCACGGAGCGCACGGAAAGAACATTGCCGGCATCCTTCACAATACGGCGCATTAAACGCCGATTTTACTCCATAGGAATGATTCCACATGAGCTTGATCAAAGTTCCGCAAGGGGGCGCAAAGATCGTCCCCAACCAACCCATCCCAAACAACCCGATTATTCCGTTCATCGAAGGTGACGGAATCGGTGTGGATATCACACCGGTGATGATCGATGTCGTTAATACTGCCGTTAGCAAGGCTTATGGCGGCGAGCGCAAGATCCACTGGATGGAAGTGTATGCGGGCGAAAAATCCACCAAGCTTTATGGCGACAACGAATGGTTTCCAGCCGAAACCTTCCAGGCGCTCAAGGATTACTCGGTATCGATCAAGGGACCGATGACCACTCCGGTCGGCGGCGGCATCCGCTCGCTGAACGTAGCTCTGCGCCAGGAACTGGATCTGTATCAGTGCGTGCGTCCCGTACGCTACTTCAACGGTGTTCCCTCCCCGTTGAAGCACCCAGAACTGGTCGACATGGTGATCTACCGTGAAAATACCGAGGACATCTACGCCGGTATCGAATGGCAAGCCGAGTCAGCCGAGGCCAATAAACTCATCAAGTTCCTGCGCGAAGAGATGGGCGTTACCAAGATCCGTTTCCCGGAAACTTCCGGCATCGGCATCAAGCCGGTATCAAAAGAGGGCTCCGAACGCCTGATCCGCGCGGCCATGCAGTATGCCATCGACAATGACCGCAAGAGCGTGACCCTGGTGCACAAGGGCAACATCATGAAGTTCACCGAAGGCGCTTTCCGCGACTACGGCTACGAACTGGCCAAGCGCGAATTCGGCGCCGTAGCCATTGATGGTGGCCCGTGGTGCAAGTTCACCAACCCGAAAACCGGGCGTGAAATCATCGTCAAGGATGCCATTGCCGACAACTTCCTGCAGCAGATCATCCTGCGTCCGGCCGACTACGATGTGATCGCCACACTGAATCTGAACGGCGACTATATCTCCGACGCGCTGGCGGCTCAGGTTGGCGGTATCGGCATTGCTCCTGGCGCCAATATCTCGGACAAGTATGCTTGCTTCGAAGCCACCCATGGCACCGCGCCGAAATACGCAGGCAAGGACAAGGTCAACCCGGGTTCACTGATTCTGTCGGCTGAAATGATGCTGCGTCACCTCGGTTGGCGCGAAGCGGCTGATTTGATCATCAGCTCCATGGAAAAAGCGATTGCCGATGGCGTAGTCACTTACGACTTTGCTCGCCTGATGCCCAGCGCAACCGAAGTTTCTTGCTCCGGTTTCGGCAAGGCCATGATCGAACGCATGTAATGCTGCACACTCGAAATCCTGCTCTTGCAGGATTTCGAGTCAACAAAAAAGCCCGTTCTTGATACGGGCTTTTTTGTTGGCAATGAATGATGCGAAACTAGTTAATCGGAGCGACTTTAGGTTAAATAGTCGGATCGATTTTCTTTATTTTTGCGCCATTTCCATCCTTGAACTCACCGAATACGATGATCAGAAAATCAGCAAGCGCCCAAATCCCAAGACCACCCAATGTGAAAAGCTGCACAACGGCCGAGCCTGTTTTTCCAACGTAAAAGCGATGCGCCCCGAAGCAGCCCAAAAAGAAGGCTAAAACAGCCGCCAGTAACAGATTTTTATCGCTGACCTGCATATTCGATGCATGTTCAACTGTGATGTTCTCATTTGCCATTGAAATCTCCCGTTAAATACGATTGATAACGTTGCAGTTTTGTAGGCAGTGGATATCACCGGCGCCATAACCAAGCTCAACCGCCATTGTCGCCGCCCCAAATTATTACGAATTCCTGAGAATAAGATTACACAAATAAGAAAATACAGGCCATGCACCGCGCAAAAAAAGACCACCGCAAGCGGTGGCCTTATCTGACGCCAAGAAAAAACTTAAGCGCGCTTTCTGAATTCGCCGGTACGCGTGTCAATTTCGATCTTGTTGCCAATTTCAACAAACGCAGCTACGGGCAGTTCATAACCATTGGTCAAACGACCTGGTTTCATTACCTTGCCGGAAGTATCGCCACGCACGGCGGGTTCGGTGTAAACCACTTCGCGCACAATGATGTTCGGCAGCTCAACGGAAATAGCCTTGCCATCGTAGAAGGTCACTTCGCAGACATCTTCCATGCCATCTTCAATGAAATGGAATGCGTCGCCCAGATTGTCTTTTTCAACTTCGTACTGGTTATAGTCTGCGTCCATGAACACATACATCGGATCAGCGAAGTAGGAGTAGGTACAGTCTTTCTTGTCCAGCACCACAACGTCGAACTTGTCATCAGCGCGGTACACGGCTTCGGACGGCGCGTCGGTGAGCAGGTTCTTCATTTTCATTTTTACCACAGAGGCAGTACGGGCGCCCTTGGAGTATTCGGTTTTTTGCACCACGAGCGGCTGGCCATCGACCATGATCACGTTGCCAGCGCGGAGTTCTTGTGCGAGTTTCATACTAGGAGTCCTGTTACAGCGGGTTTATGTATTGGGAAATTTTACCGCGCAACACATGCCCGGAAAATTAAAACCGCTATTCTACCTTGCTCAAAACGAACTTGACCAGATTGCCGGCAAGATCTCCGTTTACCGCCAGTCGGTTAGCCCAATTTTCAACATGCTTCTTCAAGACTGGCAAGGCACTGAAAAATGCCGGCCAGACAACATCTGCGCCCTCGCCCCGGTTCCATGCTCGCCAAAAATCACGCAAGGCCTGTGCGCTAATCGCATCCAGATCAGCGCAATACCGATCCATGAAAGCTTCCAGCTTCACGTGGTGGACCTCGTCATCCTGAGGGTAGATATGCCAGACGAAAGGCAGCTCAGCCCACTGGGCACGCACGAAGCTATCTTCGCCGCGCACGAAATTAATATCGCAACTCCACAACAGGCGGTCGTAATCTTCTTGCGGCAGCATCGGCAGACAAGTCACGCTCAGTGCCTTGCGTCGAACCGTTTGTCCGGCTTGCAGATCGGGCAGCTCGAGCGCGGCGCGCGCTTGAGGCAGCAATCGGCCTTCCGGCAACAAAACATGGATCGGCCGATCCATCAGCTCCCACTGTGCCAGCAAGGTTGCCAGCGCCGAATTTTCATAGGCGAACAGGGAAATCACCAGCGCACCGGCATCGATATCGGCGTATTGCTTCAACCAGGCCACGCGATCTGCCGGCGTCCAGGCAGCACGTGCTGCACGCATGGCCGCCTCGCCCAGCACACCGCCGGTGCGTTCGGTAAAACCGGGGAAGTACCAGTATTTCTGCAAGCCGGGCTGCGGCGAAGGCAGTTGGTGGCAGCCTTCGACCCAGTCCTCGGCAGACAAATATTCCAGGTTGACCCAAACCGGCCGGATGGCTCGCATTGCCTCCACGTAGGACGGGGGCAGATGGCAGGCAAACGTTTCGATCACGATTTCCGCAGGCTGAACTGCAGAAAAGGAATCACGCCAGAGGCGAATATGCACCCCGGCACAGCTTTGCTCATCCTGCGCAGGATCAATTTCCGGCTGGATACGGGCAAAGCTCGCCAGATCATCGACCCACAGTCGCACCTCAAGGCCATGTTCTGCGACCAACTGCCGGGCCAGACGCCAGCACACGCCGATATCACCGAAGTTATCCACCACGGTGCAAAAGATATCCCACTTGCGCGGCAATACGGACATGGAACTCCAAAATACCCGGAAAGAAATCAGCGTCATTTCGGCACAGACCGGAATGACGCTGATTTGTTGATTTTCACTTAGGTGAAAGGCGCTATTCGCACCAGATTACTCTGCGGCCTGGCCTTGCAACACCAACAGGCCTGTCGGTTGCGATCCGCGCTTCCACAGGTAAGCACCCACCATCATGCCCAGCAACGCCAGACTGGCCACGTAGTACGAGGGGGCCATCGGATTGTTTTTCATCCACAAAGACACAGCCATCGGGGTCATGCCGCCAAAAATCGCATAAGCCAGATTGTAGGAAAATGAAATGCCAGAGAAACGCACCACCGCAGGAAAGGCTTGGATCATCACATAGGGCACCGCACCGACGATACCAACGCTCAAGCCAGCCAGCATGTACAAGGGCACCAGCAGTTCGGGATGTGCGGCCAGCGAATGGAAGAACGTCCAGCTGCTTACGCCCAGGAACAGGCTGCCAAACACAAATGCCGGACCGGCACCGAAGCGATCAATCAGTTTGCCAGCCAGGATGCAACCGATGCTCAACGCCACAATCGCCATGCTGTTCGCTTCCAGCGCCTGTACGGCGGAAAAACCAAACTGCTTTTGCAGATAGGTGGGCGTCATCAAAATCACGACGACGATGGCAGCAGAAAGCAACCAGGTCAGCAGCATGGAAATAACGATGCCTTCTCGATGCTCGCGCACCACTTTTTTCAATGGCAACTCATCGGCCAGATGTTTCTTGGCCTGCATTTCAGCGAATACTGGCGTTTCTTCCAACCAACGGCGCAGGTACATGGCGATCAGGCCGAAGATCCCGCCCAGAATAAACGGAACGCGCCAAGCCCACGCCGCAATTTCTGACGCACTGTAACTATGATTGATCCAGGTAGCGACCAACGAGCCCAACAAAATGCCGGCCGTCAGGCCAGATGTCAGCGTGCCACAGGCATAACCCACTCGACTTGCCGGCACATGTTCGGCCACAAAGACCCAAGCACCGGGCACTTCGCCGCCAATCGCCGCGCCTTGCATGATGCGCAACGCCAGCAAGGCAATCGGCGCGCCGATACCGATACTGGCATAGGTGGGTAGCAAGCCCATAAACAGGGTAGGAAGCGCCATCAGGATAATGCTGAGCGTAAACATGCGCTTACGCCCAACCAGGTCGCCAAAGTGCGCCATGACAATGCCGCCCAGTGGCCGGGCAAGGTATCCGGCAGCAAAAATGCCGAAAGTCTGGAATTGGCGCAGCCATTCCGGCATATCCGCCGGAAAAAACAGCTTGCCTACCACAATGGCAAAAAAGACAAAAATGATGAAATCATAAAATTCCAGCGCGCCGCCCAATGCTGCCAGTACAAGCGTTCTGTAATCCTGTCGATTCAACATGCGAGCCGGCGAAATGCCGGATTGACTGACTTGAGTCATGAGTGCTTTCCTTGGTTTAAGAAAAACTTCAGGCAGTTTTGTCATGCTGCCCATGGCTGGATTTTGCACGAAAATGACAGCATAAAAAACTGAAATACCTCACCATTTCAACCAAAAACAGACGCAATGCAAGACCTACACTTGTTATTCGGCCCAACACGTGAAATTTCAGCTTGTGAGAATATGCCTTCACTGTTCGATGGCCTTTTTTTCAAGACAAGGAAACGCATGAAACCACGTATTGTTGTTGCCCGCACCGTACCCGAGGCGGTTGCATTGCGTGCACGCCAGGAATTTGATGCCCTGCTTGCCCAGGATTGCATACCAGATACTCAAGAAGTGCTGGCACGCTTACAGCGGCATCAGGCCGCCGGTTTACTGGTCGGGGCCACGGTCAAACTGGACGCTCAGGCCATCGGCAATATGCCCAAGCAGATGAAAATCATCGCGACACTGAGCGCAGGTTTTGATCACATTGACATTGAAGCCGCCAAGGCACGAGGATTGATCGTGACCAATGCACCGGAAGGTCCAATGGAATGCACTGCTGACATGGCCATGATGCTGTTGCTGTGTGCGGCGCGGCGTGCCTCTGAATACATGGCCCTGATGCAGGCAGGCTGGCGCCGACGCCTCGCTTTGGGCGAAATGCTTGGCACGCAAGTCAGTCACAAGACGCTCGGCATCGTTGGCATGGGCCGCATCGGCCGCGAAATGGCCCAGCGTGCCCGCGGTTTCGGCATGAACATCCTCTACCACAACCGTAATCGGCTGCCGGAAGCGCTTGAACAGGGCGCCTCCTACTATGCCAATCTCCAGGACATGCTGCCACACTGCCAATTCCTGTCGTTACACGCGCCTGGCGGCGCTGGCACGGACGACCTGATCAACCGGGATACATTGGCGCTTCTGCCACGCGGAGCCATTCTTGTGAACACGGCACGCGGTCAACTTGTGGACGAGGACGCGCT
>JARLJJ010000605.1 GCA_031291275.1 Formivibrio sp.
GGCCACGGTCTCGCTGACTCCGCCGCAATGCGGCTTAAGCGGATACAGCTACGTGCGTGCGATCGTAATCGACCACACGCACGTCCCCAACACCGATCAAACGAATTTCCCGTTTCTATTCAATACGACCGATCCAACTCTCGCGAACGTAGCCAACGGCGGGCACGTCACGAGCCTGAACGGTTACGACATCGTCTTCAGCGCCGATCCAAGCGGCCAGACAAAGCTTGACTACGAACTTGAGGAGTACGATCCGGTGGCCGGCCAGGTGATCGCGTGGGTGCGCCTTCCAAAGCTTTCGCACACAACCGATACGATCCTCTATGTTTTTTACGGGAACACCGGCATAACCGGATCGCAGCAGAATGCGGCCGGAGTGTGGGACGCCAATTACATGGGCGTCTGGCACGTTCCGAATGGTACACAGTTGTCTTTGGCGGATAGCACCAGTAATGGGAATAACGCGACGAACAACGGTGCGACCGCAACGGCTGGCCAAATCGATGGCGGAATGCTGACCGATGGAAGCACTTATGCCACCATTGGCACACCGGCCAACCTCGCTAATCTGGCCCAGGGAAACGCCACTTTTTCTGCTTGGGTTAATACATCATCTGGCGGTGTCGGCGCCATCATGGCAAAGGATATCGATGGCAGCGCTGGATGGGAGTTGGACCTGGGCTATAACAACACTTTTGGGTTTTACCTGGGTCCCAACAATTTCATACTTACCGGTTCGACGCCGGCAGGCAGCAGCGCATGGTCCTATGTGACAGTCACATTAGACCAGAGTGCGGCGCAAAATGGTAAAGCCACAATCTATATCAATGGTGTGCCGAGTGGCACTGCCACGGGATTCAACGGCCAGGCCGGAGATGATTCTGCCGAAACCGCGTATCTCGCGAATGACTATGACTGGGGTCCATTCAATGGATCGTCGGACGAGTTAAGAATCTCAAACGTCGTCCGTTCACTGGATTGGATCGCTACCGAGTACAGCAATCAAAGCTCGCCAGCGACGTTCTATAACCTATCTGCGGAGGATGTCGAAATCAGTCCTGTTACGGCTTTGCTGTATAACTCGCAAAGCCAGCAATTTACGGCCAGTGTACTGAATAGCTGCTCTGGTTCTGTCGGCTGGTCATTGACTTCGGCCGGGGTAGGCACGCTGAGCAGCAGCGGTCTTTACACTGCGCCCGCCGACATTACGACTCAGCAAGCTGTGACTATAACCGCGACCAGCCAGGCAGATACAACCAAGGCGGCCTCGGCCACGGTCACTCTTATGCCGCCCGTGGCGCTCAGCGTAACCCCCGCCGCAGTGACGCTGACAAACGGCGGACAACAGCAGCAGTTCACCGCCGGCGTAACCAACACGAGCAACACCGGCGTGACCTGGGCGATCAGTCCCGCAGGCGCGGGCTCTATCGATGCCACCGGACTCTATACCGCTCCGTCCACGATTCCGGTGCAGTTGGTGGTAACGGTGACCGCGACCAGCCAGTTCGATCCAACCAAGTCAGGGTCAGCCACTATCACACTCACTCCTCCGTCGCTGCCAGCGCCAATCTGCGCGTCAAACGGATACAGTTTCATGCGCGCAATCATCATCGATCATACGCAGATTCCGAATACAGATCAGGTGAACTTCCCGTTCCTGTTCAGCACTACCGATCCGGCCTTCGCTCCAACATCAAACGGTGGACATGTCGCAAACTTCAATGGTTACGACATTATGTTCAGCACCGATCCGAGCGGCCAAACTCAGCTGAATTACGAGATGGAAGAGTACAACCCAGCCACGGGACAAGTAATTGCGTGGGTGCGCATTCCAACTCTTTCTCATACTTCCGATACCGTGCTCTACATGTTTTATGGGAATCAGAGCATAGCGGCGTCACAGCAGAATCCAGCCGCGGTGTGGGATGCCAACTACATGGGAGTTTGGCACGTTCCGAATGGCGCACAGTTATCTTTGGCAGACAGCACGAACAAGGGTAATAACGCCGCTGACAATGGAGCCGCGGCAGATACCGGTCAGATGGATGGCGGAATGCGTACCGATGGAACCACTTATGCGGCCATCGGTGCGCAGACCAATCTAGCCAACCTCGCTCACGGGAGCGCAACATTCTCGGCTTGGGTCCATCCTGATTGGTTCTCATTTGGTGGATCGTCAGGTTATTTCATGCCAGGAATCATTATGGGCAAGGCTGGATCCGGCAAGGGTGGATGGGCGCTGGGTCTGGATGAAAACTCTGCCCTCGAAC
>JARLJJ010000085.1 GCA_031291275.1 Formivibrio sp.
ACGCTGGCCAAGGCTTGCGATTACACGCTGAACCAATGGAGCCGGCTGGAGGTTTTTCTGCAGGACGGCCGGCTGGAGGCAGATAATAACTGGTGCGAGGGTGCGCTGCGCCCGCTGGTGCTGGGACGTAAAAACTGGCTGCATATTGGCAGTGAGCAGGCCGGACCGAAAGTCGCCGCCATCGCCTCGATCGTGGAGACCTGCCGCCGCCTCGACATTAATTTGCGTCAATACCTCAGTGACGTCCTGCCCAAGCTGGGCGATTGGCCCATCACCCGGGTCGCCGAATTGACGCCCACGGCTTGGAAAGCGGCGCAATAGAAAAAATCCTGACATTCCCCACAGTTTATCCCCATCCGGAAGCCTTGCCTATACGGGGTTAGTAACACGGATACGAATTACCCAATACGGCTAGACCGATACTTTACAAACACGCCAGAATTACACGGTAGATGGTGAGATGGTTTTTTTATGGAATTTAGTTCAAAGCTGGCGGCAGTTAAAACTCAAAACGCGTTGGTTCAACTTACGTTCCGGGTAACGGTTTAGCGGTTTGGATACGCATCATGGAAACCACGACACAACAAGATGAGCCGCTGACAGACACGCTGAAGCCGATTTATGCTCGCTTCATTTTTGACGAGCAGGAGCAGGCACTCGCCTTTGCAGGGTTGATAAACGAGCCCGATTGGACGGTCAGCGTGGACTATGCGCCGTCGCGTGCCCGCTGGCAGGCCTCGGTACGGCGGCAGATACGTCCCATGTTTCGAGACATCACGATTTGGTTGGTCACTTTGACCGCACGTATGGCGCTGTTGGGCGGCGAGTGTGATGGTTGGGGACACGAGAACCAAATATGACGCTGACGGGTGACAGCATGGCATAATGCCGTGACATTCGAAGTGGGCTGCTCTTCTACCGGTTTTACCGGTGGCAACTTGGCCCATTATTCTTCGGTGCCGGGTTGGAAATCCAACAACGCATCGGTAAAGAATACGGCGGCCCAAAGCGAGGATTCTGGCTCAGGAAAATCACATTTTGCATCTTGGCCACGCTGAATCTTCATGGCATGTTTCCATAGGGATGTGGTAGTGCAATAGTCGAGCTCGTCACGGCGGATCAATATCAGTCACGGATACGAAAGCTGAAGTTACGAAAAAGTAAGCGTGGATAAGGGAGTGGCAGATGCCGGCGAACCAGAATGCCTGAAACTAGCCGCCACCTGATTGGTGGTCGCGGAAGTTTGCAGGTGCGAAGATTGTCCATGTGGAACGGTCGCCAAGAATATCAAAGAAGCGACGATCACAAGAGCTGCAAAGAGAAAACCAATAGGCCATGCTGAAGCTTCTGGCCTCCGGGCCGGCGGGAGGGGTTGAGAAACAATTTCGTGCGCTCGTTGCAACGGTGAAACGGCATGAGTCCTCTGCGTTGTCAGCGGTGTTCCGGCTGTTGAAGGCACTTCTCGTGTGACTGTCCGCCTGCTGCGTGGCGTTGGCGGCAAAACTGGCTCATTCCACCCGTGAACAAATGGATTCGGCGGTATGTCGTTGGAATTGAGTTGTCCCATACTATTGTTTTTCCAGTTCTTGAAGCAACGTCACGCTGTTCGCAAACATCGTGCCGAGCGATTTGTAGCGGTCAGCCAAGTCGCGCCGGTCGTCTGTGTTAATGCGGTAATCCTTGTGCGCCGCTTGCAGGTGTTTGGTAGTCATTTGTTCAACGGAATCATCGAAAAAATTCTGTTTGGCGCGAATCACAAGTTCCTCAAGGTCAGCGCCCGCGCAAAATTCGGTTTCTGCCGCGATTTGCGGGATCATGGCTCGCACGGCATCTTCATCCATCGCCGGCTTGCGACGGCTGCCTGCAAAACCAAAGTGCATCTCCAAGATTTGCTGCCGCGCTTCCAGATTGGGATAAAGGAAGGGAATAACGTAACTGAATCGCCCAGGGCGAAGAAACGCCGGGTCGAGGTCTTCGGGCACGTTGGTTGTGCCGACGATGATGGATTTGCGATTGGCATCGCCTA
>JARLJJ010000606.1 GCA_031291275.1 Formivibrio sp.
ATGGCAAAACAGTTCTTCGCGCCGGAACCGCATTCATGTACGACAATCCCAACCTGTTTACGGGTTCAAAGGTTGTCACCGATCCGCCGTTCTCCACCGTCGTCACCAACAGCCCCAATGGTGGCCCTCTGAGCTTATCGACGCCTTGGTCCGCTGGCACTGTTATTGGTGACCCGTTCCCGCAACCATGGCTGCCGAAGCCTTCGGAGGCGGTATTCCCCAATGGCGGAACCTACACCGTTTTGCCCGATCAATTTCATCCGCCGTACACCATTCAGTGGACCGCCAGCATCCAGCAGCAGTTCGGCAAAGGCTGGCAGGCGGAACTAAATTACATCGGCAACGAGTCTGCTTTCTTGCCCTATAGCCAGACTCTTAACCCTGCCGTGTATATCGCCGGAACTTGCGGTACGACGGCCTGCTCCACCACGAGTAACTCAGCATCGCGCTATCTTTTCACACGGCAGAACGCTGCGGTGGGTGCAAAGTACGCTGGCGGCGGCACAGGGTCTTCACTTATCAAGTCAGGCGTAACTTCCAGTTACAACGCGCTTGTTGCCTCTATTCAGCATCGCGTAGGCGGCGGCTTTGCACTTATGTCCAATTACACCCTTTCGCATTGCATCAACGTTGTGGATGCGCAGGGCGACGTGGGCTCAACCACACTTGAGAATCCTTCCAACCCCAACTTGGACCGTGCCAACTGCGGTTCTGACTATCGGCATATATTCAACACTTCAGTCGTCGCCGAGAGCCATTTCTCGTTGCAGGGTTTGAGCGGGCATCTGGTAAATAACTGGCAGCTTGCACCTCTATTCCGCATTACGGATGGAACGCCCTTTACCGTTACGGCGGGTCAGGATAACTCACTTACGGCCATCGGCAACGATCGGCCCGTTCTCTCTGGCTCTCCGGTCTACACGGGAAACACTATTACACGCGCAAACAAGAGCTTCCTCAACCTTGCAGCTTTCTCGCAGAGTTCTGCTGGCACTTACGGTAACGCGGGAAGGAATCAGTTCCGCGGCCCGAATCAGTTGCAACTGGACGCGGAAGTTAGCCGTAAGTTCCCGGTTCGTGAAAGGTGCAGCTTGGAACTTAGACTTGAGTCATTCAACATGCTCAATCATCCGGTGCTGGCCATTCCCAGCAGCTTGTCGATTTCAAGTGCATCGACCTTTGGTCAGATTACCTCAACTGCGTCCGGCTCCAATGCGCGTCTCTTCCAGGGCGCAATTAAGCTGAAATTCTAGTCGCAGTCACAACTTGTTTGTGTGAAGAGGGTTCCTTGGCAAGCTTGCGAAGGAACCCTTTGCACACACTGTTTCATAGGCAAATGTATAAATGCCTTAACCTCAATCTGCCGTAAAACACGGCCTCACCTAATCAACGAGGATCCTATTCAGCCATGAGCGATTTCTCACGACGCGATGTCTGCCTTGCACTTCCGGCTCTCGGTCTCCTTTCTGCTCTCGCCACCGAAGTGCGCGCACAAAACCCGGCGCCAGCCACAACCGCAACCGGCGCGGTAAGTCAAAATGCACTAAGGACTGATCTC
>JARLJJ010000607.1 GCA_031291275.1 Formivibrio sp.
ACAGCGTGGGTCATGAAGGTGCTGGCGGGCAGGATCACCCTGGCCGACGTCCGCACCAGCCCCGATTTCTATTGATAAGGACAAACAGTCATGTGGTACTTTTCATGGGTTCTGGGGCTGGGTCTGGCCGTGTCGTTCGGCGTTATCAACGGGCTGTGGCACGAGTTCAATTCGCCGATCGATGACGATCCGGCGATTTGAGTGGCCCGACAAGGGGCGGGACCGACCTTCCAGAAGTGCCGCCCCCAAAGGCCTTGGTGCACAGCGAAACCCCCGCAAGTCCGTTTGGGATCTGCGGGGGTTTCGTTTTTGGTGAAGGGCAGGCGCACGTTCTCCTTTTTGCGAAAGGTTGCAGTCAATGGCATTCAATACCCTGTGCGCATCGCGCACGAAAATCGGCGTTTGCCTTGCGGGTTTCCTGCTGGCGCTGTCAGGTCCGTGCCTGGCGCAGGCGTCATCAAGTGCCGGCGTGCCATCGCCTGCGCCGTATTATACGTTTCAACGGGTGGTCTATCAGAACGACGGCGGCCTGCCGGATAATCACGCCTATTTCCTGCGTTTTTTGCACCACATCAGCGCTCACATCGCGGTGACGGACGGGAAAGTTGAAATACGCGTGGTGAACTTTGCTTCTGGCGTAACCATGTTGCAGATGGCCAGGACGGACAGCGAACTGGCCGCGAAAATCGATGCACTGCGCGCCAAGGGGGTCAGATTTCTGATCTGCGGTAACACGCTCAAGGGCATGGGCCTCAAGATCGAGGATCTGTACGCGGTCAAGCCAGAGGATGTCGTTCCCAGCGGCGTTGCGGAAATCGCGCGCCTGCAGGGCCAAGGCTTTGTCTATATTCACCCGTAACGGGCATCGGCGTTATTGGCGTGTCAGTCCGGGCGTCTCGGGCGGACACGCCGAACACGGCATGCGATCAGCCTTGATGGTCGCCGAGCAGCTTTGACTTCAACCGGTGAATGCCCCACCACATGGCTCCAACAACCACCGGCACCAGCGCTCCAATCACGACCGCTGCCGGAAACTGTGCATCAAGTCCTTCCCAGCCTTTGAGCATATATCCAACAAGACTGATGCCGTAATAACTTAGCGCCACCACCGACAGTCCTTCGACCAATTGCTGGAGGCGCAGTTGCAGGCCGGCACTGCGTTCCATCGAATGAAGCAGGCGCGCGTTTTGATTCTCGATTCTCGTTTCGATGCGTGTGCGCAGCAAGGCGGTGAAATGGCCGGCCCTGGCTCCGAGTACGTCAAGCCGCCGACCAAATGCCAGGCATGTACGGGTCGCTGGTAAAAGGCGTCGTTGCGTAAAATCGACCAGAGAGGGGAAACCGGCAACCGGCCTTACGCAGAGGCCTGCAAGCCTGTCCTCCACCAGTTGCGCATAGGCGTCGGTCGCGCTGAGCCGATACGTGGTCTCGGCCGTGATCGATATCAGTTCCAGACTGAGAGCGCAGACGTGTTCAAGCAAGCTGTCGTCTGTCTTGGCGTTGTTGGCGACATCGGTTGCCAGATGACGCA
>JARLJJ010000608.1 GCA_031291275.1 Formivibrio sp.
CCGTACGTGTGGGTAAATTCGGCGAACCAGGGGTTGGTCAGCAGTGGGCAGTGTCCGAAGATCTCGTGAAAAATGTCCGGTTCCTGCAGGTAATCCAGTTCTTCTTCGCTGCGAATAAAGGTCGCTACCGGAAACTGCTTGTTGGCGAGCAGTTCGAAAAAGGTCTGGAAGGGGATCAGTGCGGGAACGCGAGTGACCTGCCAGCCGGTGGTACGGGCCAGCACCTGGTTGATTTCGCCCAGCTGCGGGATCCGGTCATGGGGCAGGCCCAGTTGCTCGATCCCGTCCAGGTATTCCTGGCACGCACGCCCCTCCACCACCTTCAACTGGCGGGTGATCAGGGTATTCCACACTCGGTGCTCGGCCTCGGGGTAGTCGATAAACCCTTGCGCATCGGGCTCGCGAGCCACGTATTGCGTCTGCTTCATACAGATCTCCTGCGAGGTCTTTATTGTTATGAGCTGCGATGAGTCAGTAATAAACCAGTGGAGCGGGTTACGCACGGCCTCTTCGGGATGAGCGAGCGACCTTCTGACGTTATTTCGTAACGATTATTTTACGCTTTTGCCGATTGGCTGGTTTCAACGGGTGTGCATGGCTTGCCGATGATTGAGCTCGTCACATATTCTTTACGATTATTGACGGGGCGTTGCAAAAAATCGTCCGTCTACCCCAGCAATTACCCTCGGACCTCTCATGCGCATCAAAGTCCACTGTCAGAACCGCATCGGCATCCTGCGTGACATTCTCAACCTGCTGGTTTCCTATGGCATCAATGTGGCCCGCGGCGAGGTCGGTGGCGAGCATGGCAATGCCATTTATCTGTATTGCCCTAATCTGATCAACCTGCAGTTCCAGGCCTTGCGGCCAAAATTCGAAGCCATTGGCGGGGTGTTCGGTGTCAAGCGTGTCGGCCTGATGCCCAGTGAACGTCGGCACATGGAGCTTAACGCCTTGCTCGGCGCGCTGGAGTTTCCGGTGCTGTCGATCGACATGGCCGGCTCCATAGTCGCGGCCAATCGCGCGGCGGC
>JARLJJ010000007.1 GCA_031291275.1 Formivibrio sp.
CGGTGTGCCGGCAAGGCGTTGAGCAGGTTCTTGCCGCTGCCAGTGATGGCCTGTTGGGCGTTGAAGCCGATCCATTCGATCTGGGTCGATAACTCTCCCGGCGGGAGCTGCAGGCGCAACAGGTCAAACTCGGGCTGTAGGCTCATATTGATCAGGTCGAGGATTCGGAGCGGCCATTATGCCGGATTTGCCTCTTGGGTTGGCATGCGCATTTGTGGATTTTAAATAAAAAGTGACCGGTACCATATGTTGGGTTAACGGTAAGTAAGGGTTTTTAACGAAAATTGATGTCGGCAAGAGTCGGCGCTATCGGGTGACGATAGCGTATGAAGTTAACCGGTCTTGGATATTTACGGCCTTGCCGTGCCCTGGTTTGCCAATTGCTGTTTTACTTGTGGGTCGAGGGACGCCATAAAGCGCTCTACTGCATCGGTATATGCCCCCGATTTACCCAGGAATTCATTGATCTCGCTATGCTTGAGTGCTTGCGGCAAGACTTCGGCGCGAATGCCCAGTGCGTGGGCTTTGTCGGCAAATTGCCTGGCCTGTTTGCATGGCGCATCGGGACGAATACTGGAGCAAACCAGCAGGAGCGGTGTTGCGTTGGTGGCGAGTTGATGTAACGGCGAGGTGCGCTGCCAGTAAGCAGGGTCTTGGCCGAAAGCCGTGTCGTAGAATTTATAGTGTTTGGCCTGCATGATCTGCACGATATCCATCGCTGCGCTGTCGAGCGAGACCGTGCCTAGCCAGCGTTGTGCGCCCAGTTTTATTGCCCTGTCTGGTGCAGCGCCGAGCAGATCCACCAGATGGGCTCCCGCTGAATGGCCCATCAGGATGAACTTGCGCGGGTCGCCTCCCCAACCAAGCGCTTTGGCTTGTGCGCTGGCCAGTGCCTGAGCCACGTCATCGGCTTGCAGGGCGGGATCGGCGTTGGGCAATAGACGGTAATTGATGGAAATAAAGATAAAACCTTGTGTTACCCAGCGTTGAATCTTGTTCTGCGTAACCCTCACCATCGCCTTGTCGCCAGTCCGCCATGCGCCACCGTGCACCATGAAAATAACAGGCGCGTTCATCGCTTGCGCTGGCAGATAGACATCCATGCGCTGCCTGCCGTCGCTGCCGTAGGCGATATCCCGCAATAATTTTGCGCCTGTAGGCAAAGTGAGGGTGGATGATCCCAGTGTGCTCGTTGGAACCGCTTCTGTCTGCCTTGACTGCGCACGCTCGGCGCGGCGTGCCTGGATGGCATCCCATATCGGGCCGGCCAGGGCGGTCGTCGAAAGCGTGGCAAAAAGCAGGGTGGCTAGCGTGATGCGGGCAGGGAGAAAGGACATGGCCAGTTTCCGGGACTAAGCGAATGTAGCGACTAACGCGCAGAATGGACCGGCGGTTGACCGGTGCCAGCGTAAATCTGTATGCCTTACGGGCCCACGTTCCATGCCAGGGGTGAATTTCAACCGTTATTCCTTGCTTCCATCGGTGAGCTTGTTAAGTTTTTCGCGCAGGGTTTGCAGTTCGCGGCGGTAAGCTTCTGCATCGCCATAATCTACAAATTCGCTGTAGCGAGAGTGTATGTGACGTATCCGCCGTGCGTGCTTGATTGGGCACCAATATTGTTCGGTGCGACTGATTACTTCCATCACATAGGCAATCAACCCCGTGCCATAGGAGCAATAGGCGCAGTTGATCTTTTCAATCAGATTTAGATAGGCCAGATGAATACGGTCGAAGACCAGATAGTCACGTCGCCGTACGCGGGCAATTCCATACAGCGGAAAGCACAGGTACTGGTAGAGAGTCACAAACACATCCAGCAGCAACAAAGGAAAGAAGACGGAATAAATAAGCGGCGCGGTAACGATGTTGCGTAATTTGGCGCTCATCAGGTATTGCAGCAGCCCGGTTTTGAAACGGCGTTGCTGTGCCATTATTTCGCGGCTGAAACGGATGCGCCGATGTTCGAAATCGGCATGCAATGCGGCGCGGTGACGCTGGATTTCCTGTTCGATTTCTTCTTCGAGTTGGCGGATGCGATCGAGCAGTTCGTTGATATTTGGATTCATCGCAGGCCTTGGGTTGTGAAGGGTGGAACAGTCATTCCGCTCCAGAACCCCGACGATTCGCCGGCGCGCTGTTATCAACTGAGGGTATGGGTAGCAATGTAAAACTGACTGCTGCTCCCGGTTCGGGCGCTATGGGTGGCTTGGGATAAACAGCAGCACTGCAGCTAACTATAGATGCGAATGGGGCCAAGTCATGGTTTATTGCTCCGCTGCATGGGATGTACAGGCTATTGGCCGTTGTGCCGAAGCTCGAAAAATAATCGCAGATATCAGGAATTAGCCGTGGCACGCGCATTTATGTCGGAAAACTCCATGTTCCGGTAACCGGCGACCGGCATAATGCCTGCTTCTTGAATTGGCAGCGTAGGTATGGATCATGGCATCCCTTCAGGCAGCACTGGCGTGGTTTTTCAGCTTCAAGGCATATGTGATGTTGCCGGTGGTGATCGGGGTGATTGCACTGCTTGCCCGGGTGAGGCCTGGTTCTGCCTTGATGCTGGCGCTCAAGCTGGGCGTCGGATTTGCCGGCATCTTTCTGGTTTACGACGCATTTCTCGGCATGCTCAGGCCTGCAGTTGAAGCCATCGTGGCCACGCGCGGACTCGATTACCCGGTGATCGATGCGGGTTGGCCGCCGCTGGCCGCCATTACCTGGGCGAGCTGGATCGCGCCGGTATCGATTGTGTTGGTGATCGGGCTCAATCTGGTGATGTTGTTTACCCGGATGACCGACACGCTTTATATCGATATCTGGAACTATTGGCACTTTGCTTTTCTGGGCGCGCTGGTGCTGAGCGTGACAGCCAACCCGGTATTGGCCTTTGCTTCGATTGCGCTGATCGCAATTTTTAGCTTCAAGGCAACGGAATGGTCTGCGCCATACGTGAATCAGGCAACGGGCATGGCCGGTATCGGCGTCAGTCCGTTTTCAGTCACGGCCTTCCTGCCCTGGGCTGTGGCGCTTGATCGGCTGTTCGATGCGATTCCTGGCGTACGCCGGATCGTCTGGGACCCGAGCCGTTCCACCGGAAAGCTTGCCGTACTGGGGCAGCCGATGGTGATTGGCGTGCTGCTGGGGGTGTTTCTGGGCATTCTTGGGCGCTATGAGATTCGCAAGATCGCGGAATTGGCGATCCAGATTGCCACTGTGATGTACCTGTTACCCAAATGCGGTGCCCTGATCGGCGAGGCCATGAACCAGGTTTCCGATGCGCTGCGGGCCAGGCTGGATGCGCGGCTGGCCGGGCGCCCGCTGGTCATCGCCATGGATTCTCCTTTCCTGTTCACGCATCCTTCGGTCATGACGACCGGCTTGGTACTGATGCCGGTGAGCCTGGTGTTAGCTTTCATTGTTCCCGGCAACCGCATGATCCCTGCGGGCGATTTGCCAAACCTGATTTCCATCATGTCGCTCAGCGCGCTGGTATTCAGGGGCAATGTCTTCCGTGCCGTGCTTAGCGGTATTCCCATCATGATTGCTTTCATGCTGGTGGCCTCTGATCTGGCGCCTTTGTTGACCCGGCTGGGTGCACAAAGTGGCGTGGCGGCACTGGCGCAAGGCGGCGCCGAAGTGACAGCTTTCACCGATGGGGGCAATCCGGTGCGCTACTGGATGTTCAAGCTCTTCCTGGGCGAAACCTGGGCCTGGATCATGTTGCCCATTGCACTGGGCTTTGTCTGGTTTACCTGGCGTCGGCATCGGCTGGGGATAAGTGTCAATCCGTAGCCGGGTAGCAATGCCGATCCAAGGTATTGACCCCTTCACCGGTTGCGCGTGATTTTCCGCCGTCACGGCGCATGCGCTCGTGTTGTTACGGCGGAATGACACCTTCAATGTAGGTGTATGTTCATGGCAAATGACACATCTGAACCTGAGATTGAAGGTGCATCGTAGTTTCTCCTCATCAGTTTCATTTTCTCCGATATGCTAGCTACATTAGCTGAAAGACTTGGCGTGGGCGCAGCCCCATCTACGGATTTCTCCCCTTGATATGCCTGTAAAACAAGAAAAGGAGAACCTTTGCTTCCTTCCATCGAAAAGCTGTCGGCCGATGCTATTTTGCCGCCGCCGCGAAAAGGGACGCTGCTGTTCACCCGAACGCAACCCATCGTGGCTATTGGCATATCGACCGGCGGCCCGGAAGCACTGGAAAAAATACTAACGAAGCTGACCCGGACTTGCCCCGGAATTGTGATTGTTCAACACATGCCCGGGAATTACACCGGTACGTTTGCCCGTCGTCTCAACAGCTTGTGCGAAGTGGATGTGAATGAAGCCATCACCGGTGATCGGGTTAAACCCGGTCGCGTGCTGATTGCCCAAGGCGGCAAGCACATGCTGATCAAGCGGATTGGCATTGAGTATGTGATCCAGATTGTCGAAGGCCCGCCGGTTTGCCGGCATATTCCCTCGGTCGATGTGTTATTTCGCTCAGTCGCCACCGCTGCTGGCCAGAATGCGGTGGGGATTATCATGACAGGCATTGGCGGCGACGGCGCACTGGGTTTGCGTGAAATGCGTGAATGCGGGGCGAAGACCTATGCCCAGGATGAAAAGAGCTGCACTGTCTATGGCATGCCGCGCGAAGCCATGAAAATCGGCGCGGCGAGTGAAGAAATCACCCTGCTGAAAGTGCCGGAATTTATCAATGGAATTCGCTGATGGTTTGTGATCTTGCCGGTTCAGATCAACGGTAAACGGCAAGATCACCTCTCCTGCGAATTCAGTTTTGCCACAACGGCGGCTCATCCATCAGAGCTACCTGTTCACGCAATTCCAGAATCCGGTCCTGCCAATAGCGCTGGGTATTGAACCAGGGAAACGCGGCGGGGAAGGCCGGGTCGTCCCAGCGACGGGCGAGCCAGGCAGAGTAATGAATCAGCCGCAACGTGCGCAGCGCTTCTACCAGGTAAAGCTCGCGCGGATTGAATTCGCAGAAGTCTTCATAGCCGGCAAGAATGTCCGAAAGCTGGCGCACCATATCGCTGCGCTCACCCGAGAGCAGCATCCACAGATCCTGAACCGCCGGGCCATTGCGGGCGTCGTCGAAATCGACAAAGTGCGGGCCATCCGGTGTCCATAAAACGTTGCCGGCGTGGCAATCGCCATGCAGGCGAATCGCCGCCACGCTGCCTGCACGATCAAAACTGTGCTTCACGCCATCAAGCGCCTGATTGACCACGCTGACCCATACTTCGTTTAATTCGGACGGGATGAAACCATGGGCCAGCAGGAAATCACGCGGCTCGTTGCCAAAGGTTTCAATACTGAGTGTGGGGCGCTCATTGAATGGCCGGATGGCGCCGACCGCATGGATTCGGCCCATGAAGCGGCCGAGCCACTCCAGCGTATCCGGGTCTTCCAGTTCCGGCGAGCGGCCACCGCGACGCGGAAAAACCGAGAAGCGGAAGCCTTCAAACTCATGCAGCGTGGCGTCGTTGATGCGGAGTGCCGGCACGGCGGGTATTTCACGTTCAACCAGTTCTTCGACAAACGTGTGCTCTTCCAGAATGGCTGCATTACTCCAGCGCGCAGGGCGGTAGAACTTGGCCACCAGCGGCGGGCCTTCTTCCTGGCCAACTTGATAGACACGGTTTTCATAGCTGTTGAGGGCCAGCAAGCGACCATCGCATGGCAAGCCGAGGCTTTCCAGTGCGTTCAGGACGCAATCGGGAGTGAGGGCGGCATAGGGGTGGTTGTGAACGGTTTCCATTCATGAATTGTAGGGGTTTTAAGGTTGCCGTGCTTGATTTGCTAAATATTCAAGTAAGACGGATGGGGGCTTCATCTGATGCAAATGGATGCTGCTTATTGGAAGCATCTAGGATGGCGTGGAAGTTTGTCGGGTTTCCTTGAACTGGCACCAGAACGACACTGTTCACGATTTCGCCGGAGCCTTTATTGCATCACCTTTGGTAGGCGGGGATGTCGGTTACGTGTCTGTTACAGACAAATACCACTACAAGCCAGCCACGAAGAAAGCCCAATGGGCGGGGTAGCGAAAGAGTAACCCGCCGAATCACGATTGCCGACGGCTAAACAATGAGCCACCGCAATCCATTGGAGCGGGTTTGTGTTTCAAACATTGCCCCGCGCGGGTTCCCGATGGGAACCCGCCCTACCTGGCTCCGTCGAAACGGACATGGGGTATATGTGCCCTCATGTCCGTTTATTGGGGCTTGCCGAGCATGCCATTGCTACATTAGCTCATGCCGATATTTGCGACATTCCCCCATAATGAAACGCAAATCCCAACCATCACTGCCTAGAAAGTATGCTCAGGTCCTGGGAATGCTCCAGAGTTAACCTCGGCGGCATAATCTTGTGCGGCATTGAGAAGTACGGTGTGCATATCTGCGTACTGTTTGACGAATCGCGGGAGGCGTCCGGTACGCAACCCCGCCATATCTTGCCAGACCAGCACTTGTGCGTCACAGCGATTGCCTGCGCCGATACCCACGGTGGGAATCGAAACTGCCGCCGTGATTTCTGCGGCGACCTCGCCGGGAACCATCTCGATGAGCAGGGCAAAGGCCCCGGCCTTTTCGAAGGCTCGGGCGCTCTCAATCAGGCGCAGGGCATCTTCGCCTCGCCCCTGAACGCGGTAGCCTCCCAGTTGATGTTCCGCTTGCGGGGTAAACCCGATATGGGCCATCACGGGAATCCCGGAGCTAGCAAGTTTCTCGACCTGTGGCAGCATCTCGATGCCGCCTTCGAGTTTGACTGCATGCGCGCCGCCTTCCTTCATGAAGCGGACCGCCGTGTGGAAGGCCTGCTCAGGAGACGCCTGATAGGAACCGAAAGGCAGATCGGCAATCACCAGCGGCCGGCGGGTCGATCTGCTCACCGCACGCACCAGCGGGATAAGTTCATCCACGGTCACGGGAAGCGAGGTTTCATTCCCGTAGACATTATTGGAAGCGGAATCGCCAACCAGCAGCACCGGGATTCCGGCGGCTTCGAAGATGGCCGCTGTGTACATGTCGTAGGCGGTGAGCATGGCCCACTTCTGACCACGCTCCTTCATCTGCTTAAGATGCGGGATTCGCACTCGGGAGTTGGACATACCGGGCGTTGCGCCATTGCCGTATGGGGCGGATTGTTCATTCGTCATGGTTGTCCTCTTTGATAGGCAGTTTTCAGCCGATGACCCGCTCGGCAAACAGGAGTACGGCGATGGCGATCATGGCCATGCCAGAGATTCGGTTGACGATTTGCGCGGCGCGCGGGCGGGTCTGCAATACCGCCTGGGAGCTGAAGCCCACCAGCAGATAGACCACGCCACAACTGACGATATGCACCAATCCGAGCGCGATGATCTGTACCGGAATGGACCAGGAAGCCGTTTTATCGGTGAACTGCGGGAGGAGTGCCAAGAACAGCAGGAATACCTTGGGATTCAGGCCACTCACGCACACCCCTTTGATCGTCCAGCGCGCCCATGAGCTCGATTTCGCAGCTTCACCCGCCCGCAGTACTGCGGGATGGATGAGCATATTGATGCCAAGCCATAGTAGATAGGCAGCCCCGAGTGCGGTGAGTCCCGTCAGGGCGATGGGGCTGCTCGCCACGAGTGTGCCCACCCCGGCCGCCACGATGGTCGTCGCCAGCAAATGCCCGAGCAATAATCCGGCCACTGCCGGCAACACGACCCGACCATACATTCCCGCCGAGATTGCATAGGCCCAATCCACGCCCGGGGTGATAACAAACAGGAATGACACTGCCCAGAATGCGGCGAAAATACTCAAGGTCATGGTGGTTCTCCCTCTTTCCCCGAAAAATAAGGTGAAAGCTTCTAACTTCATAAACATATTTAAAAGAATATCCCTGAGGGATTAAAATGTGCTTTCAAATATGCGAGATGAATCGCGAAATAAAGGGAGATATTTCCGAATGGACAAGATTGATCGCAAGATTCTTGCGGCGCTTCAGGCAGACGGCCGGCTCTCGGTCACCGAGCTGGCCGAGCGAATAGGACTCAGCCTATCGCCTTGTCATCGCCGGGTACGTGCGCTGGAGCAGTCGGGTGTAATTCGGGGGTATCGGGCGGACATAGAGCCAAGCGCCCTTGGTCTGGATTTTTCCGCCATCGTTTTTGTCACGCTGCGCGAAGGGAATCGTCAAGCCGTCGAAGCATTCGAGGCCGCAGTCATGGAAATACCTCAGGTTGTTGAGGCCCAACGGCTATTTGGAGAACCGGATTATCTTCTGCACGTGATAACCAGTGACCTGCCGGCCTTCCAACAGCTTTACGATGAACGCCTTTCCGCATTGCCCAGCGTTCAGCGACTGACTTCCACTCTGGTCATGAAACGCGTCGTTCAGGATCGTCCTTTTCCTCTGTGATTAAAATTAGAGGGTGCGGTGGTCCGCAAATCTGCCTTACGTAACACTGTATAGGAGCGAGAACTTGTCAACTTACTGTCTCGTGGAGCGTCCGCAGTGCTTTGATACCAGTCCTTATGTCCATGATGGTTTGAGCGGCAGCAACGGGCACGTAGTTACGCGTTCGTCGAGTGGAAAAGCCGCCGTTCAGCGTGATTTGCGAATGAACGGCGGCTAATTGAAGCATTGCAGACCGAGGCTGCCAGGCAGGTGAACGTCGGCAAAGGCCGAGTTGCACTCGTAGGCGCTTGGGCTGGTTTCTGGGTGAAACAGCCAATCCAGTGACAGCTATCTGGCGGGGATGAACTTCCGCTCCTGGCCCAGACTGTGTAAAAACGGCCTTTCCGGTAAAATATGGGCATCCTCCAGGCATGGTTGGTTGTCATGAAGCGATTCATCGAAGGCCAGAGCCGTACCCAAAGCGCACTCCTTCCCGCAAGCATTGATGACTATGTATCTGATACCAATCCAGTACGGATAGTAGATGTCTTTGTCGATGAACTCGACTTGGGGAAGTTGGGTTTTACAGGTGTTGATCCGGCAGATACAGGCCGGCCGGCCTATCATCCGGCCATTCTTCTGAAGCTTTACATCTATGGTTATCTCAACCGTATTCAATCCAGCCGGCGGCTTGAACGAGAAGCACAGCGCAATGTGGAGTTGATGTGGCTGACAGGTTGTCTCTCGCCCGACTTTAAAACCATCGCCAACTTTCGCAAGAACAATAGCAAAGGGATTCGCGGCGTCTGCCGCCAGTTCGTCGGCCTGTGTCGAGAACTCGGATTGTTCACTGAAACCATGGTGGCAATCGACGGTAGCAAGTTCAAAGCGGTCAACAATCGTGATCGCAACTTCACCAGCGCCAAGCTTCAGCGACGCATGGAGGAAATCGAATCGAGCATCGACCGCTACTTGGTTGCAATGGATACGGCCGATAGGCAGGAACCGTCTGTAGCCATCGTCCGCAAGGAGCGCCTCCAGGACAAGATCGCAATCCTGAAGATGCGAATGAAGGAACTGGAGGCCATTAAAATCCAGCTCGACAATACAACCGACAAGCAGATTTCCCTCACGGATCCAGATGCCCGTTCCATGAAGACACGGGGTTCCGGCATGGTGGGCTACAACGTCCAGACAGCCGTGGATACGAAGCATCATCTGATCGTCGCCCATGAGGTCATTAATACGGGCAGCGACCGGGATCAGTTGAGCACAATGGCCAAGCATGCGCGGGAGGCAATGGGTACGCAGAATCTGACGGCGATCGCAGACCGAGGGTATTTCAAAGGCGAAGAGATTCTTGCCTGCCACGAGGCTGGCATTACCCCGATGGTTCCAAAGACCACAACATCTAGCGCGAAGGCGGATGGACGTTTTGATCGGGCAGATTTTATTTACGATGCAGAGAAGAATGAATATGCCTGCCCGGCGGGGGAGCGACTGATCTGGCGTTACGCTTCGATCGAACGCGGATTGGAAAGCCACCGCTACTGGAGTTCCCGCTGCTCGCAATGTGAAATCAAGGAAAAGTGCACACCGAGCGAACAGCGGCGTGTAACTCGCTGGGTGCATGAGGACGTACTGGAGGCCATGCAGGCCCGAATGGATCAGATGCCAGATAGCATGCGCATCCGACGTCAAACAGTGGAGCATCCCTTCGGCACACTGAAGGCTTGGATGGGTGCTACGCACTTCTTAACGCGAGGATTGGAACGAGTCCGAACGGAAATGAGCCTGCATATCCTCGCCTATAATTTGAAACGAATGATGAGCTTGATGGGAAATGCAGGATTAATAGCGGCAATGAAGGCCTGACAGGGCTTTTTTTGCTTCTGAATGACAACATTCAAGCGTTAACTTCATCGCCGCCAAGTTTGGCAGGCAGAGGCCGACTGAAAATGTCGGTTTGAATTTTGTTTTTACACAGTCTGGGCCGGGAACTGCCTGACTCCCAGTTTAGCCCAGTGACCGCAATTATGACTTTAGCGGGCATAGCCCCATTACCAGCGGTAATCGGCACCATGCTTCTCGCGCTTCCATTCCCCTTCGCCCAGCATCTTGGTTCCGGTGCTGTTGACCCGTAGGCAGTCCATCACGGCCGCTATGTTTCCGGTTCAGGATGACTGGATTTGACCCGTTCTAGGTACTAACTAGGGGGCCTAGGTACTAACTAGGGGCGCTAGAAAATCCCCTTCCCCCCAAAAATATATTGTTTGCTTCAACCGCATAGCCACTCTGGCATAGCGGATTTTTTTGGAGCAAAGCACTATGTGGCATATAAAAAAAACCGTCATCCGTTCTGATGACGCCTCCTTCCTGCCGGTACATCCAACGCTTGTTATATTTGATGATTTACCCGATTCGGCTTTTGTTCCTCTGGCCGTCGTATGCGGTCTTTGGGCATGTTCCTCTGCGACAGTATGGCGTCGAGTTCGCCAAAATAAAATGGTCAAGCCTATCAAAATCGGCCAACGGACCACCCGGTGGAATGTAGGCGAACTCCGGAGAGAGCTCGCCTGCCTCAATAGTGGCAAACAGACCTCAGAACCATTGCCGAGTAATCAAATATGCAGGGGTGAAAAATGAGCACTTCGAATCATGGGGCGCCTGTTTTGTCCGGCACGCAAAGTAACGTTGAGCTTACCTGCGCAGCGACTATCCCGCCTGAGCCGATTGATTGGCTCTGGTATGGGTGGCTCGCTGCGGGGAATATTCATCTCCTTGCCGGGGCTCCTGGAACTGGTAAAACAACGTTGGCTATGGCATTTGCGGCGATATTTTCAAATGGAGGGCTTTGGGGAAGTCGTTGGCCTGATGGAATGTATGCGCCCAAAGGTGGTGTTGTTATCTGGACGGTAGAGGATGGTATTTCAGATACGATTATTCCGAGATTAATCGCTGCTGGAGCCGATATGACCAATGTTCATATTCTTGGCCGTGTACGAGAAAATGGGCGGTCTCGTTCATTTGACTTCAAAAAAGATGTGGAAAAGCTTGCTGATGCTATTCGCATGATAGGTAACATTCGGCTTGTGATTATCGACCCAATCGTACGGGCTGTTGCGGGTGATTCAAACAAAAATACTGAAGTGCGAAAGGCGCTTGAGCCATTGATTGAAATGGCCAAAAAGCATGGCTGTGCGATTCTGGGCATCACACACGTTACCAAAAATTCAAAAGGGAAAGCACCACTGGATCGAGTTCTTGGCAGCCTTGCTTTTGGCGCTGTAGCCAGAGTTGTAATGATGACAGCCAAGATTGCATCAGAGAAACAAAACGATGGTCCATCAGGCTGCGTGTTGGTTCGTGCCAAAAGCAATATCGGTCCTGACCATGGTGGATTCGAGTATCACATCCGTAGTGCCGACATTCAGAGTGGACATCGGCCTATTGTGACCTCGGCTCTTGAGTGGGGGTCTACACCACTTCAGGGTTCGGCAGCAGATATCCTCAACTTTGCTGAAGGGGGTGATGCTGGTGAGCAAAACGATAGTGCCGTCGGGCGCGCAGCCGATTTTTTGAGCGCTACTCTGTCGCAAGGGCCACTCCATGCTCTTGAGGTTCAACGACTGGCAAAAGATGCTGGGCACTCACAGGCATCAATCAAACGAGCCAAAAAAACGCTTGGCGTGTACAGCGAAAAACAGCCCGGTCACAGCAACCCTGTCAGCTTGTGGTATTTGCCAAGTGCGCCACAGTTGCAAGATGAGCCTCTCTGGTCTAGCAGTCCGCTGACTCCAACTCAACCATTCATGCCAGTTGAACCAGTTGAACCAGTTGAACCAGTTGAACCAGTTGAACCAGATGAACCAGATGAACCAGATGAACCAGATGAACCAGATGAACCAGATGAACCAGATGAACCAGATGAACCAGATGAACCAGATGAACCAGTTGAACCAGTTGAACCAGTTGAACCA
>JARLJJ010000609.1 GCA_031291275.1 Formivibrio sp.
GATCATGCGAAGTTTACGATCACTGACGAGCAGCGGACGACCGATCCAGCGTTTAAAGGAATTTCAATCATGTCACCGACAAATGCCTGGAACAGCAAGGCACACTAATCTCTGCATGGTTTCGACCGTCGCTCCCTGAATTACGGCGTTTCATCCAATTGAGAACGACCCGTCCGGCGGCGAAAACCCACTTCGACAAAATGCCGATTCAGAGGCAATTGGTAAAATCCCGCTTTCACCGGCAGTACACTGTCAGTTGCTCGCTATGAGTGCAAACGTGCAGCCCGCTCCTACTTCACAAAGAATCGTCACCAATCGTGCTGTTGCAGCCTTCTTCATCCTTTCATCCGCTTGGAGCCTGTACCAACGCGTCCGGCACGTCTCCGCAAGGTTCAGGGTTCCGGAATATTTCTGGGCACCCCGCGTATTTCACGGGGCGGCGGGCATCGCTCTTGATCTGCTCATGAGCATCGGCTTGATGGTCGTTATGTTGGGACTATTTGCCTCAACGCGAGACCGTGTGGAGAAGACTGGCATTGCGATGTGTGGTGCTTCCGCAGTTATCAATCCGCTCAAGATGCTCTTTCCCATATATGCTGCCGCATTCTGGTGGGTTAGTCTCGGATTTCTAATGACATTTTTTCTTGCATCAGTCGCTGTGCTGATAAGGCTGAGCCGAACCGACAGGCGCTTAGGCAACGTCATCGATCCGCCCACCACCGGGCTTTAGTGCGGTTCGACCCGCCCGGGTGAGAAAGCCAGGCCTGCGAGGCATAGTTGGTCAAAATGCCGATTCAGAGGGGCGATAACTACCTTGGCTAACCAGCGGATCGAGTTCCGAAGTCTAGCGCCACATCTTGAAGATGGCGCTGGCGAGGAATAGCAAGCCAGCCAACACTTGCATTTCGTACTTTTTGCCATTCCTCTTCGCATCTACCGCACCCCAGAAGAAACTGATCGCGGCAACGAGGAATAGGCTTCCGAAGAAGAGATTCAGGGTCATGCCAGCCATCCTCTCAGGCTCTCCAGCGGGGCGCAAGGGTATCGTCCGGGGCCAGTTTCCTAAAATCCCGATTCACCGGCAGTTCGGATCTTCGACAACCGCCGAGAGCTTCTGTTCGAGATACGATAACGAACTGGCGTCTCGCCACGAGCCGAGCCACTGAGCCAACAGATAACCACCGATTGAAAGCAGCATCAAGCAAATGCTAATCGTTAGGCCGACATCAGGGTCGACGGTGAAATGAGTCTTGACAGTAAGATCAAGCACGTTCAACACGACTCCCAGCGCCGTTATGATCACCATCGTGAACAACCAAACACGGAGCGAGATCAGGGTCATTGGTGACAAACCGAAGTAGCCTTCAATCTTCGTTCCGGTGCGGTCCGCTTTCCAACTGCCGTAGAAGGTCGGAGAAAACGGGCGGCCATGGCGTCGTTGAAGCCGAAATGTCCTGCCGTGGACTTGTCTGAGTACCTGACGAGATGGGTCATCCCAAGGTGGACCAGTAACCCACGCCGCAATGGTAACCACCGCACCAATCAACCAAAAGACCTGCCAGAGCGGCACGCGTTTAGTTTCTAGCGACCTTAGCAGCACATCGGCGACAACGTCAGGAGGTAGTCCCGTATGCAGAACCACGCGATTTCTTGGCATATCAAGTACCTCTGCCATGTTCTCACGTGAGGTCAACTGTCGAAATACGGTATTTCCGGTAAAGACATACCCGGTCCGTTGCAAAGCCCCTTATTACTGCGTAGGCAGTTGGGTGCCACGGAACAAATCGCCCGCCGATTCGTATCGGTTTATAGATCCTATCTCTGCTAGCCGAAAGTGACTATGA
>JARLJJ010000610.1 GCA_031291275.1 Formivibrio sp.
CCAAATTTAGTCGATGGAAACGGTGATTCGATCGATGTCGGGACCATCTGTTCTCACGCGATATTGTGGTAGCGGGGTCGTCGGCACAGGTTTTGCCAATGGTCGTCGGCAATATCGGCAGAATCGGATGCTTTCGCGAATCATCAGGCCCATCAAGTTCATGGCGGACACAACGAGTGTTAGTATTTCTGTTGTCATCTATACAAAAGAATCGTGATTTTTGTCGACGCGATTATACGGGCACATCCATGGTGTCGAGGTCACCATCTTTCACCGTGGCGGTTTTCCAACAGTAGAAATATGCGTATACATCGTATGTGCCAGATGGAACGCCCGAGGTGCCGGCAGTGGTCAGGGCCGTTGTTGCCGATACAGCCGCAGCGCCAGATGTGGCCATCGAATTTTCAACAATTTGGATCAAATCACCCTCGAGCCCACGAGTTTCGGGGTGGCTGAATGTTGCAACGACGGATGTACCAGCCGATACAGCAGCTGAGAATGCGGCGGTAATTGTTTTCGCCAAACATACCCCGAGGCCGTTGAATGCAGCAGCCATCTGAGCAGTGGTGGCATTGTACGCAAGAGGAGCCGATAATTCACCACGGAATATGAATCGGTAGAATCCAGAGGCGGGTTGGCCACTCAAAGTCACAGTTTGCACTTCGGCAGTGGGGGCAGCGGGTAAATGCACGACCAATCGCTTCGAATCCCCGTTGAGGCTGAGGAATCCATCAGATACACCGCGGAATGCTGTTTGGATGTCGTGGCACAACGGGATCACGTAAAGCGCCTTGTTGGCCCCATAGGCCGACTTGAAATTCTCAATCCATCGCATACCGCGAATATGCTCGGTGTAGATGGGTGTACCACCGCCGATAATGGACGTGCCATTCGATTCTTGAATATCGATGGTTGCGCCAACAGAATCGCCCAAATTCCACAACTTCAATCGACCGCCGCCGGGATTGTAAGCGCCAGAATCACGCACCATCAGCACCATGAATGCAGCCTTGCCACGAACTTGGTTGAGGTCGAACAGGTTATCACTACCAGCAACGAGGGCTTTGGTTTTAGCGGTTTCAAGGGCGATGGGGTTGAGGAAATAGCTCGCTTTGGCCACCTTGTAATGCTTTTCCTCATCCTTCGCCTCAGCATCCACGCTATTGATCAGCATATCGATGCCGGTGACGGTAACGTTGGCCGCCGTGCCAGAAATGGTGGGATCACCCAATGGATATATGTCGAAGAACACATCTTCACCCTTGGAGCCAAGCCAACAATCCAGCGATCCGATGAATGAACCCAAAATCGGAAGTGTAAAGATATAGTCGCCCGGTTGCATCACATTTTTGGGCCCAAGCTGCGTATATTCATTGCGGGATGATATGTTGATCATTTTCGAAATAATGGGCCATTGGGTTTCGCTGGTGCCCATGAGGATATTGGCCAGAAGAGTATCGCCATGGAGGGTAGCGTGGACTTTGCCATCAGAACCGCTAAGAACTTCAATGCGATTGAACCAGTGCGGAACAGGGGCAAGCAGCACGGGCGCGTTGGCAATGTTCATACGGAATCGCAGCGACAGCGACCCCAACTTGCCAACGGATCCGCGACGCAGCGTCACACGGAATTTCGTTGTGCCATTCAAGAAGTTTCCGGTAATGGGGTCGGGGCAAGGCACGGAAATGGACGAAGGCGTATAATCCGTCGCCACCATTCCTTGGTTAGCAGAAATGTGCGCTTGGACCAATCGTCCTCGAACTTGGGAAGTAATAGTACGTAAAGATTCGCTACCAACGGCGAACGATGAAAGCGGGTTTGCAGTCATGATATCGATATATGAGGATGTTCACAAAAATCGAAAATCAGAAATATCCCCTTATTTAACTTTGCTGAGAATTATGATCGCCAGGATAATGCCACCACCAATGACGAGCGGCGAACCAAGTAAATTGTTGATGCTGTCGGCATAGTTCAAGCCTTTATCCCCGACTTTCTCTGCAAAATCGACGCTGCGATTGATAAGCGATTTCCCGCCATTATAAGCATCCACGGCGACGGGCTTGACCACGCTGTTATAGACCGATGTCACGCCCGATGATACGGGGTGAATTATGTTGTCATTGACAAAGTTAGCTGTTGCGTGATAGGCATCGCTGAAGAAGCCGCCAATACTATCGAAGAAACCCATGATATGTGAGGTTGCGCATAAAAGAGCGAGATATATAATTAACCACAGCGTTCCAATATCATGTACCAATCCGTGCCGATTGCGATTTCAACGCCGGCATCGTTCACGATGGACACATTGAGTGATTTTGCGCGAACGATATGGGCGATCTGGCGATTTTCGTTGGCCGCCTGATACAGAACGAATTCATTGAAATTGCTGCTAATCGGCACCACATAAGTGCTAACGGCCGATTTGGCATCGCTCACGGATGCCCCGTAGTTAATGTGGATATTGAAGCTAAGATTGGCATTTACGTTCGCTCTGCTCGATCCGCCGGCTGATAATATCGGTTCAGAACCGTTGAATCCAATCAGCGGACTCAGCACATTCGACGCGAAAACCGGTAGAAACTTTGCGGTCCAATTGGTTGGATCAGAATTTGTGAACGATATCAGGCCTGTTATGGATGAATACGTCCCAGTCCACGTGAGCGCACTTGAGCCAACGTCCCCTGCGGTCATTGCTGCGGCAACGGCGGATGCAATCGCGCTCGCTGTATAGCATCCAGCGGCCAATGTTGACGAGCGATCATAGGCATTTGTGCCAAATGTTTCGCGCCACGTAAATGTTGTTGCAGCCGGCACATTATATGCCGAATTGCAGATATAAGCTTCCGCGAGCTTGTAGGGTCCCTCGGTGAGCGCATCCACCAGGTCGATGCGAAAATTACTGGGCTTACCCGTGGTTCGCTGCGATGAAATTATCTTGATTCGTTTGGTAGACATGATATGCAATGCTGTGCGACAAAAAGGATATCGTGATATATTTACCAGCCGGCACGCGGCCATGCGCCAGGCAATATGGCTTTGCCATGATATGGAATAATCGGAACTTTACCCGGGAATATCAATTCTGGGTGTACCAGCGGAATCGACCGTGGCGCCTGTGGAGGTGCAGGCTTTGGGGGTGCGTCGGATGATGAATTCATGTAGTAATAACCAGCCGCAGCAATGGCGGCAACCAACCAGAAGTTTGGCATGATGATATACTTGGACAACAATCAAAAAAAGCAAAATGATATCAATTATGCGCTCGCCACTTCGCACATGGCCTCGCCAAATCGCTGGATCTTCGCAATTTGGTCGGAGCTAATGGTTGCGCCAATTTTTGCAGCTTCTGCCTTGATGCCATCAATTAGCGAGTCTTTGCGTGGAATAATGTGTTGGCGAACGAACAGGATGATAACGCCGGGATTGGCGTTGCGAAGTGCGTCCATCGCGCCAGGAGGTGATGGTATTTTTTGTTCCATCAAATAAGCGACCAACTTTCCGCTAAGTCGGCGCATGATATCGTAGCTGGAATCGCGATTTCCTTCATCGATAAGATGCTCGATAACTTTGTCGCGAACATCAACATCAGATTTGGATTCATCGCCCCATTTGGATTCGAGTGTGTGAACATTGTCGGAATGCGTAGCCATTGCTTATAATAAGTCGCCATAACGTTCTTTGAATTTCAATAAATTGACCGGCTTCGGCTTGGGCATGATGAATTGATAAAAAGCGAGGACTGATAGCCCCACAATTGTGATGGCGATATGGAACCAATGCATATAATTAGGACGACAAACCAAAACCAAATGATCGTATTTTCGGTGCTGCTGCTGCGGATGCGGCTGGTTGTGGTGGCATTGTATGCGACATTTGCAAAAATCCAAATCTTCGCTGCTTGGGTGGCAACGGAGGTGCTGGCGCGGGCGCTGATTTTGGTTTCTCGGGTTGTTCATCGGAATCATCAGAATCTGACGAACTCGCACTCTCTGGTGGTGGTGGTGGGAGTACGATCTTTGGTGGAATTTTGCGATTGCGTGGCCGCTGTACTGGCATGGGAAGTTCAGGCGCCGGCGTAGGAATCGGTGATAATACAGGCACAGCAACAGGCATTGGAGTCGGCGGCGCTGGTTGAGGCATGGGCGGTTGGAGTGGAACCATCGATTGCATGGGCGCAGGATTTGGTGGTGATGCTGATGCAGGCTGAGGTGCTGATGCAGGCGAAGGTGATGCTGGTTGTGGAACGATGGGTGCTGGAGCCGGCCCTGCAATTTTTGTTGGCTTGATCAAATCAACGATTTGCACTGAGCCGGCTGGAAGGGATAGATGGACGATGGCAGAATTGCGAAGCTTTGCATAGGATATGCGGTCGATGGATGTTTGATGCACAACGTGAATGAGGCATTCGAATCCGGAAGCGAGCGGTGTAAAATTGTAGGCTGGCGGTTCCCGAATCGACCCATCTTGGGTGATCGGGGCCGCGCCAGAACGTACAGTAATGAACTCCTTCCAGTGGTCGCGAATGTATTGCTGGAGGCCATCGGCCTTATCAGCCGGACAAGATACTTGGAATTTGAAGTCACGCGATGTTACGCGCTTAGCGTGGTGTTTACTCGCCATGATATGCTAACAGGCCCTAGAAAATATATTATCGCACGAATTTATTGGCGCATGCCGAGGCTTGGGCCAATCCAATATTTGAAGCTGTAATCACCGGCAATTTGCGATCCTGCACCAAGAAGGAATGGCTCCATGTAGCCGGATGCTTCGGCGAGGCCAGAACTGCCGATAAGTTGGATGGCCGCGATATTGATTGCACCGCTGAGCGCGGGTGCCAACAGGGCATTCTCGGCTTGAACGGCCATATCGGATTGTGGTAAATATGGGAGAACCCAATTGTGCAGAACTTCCGCGCCCATTGAGGATCCCACACCAAGCAACCCGTAGAAGGTGGACTTGGATACTTCGCCCAACAATGGAAGCGTAACGTTGAACTTTTCGCCGGTGAGGCCAGCGGCCAAATAGCTAATAGCGCCAACAACGATTGGTTTAGCGAACTGTGATTTCAATCGATCTGTGATTGATGACATGGTAGATATACATATGTGCGAGGTATTGACCGTCAACCGAAAATAAATGCCCGATTTCTTACGAACTCAGAAGGTCCGCTGTACCAGCGCTAACACGGATGGATTTATCGGGAGCAGCAGCCGCCGCTGCAGCCTTTTGCATTGCAACGTATTTATTGACTTCATGTTGGATGATACAGCCCTTGAGTATGCTGAATGCTAGGCGCTTTTCTACCGGCGCATCGAGCAATGTGCCGTGTTCGAGCGCAAATTCCTCGAGCGTATCCTGGAATGTTTCATCGCGGCTAAGATTGGCCGCAACGCCCGCAACATCGTATACGCGACTAACAAGGGGCTCCAACGCTGCGATTACCTGTGGTACAGCGGTTTGGATCATGGAGCCTGCGGTTTTGTTCTGCACGGCGATTTGTATTTCTTTATGAAGGCCCTGCATTTCCTCAATGGTCAAATTGCTCAAATCTTCAACGAGCCCATGCGCCTCCAGATATTTGCCGAATCGAGCGCTCGTGTAATAACGTCCGAGGAGGAGCATCATTTTTCGCCGCGCCTTGGGATCTTCGGCTGCGATCACTTGCGCGCGCAGGATTTCAGCCTGATTGGCGATAGGTTCGGGCTCTAGCTCAGGAATTGGCTCAGGAATATCCGCTGCGGAGGGCACATCGGTGGGGTCGTCTTCTTCGGTTGGCAATGCATGCAATTGAATGCCCGTATCGTTAGTGTTGATAGTCTTCGACATATATATGTAAATTCGCACGAGATCATTCCTGATGCAAAAATAAAAGGTTCGGCTATTATGTTATCACGGCGGCTTCGATTTTCGCGAGCGCTTGTGTCAATGTTGCCGAGCTCACACTACCTGACGCCGATCGTGGTTGACGTGCGATGGTAATCCGATAATCGCCCCATGTTCCGCCTTGCGATGTATCCACCGGGAATACCGCATCTGGTGCCTTCTCTTCGAATACGAAGGATTCGCCGGCGGGCGGTGGTCGAAGAAATAGCGCCTTCGTCAATTCTTTAATCTCGGGGTGGATATCAGCTTTGCCTAATACGGGCGCAAGTGTGCCAACATTTTTGTACATATTTGTGAAGTTTGGCGTTCCCTTGGGTTCTTGATAAACTGTGAAGGGAAGGCCGGTTATTGCATCTTTGCGCTCCCATGAGCGCTCAATTTTGATATTGATCGACTGATCATAGCTATCCGCAGCTTCGGCCATACGACCCCGCAAATGCGCCTGCTTGACCGTTCTGTTCATTTCAATATTAGCAGCAACGCTTTCGAGATTATCCAACGCTGTTTGCCAAACTGGATCTTGATATCGATATGCCTTCTTGGCTTTACTTTGTATTCGCTTCGTTGCTCGTTTCGGCGGCATATACAAATGTGAACATAAAAAACCTGGGCTTCGATATCTACTTTCGACGATTAGATTTTCGTTTGGGAGCTCGTCGTTTGGCTGGTGCACGACGAACACTCGATGCTCCAGGCGCTGGTTGCGAATCACCCGTATCGCTTGCTTTCCAAGCTACACGGGATAGATCAGCTGGAGCGGCCATATCAACCGCAGCCTCGCCAACTGATGACAACGCCCCAGCCAAACGACCAGCGATAGCTTCAATTTCGTGTGAAGGGCGGCCTGCTGCTACCAAATCATCGATCATTTTGCTTGTAGTTTTAACAGCCGCTACGGCTGCTTCACGTTCCTTCGTTAATCGTTGATTTACCGCCCACATGGGGTCAACGCGGGCACGCGCAATATCTTCATTTTGCTTGATGCGAGCACCAATGCTTCCTTGTATACGAGCCTTTAAAAGGCTAATTGCTGGATCATCTACCACAGCCAGCCCGCTTGTTGCATATCCAAGCGCGAGTTTTGTTTCACGATCGACGTTTTTTCCGTCAACGGCGAGTGCAAATCCATAAGTTGGTGGTCTTGGTGAGCTTAAGCTTGAGCTTGAGATTGATGTTGTTGACATGATTCACAAATATATCTATACAGTCAAATTTTCGGTAATTGAAAATATATGCCGCCAAAATCAGAAACTAAAGCACCAACGCTCGCAGCCAATGCGATCCACTTGTTTGTTGGCGCGTCGAAATCCGGCAAATCCCATCTGCTGCACTATATGCTGATGAATACGCTGATGGCTCGGAAGCTCAAGTTCGGCGTAGTATTTTGCTCCACAAAGTTCAACAACGCCTATGATTGGATCCAGGATAAATATGTTTACGATAATCTTGGCCCAGAAGGATTGAATGCTTATCTCAGCGCACTCAAAGCGATTGCGAAATCTGGCAAGCCGATACCGCCGAACTTCATCGTTGTTGATGATTGCTTGGTTGGCGCCGCACAAAGTTCACGCTGGTGGTTAAGCTTCCTATCGAAAGCGCGACATTACACAACGCTCATCGTTACTACCCAGCATGTGAATAAAGCTGCCGAATTCCTACGCAGCCAGGCCGATTATGTGTATATCTTTCGTCAATTCACGATGCCGGCGATCGAAACCAGTTTCGAATCCTTTGGCGCGTTGCTCAGTACGAAGAAAGCGTGGCAGAAATTCATCGACGATCATACCACAGCCGCCCACCAATGCGTCGTTTATGATAAGAATAGCCCGCTGGTATTGACAGATCGCTATCACACGATGATTGCACCGGCAAAGCTCAAGGATATTAAATTTGTGTTCGATTCTCAGCCATCCTAATATACCATGCCGAAGCTCTATTGTGTGAAATGTCGAACCAAGACAAAGAATGCCGCCCCCGAGGGCGAACGCCCCATGCCCAATGGCGCAGTCCAATTATTTGCATCATGTGCGAAGTGCGGAACGAAGAAATTCCAGTTTGCGAAGAAGACATCGTAAGCGCGCGCTGATATCCATCGAGGTTTTTTATGCCCACGCCCTTTATATCATGTCATGCAGTTCAAGATCATTAAGCGGCGCAACAACCGCCAAGCTATCAATCATCGGCAGCAAAACATTAATCGATGGTGGAGGCTCACCCCGTACATATTCCCTGCCAGATATCGGCGCCGATTCGCCAATTATACTCAGCGCGGGGGCACAAACGATCACTGGTATCAAAACATTCGGAGCGGGCGCCGCGCCCATGTTTTCCAGCCTGTCAAGCGGTTTAATCGGCATCGACACCAAAACATTGACATTGAATAGCGTTGCTTTAGCCTCAACAACGGGAATGTCGTTCGCATTCAATGGTTCGACATTTACAATCGATACCCCTCAGGATATGCAAACCACAGCATCGCCCGCATTCACGCAAATTACATTGGATAAAACCGTTGAGAGATATAAAATGGCCGGTGTGTTCACCACATCGAAGTCTATTGCGCGTTCAGCGTACACACAAATTGATAGTGGAATAGCCCCATATCAAACGCCCGGTTATACCGATCCAGCTGGCAGCATATCCGCCACCGGATTCACGATAAAAAAAGCGGGCAATTATGATGTGGATTTCAACCTTCGTATCAATGATTTTGGCGCTGGATCCGTCGCCTCATTAGGCGTTGCCGTCTTTATCAATGGAACCATGATGAACGGAACGGCTGTTTGGGGAAGGGCTGAACAGAACACCGGCCGAGTATCCGTTGCATATACGGGGTGTTTCACGGCGGCATTGAATGACGCGGTGACATTAGGCGTTTGGCAAAACTCGCCGGCTGTTGCAACTATCGACTGGTTCTGTATGCGATGGGC
>JARLJJ010000611.1 GCA_031291275.1 Formivibrio sp.
TATCAGGATGACCCCGAGCAACGCCGGAGAATTGTGGATCAGGAAGCGTCCCTACTCCGTAACCTGACGCCGAAGGAAATAACGCAAGCTCGACTGGCCAGTGCAGACCAGTCGACGATGCTCGATGTCTTGGTGCTTACCGAAGTACCTGCAGCAGTAGCGGATTTGGTGACGGCGCTGAAGGCTGGCACTGCTGGACGCGGAGGGGAGCTTAACCACGCCACAAACAGTGCAGCCACGGCGGGTAGTGCGGCAGACGTGACTACTGCGGCGCAGTTACGAACGCAGTTAAGTTTGCAACAGGCTGGTATTCTTGACTCGAATGGACAGCTTACTGCTCAGGCCATCAAAAGCTCTGACGCTATTCCGCTGGCCGATGGCGTAATTAAGAATCCAACTGTGGTGAGAGAACTTACAAGTGATGGGTCGAATATTGCCGACTGGGGCAAGTACACAACGCAGTCGGCAACCATGCCAAATGGGCAATCGATGCAGGTTCATTACTACATGAATTCGGTTACGGGTAAAGTCGATTACGTTACGCCCGACTTCAAGGTGAAAGGGGTGGTGAAACCATGAAAGTGCGTTATGCAAGACCGCGTGACTATAAGGGGCAAGGGGATGATCCAAGCTTCACCTTAGGGAAGACGTACGTTGCCCTTGGCGTTCGTTTCCAACCAGAAGGCCGTCCAGCAATGATCACGATTCAGCGGGACTCCGATAACACGCCCGTCTTGGCTGAGCTTCAATGCTTCGATGTTGTTGACCCGGCAGTCCCCGACGACTGGAGCTTTTTGGATTTCGGTAGCGGGCGCTATGCCATAGCGCCCAGAGAGTTTGGGGGCGATTTCTGGGATCGCTTCCATGACGCGAACCGGGAAGCGGAAAAGACGTTTGAACAGGTCATAGAGAAACTCAAGGACTTCCACGAAAACTGAACTGCAAGTGCAGCGACCTTAGTTAGCCTGAACCCGGCCGAACGCCGGGTTTGTAATTTGTGGAGTCGTGAAGCGTTGCGGTGCTGCCGGCCGATTTGTGCAATTTGCCAGCGATCGCGTGTTGAGCGTCGCGAGGCTAAAACAGCCTTTGCGCTACTTCCCTGCGGATGTCTTCGTCCCGATGCATTTGCTGAATCGGTACAACCGGCAGTTGCATCCGGATGAGCGGCAGTGGGCCAAAGGTCATGCGAAAGCGTTTGCCGATTACTACAAACGTGAGACCGGCCAATCAATCAGCCAAGAGGACGCCTATCAGCGCCTGCTGTCCGCTGGCTACGCTGACGTTGATAAATTCGCATCTGACACCGGCACGAGCGATGCGAAGGCCAAGCAGTTCATTACCGCGAACGCCCCCGGCAGCTTGTTCCAAAAGGATAACGAATGGAACAAGCCCCTCGCGGGAGGAAATGCGGGCGGCTCACAGACGCCGGAACAACAAGCTCGGTTTGGCAGCAGAACGCCGAGCCTGTTGGCACAACAACAGTATTCCAA
>JARLJJ010000612.1 GCA_031291275.1 Formivibrio sp.
GCCAAGGCCTTGGTTACGGCCGCTACAGTCAGATCACTGCCCAAATCAACGTGGCTGTCAGTCACGTTGTACTGCCAGCTGTCGTCTGTAGTGATACCTTGCAACTTGATTACATCTCTCAGGGACAGGTTCAGCGGGCCTTGGTCGTTCAACTTCACTGTGCCAGCGGCAGCAACAATATCCTGACCATTCGCATCAAGAGCCAACAGGTTGACAGATGAGTCCACGACATTGATGACGTGGTCGACGCTGAGGGAGCCCGCGCCTTCCAGCGCAAGCACGCTATCGGTCAGCGAATAATTCGCGTTCAGAACCAAGTGGTCACTGGTGCTGTTCTGTGCGCCATCAACGATAGCCTGAGCAGCAGCGACACTGGCAGCAGCAGCCGATACCGACAGACCAAGGCCCAAATCAGCCGAAGTGTCAGTGAGGTTGTAGTGCCAGCTGTCGTCAGTGGTAATGCCTTGCAACTTCTGAACATTCGCGAAGCTCAAGCTCAACGGATTGACGCTAGTGTCATCATTCACGATTGTGCCAAGCGAACCGTGCACAGATGGATCGGCAGCCAGCAGATTCTGCGCGGAGTCGCTCACTGTGGACGACCAAGTGTCGTCCGAAGTGATGATCGAGAGCTTGTTGTACTCAGCAACCGTCAACGTACTGGCGGCATTGTTCAGTACCGTGGTGGCGATAGAGCCTTTGACTGAAGGGTTGGCCGACAACAGGTTAGCAGCGGTATCGCTAACGGTTGAATGCCAGGTATTGATCCCGGTGATCGAAACCAACTTGTTGTAGTCACTCACGGTCAGCGTGCCAACACTGCCAGCGATTTCGATTACTGTTTTGGCTTGCGCTTTGCTGATTACGATGTTCTGTGCATTCAGCAGGTTTGCCGCCGTGTCGTTCAGACTATAAGTCCAGTCGTCATCGGAGGTGATAACCGTCAAGGTCGCAACGTTCGCAACCGACAGTACGCCTGCAGCACCGTGCGGCCCAGCGCCCGTGAGGGTTACCGCGCCGGCATTGGTAATAGTGGCCTCACTAAGAACATCAACACCAGCGAGTAAGTTCGCAGCCGAATCGAGGATATGGTAGACGTGATTCGTTGTAACAAGAACGGGTGCATTGGCCAATGCAGACAGGGTGTCGGTCAGAGTGTAGTTTTTGGTAAATGCGGTGGACGCCAGTGAAGGAGCCGCAGCCAATGCGAAAGCGTTGACGGCAGAGATGTCCGCGGATGCATCCGCCACGGACAGGTTGTCGCCCAGGTTCACGATTAGATCGGCGAAGGTATAGTTATGGCCGGAGACAATATTGCCTGCGTGCGCATTCCACAGCGTTTGCATGCTGTCTAATAGCGTGTAGCTCGCATTCAGTGCTGGCGGAACGCCGATCGCCTTAGCGATGAAGGCATTGGC
>JARLJJ010000613.1 GCA_031291275.1 Formivibrio sp.
CTGATGCTCAAAGTGCGCCGCGCCATTCGCGTAATACGCCACCGGCTTCCCGCCCCAGTAATACTTTCCTTTGAGTTGGGCGCGCGTCGTCCCGTTCCACTCAGAGACACGCTGCCCCGCCGCGTTGAAGACGTACTCCGTGATCGTACTGCCAACCACAGTCCGCACCCGCTGGTTCAATGCGTTGTAAACGTAGGTTGCCGTCTGGCCGCTGTCCACCGCCGTGATGTGGCCCTCGGCATCGTAGGTATAGCTGTGGAAGCCGTCATAAGTCATGTTGCCCGAAGACCTATCATCCCCGACAACTTTGCACGGAACTGAAAATGAAGGTTCAAGATTCGTGGACTCCCACCCTTCCGCGATGAGACTGCGGAAAAGATGGGCGCCCAAGTTTTGTGGTCAGCTCAAGGGTGGGCCACCCACCCGGAGCGCAACAAAAGGATTCCTACAAGCGCCACAACGGATGTGCCAATCATGGCCACGGCGAACAGACGCACGTAGGAACGCGCGATCTCAGGAACAGAAATCGCAAATTTCTTCCGTGCAGGCCGGAACCTATTGAAATAGTACCAAATGATATAGCCTTGAACGAAGATGAGCAAAGGAAGTAAGACCGCACTCAGCGAAAGACTACCAATCGCCATAATTCGCACGTCAAAGACCGTAGTCGAGATGACGAACAGAATCAGACTAGTCTCAGATAACCACTCACGCACGGCATCGTGTGTTTCGCGAGCAATTCCATTTTTACCAATTTGAGAATTCATCGGCTTACTCTCCACAGTTGTTGCACTAGATCCTAACGATGGTCAAGCGGCAATGCCGGAAGCACAGCCCATATAACGGTTGCAATCATAGCAGGCAGTATCAGCGCGACTCGGATAAGTTTCATGTAAGCAGCGGTGTGTTCGGAATCCAACCGTTCCAAACTCTTATACGCCGGAATGAAACCCCAAAAGAAGCAGACAACAACTACTGCTTGCCAAGTCAAAAGCATAGGAATGGCAACAAATGCGGCACCACATCCCCGCACATAGATCAGATAAGCAAGACCATCTACTGCCGTGCAAAACAAGGCAAAATAGAATATCCACGTACCAGTTTCATCGTTAGGCGGTTTCTCCTCGTTCATATTCATCCTTTCCCATGTCCATACATGACAATCGTACAGGCTATTCCATGAGCAGTCATTGAGTAGGCCCAAGGTGCAAGTTCAGGCTGATCGAAAAATAGCACGGCTGTATCGAGGCCAAATGCTCCGAGATCGGTCCAAATGCAGGGATTAGTCCAAATACTACTAGCTTCTAGCTGCGATGGAGCGCTGATGATATTGTCGATGTAGGAAGTGCCGTCGGAACCATTCATGTCTGCCGACAAATCCTCCGGCACAATCGTCGTATCCAGCGTTTCCATTCCTGCGCCAGCGCCCTGAACTGGGACCAAGATTAGGTTCCCGTTGGCATCTGTTTTCAGGGCAGGTCCATCGCTGCTACCGACAAAATTCACTGTAGCCCAATTGACAGTGACGTCATTGAAAACGTCAGGAATAAAGCCTCCACCTCCAAACGGCTCGCCTCCCTGGCCGCCAAATTCACAAACGGTGTTGTTGCACATCACCTGCCCGCTGGGATCGACGTCCGCCAGCGGATTGTTGCCCACGTACGCATACCGATTAAAGCTCTGCGGGTTTCTCCAGTTATAGCTTCCGCCGTACGGGTCGGGCGACAGCCACCGCCCCTGCGCATTGGAATATTGCCGGAACTGCGCGTAGTCGGTGTCGGTCTCTACGTCGTGGTCGAGCGTGGCGTAGTGATTC
>JARLJJ010000086.1 GCA_031291275.1 Formivibrio sp.
CCTTGCTGCCAGCGCCTTTCAGCTTACCCGCCGCCGCAGCCTTGACCCAGTTGCGCAGGGACTGGTCACTTAAACCAAGCTCTTTCGCCGCCGCCGGGATCGTTTGTCCGTCAGCCACTCGTTTGACGGCAAGTTCCTTGAACTCCGTCGTGTACGCTTGTTTCGGTATCTTTTTCATTTCTTGCCTTTCCAAAGTAACGTTAATTTTACGTCACCTTTGGAAGACGAAATTTCGGGGGAAGCTCAAAACGCCCTGGGTCGGAAATAACCAACAGCTCGCGATGCGTCACGGAACCCAATACGGGATTTGTGAGTTTCCGGCCGCATCTATAACGATTGAGACGCTTTGGGTCGCCCTGGTCACTGCAACGTAAAGCGACGATGCGGAACTCGCTTCCAATGCCGCACCTTTCTTAACAAAGCCCTTGATCGGTTCGGTTGGCACAATCAACACTCGTTCTCGTGTTAACCCTTTTGCAACTTTGAAATTCATGAAATCCAATTCGTAGCCCTTGCCGGAATTAGCCGAATAACGAAGACACTGAGGCCGGAATCGCCCCACGTAAGCCGTGACATGCTCAGGGCTGACCAAGAAAACGCCATCGTGATCTGTCGCGGTATGGTTTTTCGATTCGGTCTTCCCAAAATTCCAGCCAGCGTCAAAGATACTGTCGGAAAACGCCGCGATCTCAGGCCGGCAACGCCAGGTGGTGTTCGACTTCACGATCACCAATTTGCTGTCCAGTTCCCTTTCACGAAACCAGTTGACGATGCTGGCGCCTCATATTTCTTGTTCTTTTTACTTCTGGGATTCGTCGATATGACCGCCTGGCACACGTCGCCGACCATTCGGATATCGAACTTGGACGCAAGCAAAACATCCAACACCTCCAGATCGTGGGCATCGAGGTCCTGACCTGCGCGTCGATGCCGATGTCAATATCGAACAGGCGACAGGGCCAACCCAGCACCTTGGATATCTTGTAGGCAGCGAAGAACTCGCCGGCATCGCCGTTTGCGCTAGTCAGTGGGTATTTCATTGTTTCATCGGTTTTGTTTCATTGCCTGCGTTGTGCTCATTCACCTGCATCGCCGACCAGCAATCCAGCCTCACGTAGCCAGTGATCCAGAACGTCGATTCGCACAAACTCCGCCGATACCTCGTAGGGTGGATTGCGCATCCACCAATAAATGTCACGACTTGCGTACACTTCCTTGATCTGCATCGGCACGCCCTCTGCCGGTTTCGGCCACTTTAACAGCGTCCGAATCTTGTCTACGTTTTGCTCGAGGAAAGTTCGCCGCCGTTCGATTTTCGCGAACTGCCCCCGATCGCCGTCGATGCCAAAAATGCGCTCGCGCAGACGGCGCATGTCTTTGATGCAGTAAAAGCGCTGATTGTATTTGCACTCCACGACCAGCCAGAGATTCTTTCCAGGCCAATATGCCATGACGTCGAAATCCCCTACATCCTCGAAGCCTTCGTCGGGAAATTTGCGCATAAAGTCGATGTTCGGCGCAATATGGGGGGCGCCTCGCGAGACGATCAGATTCGCTTTGGCTTCCAAGTCCATCTCGATACGTTCTTTGATTGCCCGAACCGCTTCGCGCACGCGAGGCCATTTGTAATCCGCAGGTAGATAGCCATTCCCTATCTGGCCAGCCCAGGCACGCATCGCTCGTTCAGACGCTGCCGCACCCCATCGAAGCAAGCCGTCCTGCATCGCGACAAGTGGCTTAATAGTGTAACGATCCCCTCTCTTATTTTGCTCCCACACCGGCACGTCGTCTTCATCAACGTCTCTGCCGAGAAGCCGACGAATTCCTTTTGGATCAAGAATGGCCAGGGAAATCACTGCATCTGCCTTGGCGGCATCCAGTCCGATAACTTCCTCAACCAAGGCGTCACGCAACTGTTCGCGCGTGGCACCATATGACCACGCCAGTTCGGTTGAGCCAGTAACCGATGGCCAGCTGGCAAGAGCGAGCAGTGCCGCCAGATAGTCGGACAGTTCAAACCCATGCTGTTTTGCAAAAGCGGTGTCCAGCGGCTTCCATGCGTGCCCATCAACTGCCTCTTCGCGCACCGTGTCCTCGGGTTTCACCGCCTTCTCAAGCGTCAAATCCGCCATTTCTTTCTTGAAGGCCGATTCGCGTTCGTCTTTTCCTTTGGCATAAAACACTTCAGGCACGAAGCCGTGATCTATTCGCAAACCAGCCGCATCGATACCGTAGTGAAGCATGTCACTTGCCGTGTAGAGAACGAACAGCCAGTCGACTGTCGCCATCAAGCTGACCACGCCGCGCTCGGTTACTTCTTCGTTTACCGTATACGGCATACTTGCGCAACATTCGAGCAGATAGCGGTAGTTGCGCGCGTCCTTCAAGAAATCACTTTGCGCTTCGGCCAAGGTGTCCGACCTGTCATAATTCACTTCATGACTGCGGCTGATCTTGATGCGGCTGACTTTCATATCGTGCATGCTGTACAAGATGTCGAGTTGCTCTATGCAAAAGACAAGCAGCGCATCGCGCCCGAAGGCAGCAACTCGCTGGTGCACCAAGTCGCGAAATTTCAAGCGTGCCGCTTTTATGAGCTCCTTTGCGGTATCTAGTTCGTACGTGCCTTCCTGGGCCCCGATATCTTTGAAGACAACCGCAAGGTCGCGGCGCGCCAACTTGTAATGCTCCTCAGAGGGTAAGGCGGGTTTGCCATACTGCGGGACATCAATATGCCGGGCGAATTCCTTAACAACAAAGCGCGGCAACTTCTGCTTGGTTGCCTGAATGGCCTGCCTTGATTCATGAGGGATATCTTCGATCTTGAGCGCGCTGTTCAGGCCATCGATCCAGGCAAGCATCATCTCCACCTCAAAGCTCGCATCGACGGCATTGTTAAGCGATTGCTGCGTCCTGTGCAAATTGACCGATACGTGGCAGCGAACTTCCCTTGGTGTAGTTGCCGAGCAGTCCCAATCCGAAAACAAAGGTCCCGTATCTGGATCGGTTTCACTCTTGAAGCTCGTTAGGGCATCAGGATCCGCATGCAGGATCGTAGTGATTCTCCTGCGTGCGAACAGCGGCAATGCGGCAATCACATCATTGCGCTGAGCTAGCGAGTCGGCAATGCAATGCGCGGCCATCTCCAGTATCCGGGCGTCTTCCATCTCGATACCGCGTTCGATGGTCATCACGACGTGAACCACGCTTTGCCCTACGGTCGCGCACCACGAGATCGTGTCCGTCTGTTTGTTTTCCAGTCTGAACAAACGCCCCTCGTCGTGCTCCGGTTGCCACGATGCGCTTGTACCATAGGGAAACAAGGGCGGTGCATTGCGCCAAAACTCTTCCAACTGCCGATAGCGCCACCCTCCTCCCCATAGTGGATCGATGGCAATCAAGTCAGGTGTCACCGCGCCATCCACAAGCAGCGCATGGGTATCTCGAAATGCCGCAAAGCGGTCAACCAATCCGTATGGCCCCCGGAGCACGTTGGTGTCATCGAAGGTCCAAAATTGCTCCAGTTCGGTGCAGTCTTCGATCGAATCCAGGATCGTAACGAAATCGGGCAAGGGCATCACACGAGCGGATGTCTTGGGCAGGCCCAACGTACCGTTCGACGTGCTGACACGAGCGAGGACGGCAATTAACCTGACGTCGTTCGTTGCCGGCACTGTGCCGTCTTTGCCCCGCAATTGGATTCCTTGCGGCCCGCCGTCCATGTCGAGCGACCATTGGCCGCTCGATACAACGGCGTTCAGTGCTTTTTCAACGGCTGGAAGCCGCTTCATATCCTCTTCGGCCAAGGCAATGATCAGGTACGAGGCGCCGCCGCCGGCCATCGTACCCGCAAACACATGCGGGAATGTTCCCTTTGGCGAGGACAATCGAAGTGGGCCCGGTACGACTATGGCCATACGGAACCGTTGGCCGAGGAATTGGCCAATCGACGATGTGGCAATTCGGGCTGGCGCTGCCTTGTCGGTGTTGCGTTTGTTCCAATGCTCGATAACGGCAGCAGGGGCATCGCGCAAAAGCGTGGGCAGTCGTAGCTTTCCGACTTCGAGCAGAACAAACGGGATGGCGGATCCGGAATACATCGCCCCGCTGAAAGCTGCTCTTGTCGTTGGCGGACTGACCTGCCCCAACTGGACAACCAAGCCGGCATCGATTGCGCGTACCGCAGGCAGCGCCGACGCCAACAACAAGGCTTTCTGGCAGGCCTCCCAAAATGGCGCTTCAGGAACCTCGATATGCCCGTTTTCGATGTCCTCTGCCGATCCATTTACCGAACGATCGACATGGGAAATGACGTGATCTTGAAGGCTCAAGACGGCGTGCATGTCGTCGCGTGCCGGCGAAGCCTGTTCCTGCAGCATCAAGAACGCGGTAACAAAGTCTGGAATGCGTTCGACGGCGCCACCAAAGAAGCAACGGAAGAATGAACCCCTGAATTCAAACCGTATTTCGCCCCAGTCGGGTTCGGGCACAAAGTCTTCCAGCATGCCGAACTCAGGCAGGAGAGCACAGACTTGCTGTGCGAAGTCATGGAAATCCTGATAAGTCTGGATTCGGCGCGCTTCGGTAAACCGATCCGGCGTCATGGATGCAATCGTCCAAAACGCAAATGCATGCTTTGCCAAGCTAGAGATATTCGGCAGCCACAGGTGCGACACGCACAGCGCCATACAGGCGTCTTCCGCATTGAACTGCGAAAACAGCGTTTCGAGGTCAACCCGCATCGCCACAAATTCCTTGTCCTGCGGATTAGTCAATCTGTCTGTGATCGGGGAAAAGGCCTCTTTCACAATCCGGCACAGGCGCCGTTCCCGTTTCTCCCTTGATTTCTTCCCCATCTTTTCACCTTAGCCAAGCCAATTCAACTTGTTTACTTGCAGTCGGGTTCACCCGATTCTACGCTCGTGCTTTGGGGCGGTGTTTCCATCTTGGTGGGCTTTCCTGCCGACGCGACGACATTTTCTCTTGTCATCAGCGGAGCATTGTCCGCCTTGTACCCCGCTGGTGGCCCATGCCCCACTTGATGAAGGCAATTACGCCGGCCACCGTCCCTCCGACCCAACTTCGCGGAATTACACGCATCGAGGAAATCAGACTCGGTCTCCAAGAATTCGACCGATTTTCCATCGTCAACTGCGCGCCGATGAAAATATGCCTCGACGCCCAAAGTCATGTTCAATCCCGCCTGACCCAGGAACACCGGCACGATGCACGGAAACATGTCCGAGAAATCGTGCTTAAACCCAAAATGAGACCACGTGCGTTTCAACCAATCGAGCAACCCTCCAGACAGCCTTGCATCAAGGTCATTTCGATTGCTCGACAAACCAAACGTAGCCCCAGGCCCATCGCATTCCAGAACAAGCCGCTTAGCCCAATCGTATCCGTCCGCCACCCAAATCGGAATGTCTGCTTTGTCGGCCGGGAACCTATGCATTAACCCAGCAATCGCACATTCGTCCCATCAATCTGATAGTACATGCCCCACCCTTTCAATTGCTCCAGCTATTCGTCGCTCCGATCGATGCCTCGAAAGACAGCCGAGGCCTGGCTTGCCTACTCCTGATCCAGATCGCCTTTGCAAACTCGCCAAATGACCTCTCCTTCAAAGTCTCGCGTACGCTCTTCGGGAGATTGAATGCACACTTGTTGCGTTTGCTCCTTATCGATTGCCCCCGAGTTGGCTTCGTTGAAACATTTCGCGAACTCTTCTAGGAGATGTATAGAGTGCTTGTATTCGGTATCGCGGATCGCAATCTTGGCTAAGCCTGTCACACCTTCGGCCCTAAGCATCTTGGCCAGCAATTTCAAAGCATTTTTGCCCGCGATATTCAGAGCAAATCCACTAGCCGACGTCGGTTGCCGAAGGCGGCCCGCCGATAAGAAACAGGCCGACCGGTATATTAGTCGTTTTGAGTACGATGGCGCGCAGCTTGTCGAAGCAAACCGGGTCATCCCAGGTGCTGCTTGGCCCCGGCTCCGATCAGGCCGCTGCTGTGGTCTGATCAAGTACATCGAGTTGACATTGGTCCAGATCGGCTTTGCGGACAATGCTGATGCGAAAGTCTCTCATTCCTCCTCCTTGGTGGCCGCAAGTAGCGCCTTCAATTGCGTGGCGACCGCCTCTTGTGCATCTGCCCTGGCATTTGCCTGCGCCAGCGCCTGATCGAGGCCGCGCACCTGGTCGATCAGATTGTCGCGCTTTTCCCCGGTGACCGCCAGTTGCTGCCGCAGATCGTGCACCTGTGCGTCCCGATCTGCCATCTGGGCCACGAGGACATCGTGACGAGCAGCCATGGTGCGAAGGCTTTCCAACTCCCGTATTTGGCGCTTGGTCCTTTCTTCCTCGGTCGATAGGGATTGGCGCGCGTGGGTCAGTTCCGTGATCAGGCGCGCGCCGTCCCGGTTTAGTCGCGTTGCCTCTTCCTGCTTTACGGCGATGGTTTGCTGCGCTTGGCGTAGCTCGGCTTGTAGTTGTTGAACCTGTTGCTCGTGTCGGCGCGCATCGGCATCGCGCTGGTCCTTGACCGAATTGCGGTAATGATCTAACGCTTCTCGTGCGTGTTGATGCTTTTCTTCGAGCGATCGGCGATAGGCGACGTTTTCGGCCAAGCGCTCCTTCAGATCGGCTGCCTGATGCTCGGAGACCTGGCGTGCCGTTGATTCGCGCTGCAGCTCGGTTTGGGTGCTGGCCAGCTCCGCGTCCTGCTGCTCCAGGGCGGCTTCGACCTCCTGCACACGGGCCAACATCTTCGAGTTTTCCAGCTTGGTTGCCACCAGTGCAGTGCCATGCTCGGACGTCTTAGCGTCAAACTCCTGTCGGGCTGCAGCCACGCGTTCTTCGGCCTCGTCATGCAAGCGCGCGGCCAGGCGCTCGACCAAATCCTGCAAGGCGTCGCTGATCGAGGCGCGCTTGCCGCCGACACCGGCGACGCCGTCTTCCTCTTCCAGTTCCTTCAAGTACTTGTGGATCGTGGTCTTGGAGCCGGTATTGCCCAACTCCACGCGCACGGCATCGACGGAGGGGTTCTTACCTTGCGCGATCAAGGCGTCACGCGCGTTTTTGACATCCGATTTGTACAGTCCGCTGCGTGCCATGGGGTCTCCTGGGAGGCGCAAATAAAGTAATATATTACATACCACGTAATTACATACCACAAGTCATCAAAAATCAAGAGAATTTCTCGTTGAATTTGGTATTAGATAATGTATGCTTATCACGTGTCATACCTGCAAAGCGCTAATTGAGACAGGCAATCAATCGTAATTCGCAAATCCGAGCATGAAAACCCCAGGGGACCGAATGAATGCTGAATTGATCTCACGCAACGCCTTGACGTTCTCGCTGCAGACGCCTGCCGATCTGTACCGCAAGCTCCATTTCGAGGTGCTGACCCTCTACAACAATCCGTCTAGCGATCTGACGCAGCGCGCGTACGCGGTGATGAACGCGGTCACCAGTGCCTGGCAGTTGAAGGACTGGGTGTTTCACGCCCTTGAAGAAGCCGGCAAGCTCGATCTGCTTGACACTCTGGCCGCTCGCAAGATCAAAGGGCGCAAGGATTTCGGCGATTTCCTGGCCAAAAATAGCCCCTGGCTAAACATCTGCTTTCAACTTGCCACGGCCGCCAAGCATTTCGGCGTAACGGAGACCTTCGGCCTGCCGCAGGTCATCACCTCGATTGAGCAGAACGCTCAACCAGGGAACGAACTGGTCGACATGGCGGGAACGCAGGAAATCATGGTCCGTACCCGGAATAATTCGATATCGGGCACCGACCTGGTTCTTTTGTTGGATTACATCTGGGACGACGTTCTGGTCGGGCTCGGATTGCTTGAAAAGGACGCTGTGCGGTGAATGACGCCACGAACGACATCGACGTTTACATTCAGGCCGCCACGCGCGATAACACGCGCCGCAGCTACCAGCAAGCCGTTCGCCACTTTGAAGTCGATTGGCAAGGATTCTTGCCTGCGACGGCCGACAGCGTTGCACGCTACCTTGCCCACTACGCGCCCACCTTGTCAGTCAATACGCTGCGCCAACGGCTCTCAGCGCTCGCGCAATGGCATCTGGATCAAGGCTTTCCAGATCCGACCAAGGCGCCCGTCGTGCGCAAGGTGCTACGCGGCATTCAGGCGCTTCATCCAGCCCAGGAAAAACAAGCTCGGCCGCTGCAGCTAGATCAGTTGTCTCGGATCATCGCCTGGCTCGACGCCGGCATTGACGATGCAAAGGCGCAAGGCGATACCGCTAAGTGGATGAAGGCTCACCGGGATAAAGCACTCATCTTGCTGGGATTCTGGCGCGGATTTCGCGGCGACGAATTGACCCGCTTGCGTGTAGAACACGTACAAGCGGTTGCCGGCCAGGGGCTTGAATGCTTCCTGCCACAAACCAAAGGCGACCGCAACAACAACGGCACGACGTTCAAGGCCCCCGCCCTGACCAAGCTCTGCCCGGTCGAGGCGTATCTGGCTTGGATCGAGGCTGCGCAACTGATCGATGGCCCTGTATTTCGAGGTGTGGACCGATGGGCGCATGTATCAGTCAATGGGCTACATGTGAATAGCCTGATTCCCCTGATGCGGACATTGTTCGAGGCCGTCGGCATCGATTACGCCGATCAGTACAGCGGCCACTCCCTGCGGCGCGGATTCGCCAATTGGGCGACCTCGAACGGCTGGAATCTAAAAACGCTGATGGAGTATGTGGGCTGGACGGATGCAAAGTCCGCCATGCGCTACATCGATACCGTCGATCCCTTTGCGTCCGCCCGCATCGGGCTGATCGAAGAATCCGGTCGCCTCGAATAGAAATCGACGCCTGCTTTTGACAATAAGCATGCGAGCAAAACCGATCTGGCAACTTCGTCCTTGGCCATATGATCCTAACGGATGGTGATTCCGAAAAATAATGTATGAACATTAAATATGGCAAACCACAATTGCTTAGAAAATTTTATTGATTCTGTCTGGATTTGTTTGCGACACCACGCAGATTAACTATCTCGCGCTCGAGTCCAGCAATGCGCAGTTCCATTCGTTGCATTCGATCGTTTTGATAGTCGTCATATGAGTAATCGAGAGAATTTAATATCTCTTTTAATTTGGCAAAAATTGATTTGATCGAAGTCGGTTCTGTTGCGGTAATGTTTTTCATTTCCCACCCTTTGTCCTTTTTCAGTGAAGGTAAGTGTGCGATTCAGCGGGCAAGCGTAACATGCGGCCCTGATGGCCGCACCCATTGGCAACCATGGCAAGGAGAAAATATCGGCTTACTTTTGCCCTTTCCGGAGGTTGATATCTGGACAGCTACCGGTCGCGAAACCGCAAGTTGTGGCGCTGCCGTCCTCTTGGGCCTGTTTCAGTTCCTGCATTACCTGCGCACGAGTTTTTCCGCCCGCATTACTGCTATCTGATTGTTGAGCGAGATCCGTGCAACCCGAAACTGCGACGGCTATGATCACTGCAAATAATTGATTTTTCATTTCTCGATTCCTTTAATTTTAAATAAATATTTTTCAGGCCAGCTCGCCATATTGCTTGGCATCCACTTCGCACGCGATGACAACGAAAATGCCAATAGGATGGTCGATGTGCTGGCGTTTTACTGCAGGTGAAGTTCCATACACCCTCCTTCGTTTCCGTTGATGTGAGCCTTACTTATCTAATTGCTGCCGTTTCAGATTCCGGCGGTTGCCAACCGCCGCCGAGCGCCTTGAAAGCGGCGACCGCAGCGCGCGCGGATTCGGTTTGCGCTTGCGCACGCATATCTGAGGCGCGTAGCAGGTTGTCGTCGGCTTGTAAGACCTCAATCAGGCTGACAACCCCTTTTTGATATGCCGCGAACGAGGCACCTCTCGCTTGACTAAGCGAGTCCACCCCGTGAGCGAGTATGTCGGCCTGATCCTCACGTTTTACCAAGGCCGAGAACGAATTTTCCACGTCCTCGGTAGCACGCAGCACGGCGAGCCGATAGGCGGCTAGCGCTTCAGCTTCCTGCCCCTTGGCTTGGTCGATTTGGGCGTTAATGCGGCCGAAGTCGAACAGGCGCCAGCGAAGACCTACCAAGCCTGCAGCCTGGCTTGCGCCGCTGGAAAACAAATTGCCGCTCGATACCGATGTCGCGCTGCCGATCAATCCGTTAAAGGAAAGCTTTGGGTAATACTCCGAGACCGCCATGCCGATACGGGCATTCGACGCGGCAAGCCGGCGTTCGGCCACGATCAGATCAGGCCGACGCCTGAGTAAGTCGCCCGGAGATCCCGTTGCAGCGATCTGCGGAGCGATTGGGATGGCGCCCGCATTTGCCAGCTCGTTCCGGTGCGTGCCGGGAGATGTACCCAGCATCACATCCAACGCATTCATGGCCGTATCCAGTCCTGATTCAAGGGCAGGTATCGATGCACGCACTTGGTCAAGCGCACCTTCGGCCTGCCGCACTTGAAGTTCGGCGGCCAGTCCCTTGCCATAGAGCAGATTGATTGTTGAGAGAAGCTCCTGCTGCGTCTGCACCTGCTTACGAGCGATTTCAAGACGCGTTTGCAACCCGCGAATGCTGATGTAAATGTCGACCGTCTGCGCCGCAACAGCCAGTCGAGTTGCCACCGCGCCAGCCTCCGATGCTTGATACTCCGCTCGCGCCGCTTCCCGTCCGCGCCGGAGACCGCCAAATACGTCCAAATCCCAGGCAACGCCAACATCGGCCTCATAGGTGTTGCCGTAGCGATCAAATTTGGGGTTTGAATTCAATACTTGTCCCAGTGGCGTTTCAACCGACTGGTAAGCTCGCCCAGCTTGACCAACGATATTTCCTGACGGCAGCAGTGCGGCATCCGCAGCCCCGAGTCCTGCACGTGCCTGTGCGACTCGGGCAGACGCTTGCACAAAGTCCAGATTTTGCTGCAACGCAAGCGTTACGAAGCGGGTCAGTTGCGGATCCCCAAAACCATCCCACCAGGCGACGATGTCGGCGGTGGCGTTGGCGTGCCGTTGTTCTACAGCCTCTTGCCCCAGGTAGTGATCCGGCATGGGTGTCTCGGGACGAATGTAATCCGGTCCAACAGCGCAACCAGCTGAAAGGCCGGCGACGATCAGGCTGATGAGTGTACGTTTGAGCGGCATAAGCATCTTTCGTGAGATGAAAACGAAGAATATGTAGTGACTATATCACACAATAGTCACTTGTTGTGAAATTTTTCTGTAAGGGGTAAACTGATGGGCATGAATAAAGCAACCATGAATCCGGGCACAGCCCGAGGCCCGGTCGACCACGAGGTGCGAGATCAAATTGTTGTCGCGGCTACCGAACACTTTCGTTTGTATGGCTACGAAAAGACAACCGTCTCCGATCTTGCTAAGGACATCGGCTTTTCAAAGGCCTACATCTACAAGTTCTTCGAGTCAAAGCAGGCTATTGGGGAACTTATTTGCGGAAATTGCCTACGCGAGATCGAAACGGCTGTTAGGACGGCTGTAGACGGAGTCGATCGGCCGCCAGAGAAGTTGCGACGCATGTTCAAGGCAATCGTCGAATCAAGCCTTCGCCTGTTTTTTGATGATCGCAAGCTGTATGACATTGCCGCTTCGGCAGCTTCCGAGCATTGGGAGACGGTGCGTGCCTACGAGAAACGCATCCGGACAATACTGCACGATATTCTGCGTGAAGGAAGGGAGACGGAGGAGTTTGAGCGCAAGACGCCGCTTGATGAAGCTGAGGCGGCAATCTACTTGGTCATGCGTCCTTACCTCAATCCGCTGATTCTGCAGCACAGTTTCGACTACACCGACGATGCGCCGGCGCAGTTATCCAGCCTTGTTCTTCGCAGTCTATCGCCCTAAATAGGTGAAATTTGATTGTGACTATTGACAAATATGGTCACTAGTATCAAAATGGAGGTCCTGTTTGGCTTTTTATGGGATCTCTATGCTCCGTCACCTCGTTTTCTCTGCTGTTATATCCGCATTGCCGTTGGCATTAGTCGCCTGTGGCGAAAAGACGCAATCCGATCCACGCACCGAAACGCCGCTGGTACGTGCCGCTACCATCCAAGGCGGGATCGCTGCATCACGTACTTTTACTGGAACTGTGGCCGCGCGGGTGCAGAGCGATCTTGGTTTCCGGGTCTCTGGCAAAGTGCTGGAGCGTCTCGTGGATACAGGGCAAGCCGTTAAGCGTGGGCAACCGCTCATGCGTATCGATCCTATTGATTTGAAACTGGCATCCCACGCCCAGCAAGAAGCGGTAGTCGCCGCCCAGGCACGAGCGAAGCAAACCGCAGAGGATGAGGCACGCTATCGCGACTTGCGCGGCACCGGTGCGATATCGGCCTCGGCCTATGACCAGGTCAAGGCTGCTGCGGATGCCGCCGAGGCACAATTCAAGGCGGCACAAGCGCAGGCCGAAGTTGTCAATAACGCGAGCCAATATGCCGAGCTGGTGGCAGATGCCGACGGCGTCATCATGGAAACGCTGGTTGAACCTGGCCAAGTTGTAAACGCGGGCCAGGTGGTGGTGCGTTTGGCCCATGCCGGACACCGCGAGGCTGTCGTTCAATTGCCGGAAACCTTGCGCCCTGCAGTCGGCTCAATCGGCCAAGCCACGCTCTTTGGCAAGGAAGGCGTTGCCGTTCCAACCAAACTCAGGCAGCTCTCGGATGCTGCAGACCGGCTAACCCGCACCTTCGAGGCGCGGTATGTGCTCGATGGGGAACTGGCCGACGCCCCATTGGGCGCTACGGTCACCATACAGATTACCGATGCGCAACCTACATCACAAGACAGCTTGCGAGTGCCGATCGGATCTCTGTTTGATGCGGGCAAGGGGCCCGGAGTGTGGGTCATCAATGGCGAGCCGGCAAAGGTTTCCTGGCGGCCGGTCGCAGTGCAGCGTCTCGATGACGACGGTGCACACGTCGCGGGTCAGATCAAGCAAGGTGATCGGATAGTCGCGCTCGGCGCGCATTTGCTGCGTGAAGGCGAGAAGGTCCGAGTGGTAGGTCAAGTCACCACTGCCGCGACCGAGGGAGCCCGTCCATGAGCGAGAGTCATTTCAACCTGTCGGCGCTCGCTGTTCGCGAACGCGCCATCACCTTGTTCCTGATTCTGTTGATTTCGCTGGCTGGGGCAATGTCATTCTTCAAGCTGGGTCGTGCCGAGGACCCATCATTCACGATCAAAGTAATGACGATCGTCACGGCTTGGCCCGGCGCTACCGCGCAGGAGATGCAAGACCAGGTCGCCGAGAAGATCGAAAAGCGCTTGCAGGAACTGCGTTGGTACGACCGCAGCGAGACCTACACTCGCCCTGGACTGGCTTTCACCACGCTGACCTTGCTCGACAGCACCCCTCCGTCCGAAGTGCAGGACGAGTTCTACCAGGCCCGTAAAAAGGTCGGCGACGAAGTAGGTAACCTGCCGCCCGGCGTTATGGGGCCGTTTGTCAACGACGAATATTCTGACGTGACTTTCGCCTTGTATGCACTCAAGGCCAAGGGCGAACCGCAGCGCGTGCTCGTTCGCGACGCGGAAGCGCTGCGCCAGCGGCTGCTGCACGTGCCAGGGGTGAAGAAGGTCAACATCGTTGGCGAACAGTCGGAACGCATCTACGTCGAGTTTTCACACGAGCGCCTGGCAACGTTGGGTATCAGCCCGCAAGATGTATTCGCCGCACTCAACAACCAGAACGCCCTCACGCCGGCTGGGTCCGTCGAGACCAAGGGGCCGGAGGTGTTCATTCGCATGGATGGCGCCTTCGATGAACTGCAGACGATCCGCAATACACCCTTGGTAGCGCAGGGGCGAACGCTGAAACTGTCGGACATCGCCACGGTCAAGCGCGGCTACGAAGACCCGGCGACGTTCCTGATCCGCAATGGCGGCGAACCAGCTCTGCTGCTGGGCGTTGTCATGCGCGACGGCTGGAACGGGCTGGACCTGGGCAAGGCGTTGGACGGCGAAGTCAGTGCGATCAACGCCGAGCAACCGCTGGGCATGAGTTTGTCCAAAGTCACCGACCAGGCCGTCAACATCCACTCGGCGGTCGATGAGTTCATGGTCAAGTTTTTCGCCGCAGTGCTGGTGGTCATGCTGGTGAGCTTCGTGAGCATGGGCTGGCGTGTCGGGGTCGTGGTCGCAGCTGCGGTACCGCTTACGCTGGCCATCGTCTTTGCGGTGATGCTCGCGACTGGCAAGAATTTCGACCGCATCACGCTGGGGTCACTGATTCTGGCTCTGGGACTGCTGGTGGATGACGCCATCATCGCCATCGAGATGATGGTGGTGAAAATGGAAGAAGGCTATGGCCGTATCGCCGCTTCGGCCTATGCCTGGAGCCATACTGCGGCGCCCATGCTCTCTGGCACCTTGGTCACAGCCGTGGGCTTCATGCCCAATGGCTTCGCTCGATCCACGGCGGGTGAGTACACTAGCAACATGTTCTGGATCGTAGGCATCGCGCTCATCGCCTCTTGGGTTGTGGCTGTGGTTTTCACGCCGTATCTTGGTGTCAAGCTGTTGCCCGACTTTAAGAAGGTCGAAGGTGGTCACGATGCGATTTACGACACGCCACGCTACAATCGATTTCGTCAACTGTTGGGGCGCGTCATTGCCCGGAAGTGGATCGTAGTCGGCTCGGTGATCGGCCTTTTCGTGGTGTCGGTGCTCGGTATGGCTGTGGTCAAGAAACAGTTCTTCCCGATTTCTGACCGGCCTGAAGTCTTGGTCGAGGTGCAGATGCCCTATGGCACGTCGATTACCCAGACCAGCGCCGCTGCGGAAAAGGTGGAAGCCTGGCTTGCCAAGCAAAAGGAAGCCAAGATCGTCACCGCCTACGTCGGCCAGGGTGCTCCACGCTTCTATTTCTCGATGGGACCAGAGTTGCCTGATCCATCGTTTGCGAAGATCGTGGTACGCACGGACAACCAGGACGAGCGCGAAGAGTTGAAACGCAGACTGCGGCAAGCCATCGCCGATGGCCTGGCCTCCGAGGCACGCTTGCGCGTCACCCAACTGGTATTCGGTCCTTATTCGCCATTCCCGGTGGCCTACCGGGTCACCGGCCCTGATCCGGATGTGTTGCGCAAAGTGGCGGGTGAGGTACAGCAGGTTATGGACGCCAGCCCACTGATGCGCACGGTCAACACAGATTGGGGAGTGCGCGTGCCCACGCTGCACTTCACCTTGCAGCAGGACCGATTGCAAGCCGTCGGGCTGACTTCCAGTTCCGTAGCGCAACAACTGCAATTTCTCCTCCGCGGTATACCGGTTACTGCCGTGCGCGAGGATATTCGCACGGTGCAGATTGTCGCTCGCTCGGCGGGCAACAACCGGCTCGACCCGGCCAAAATTGGCGATTTCACGTTGGCAGGCGCCAATGGGCAGCGCGTTCCGCTATCGCAGGTTGGCAAGGTCGAGGTGCGGATGGAAGAGCCGATCATGCGCCGACGCGATCGTGTGCCGACGATCACTGTTCGGGGCGACATCGCCGAAGGCTTGCAACCGCCGGACGTGTCGACGGTCATTACCAAGCAGCTCCAGCCCATCATGGCAAAGCTGCCGGTTGGCTACCGCATCCTAGAAGCAGGGTCTATCGAGGAATCGGGCAAGGCGCAGAAAGCGATGTTGCCGGTGTTCCCAATCATGCTGGCCATCACCTTGCTCATCATCATTTTGCAGGTGCGTTCGATTGCTGCCATGGTCATGGTATTCCTGACCAGTCCGCTCGGGCTGATCGGCGTCGTGCCGACGTTGCTTCTTTTTCAAAAGCCCTTCGGCATCAATGCGCTGGTCGGCCTGATTGCGCTGTCGGGCATCCTCATGCGCAACACGCTGATATTGATCGGACAGATTCGTGAAAACGAACAAGCCGGACTGGATCCATTCCGTGCGGTTGTCGAGGCCACCGTGCAGCGCGCTCGTCCGGTGATCCTGACCGCGCTGGCTGCGATCCTGGCCTTCATCCCGCTGACTCATTCGGTGTTCTGGGGAACGCTGGCCTACACGCTGATTGGCGGAACCTTTGCAGGGACGATCCTGACGCTCGTGTTCCTGCCAGCCATGTATTCCATCTGGTTCAAGATCAGGCCAGCCCCTTCACAAAGCTGATCCTCACTCCAAATTACCTACACAAAAGGAACTGCCATGTCGAATTCCAAAGTTGTCGTTGTTACCGGCGTGTCATCAGGTATCGGGCGCGCCGCCGCCATAAAGTTTGCCAAGCAGGGTTGCCGGGTATTCGGCACCGTTCGCAACACGGCAAATGCTCAAGCAATACCTGGCGTCACGCTCATTGAGATGGATATCCGTGACGAAGCGTCAATTGAGCGCGGAATCCAGATCATCATCGCTCAAGCCAAGCGCATTGACGTGCTGGTCAACAGTGCGGGCGTGACCCTGCTGGGCGCGACGGAAGAAACGTCGATTGCCGAAGCGCAGACGCTGTTCGACACCAACCTCTTCGGTCTCTTGCGCACGATCAAGGCCGTGCTGCCGCACATGCGTGAGCAGCGTTCCGGTCGCATCGTCAACGTCAGCTCGGTGCTGGGCTTTCTGCCCGCGCCGTACATGGCGCTCTATTCTGCCTCCAAGCATGCCGTTGAAGGACTGTCCGAGACCCTGGATCACGAGGTGCGCCAATTCGGCATCCGCGTTGCGCTTGTCGAACCATCCTTTACCAAAACCAACCTGGATATCAACGCGCCCCAGACCGTCTCAAGAATTCCAGACTACAACAAGGAGCTTGGCATCGTTTCCCAGGCAATCCAAAACAATGTTCAAAAGGCGCCAGCGCCCGATGGAGTCGCCACCACGATTGTCGACGCCGCGTTGGGAGCATGGAAGATGCGCCATACGCCCAAAGGCGAGGCGTCTCTTCTGGCGAAGCTGCGCCGCTTCATGCCTGCAGGCCCGGTCGAGAAGGGCCTCAGGAAAACATTCGGACTCTCATGACATCGATTGCCCGAGCTCAACGAGCTTGGCACGACTTGTCGCGGGCGTCACTTGCTGCCTGGTCAAGACTTTTTGCGGCGGGTTGATCGAACAAAACGCACTTCAGAAGTCGGACAGTGGTCCAACTTTTGGGGCATTTCAAGCGAATCGTGTGCGCGTCGGGAGTGCATGGCAAAGCCGCGCAACGGTTCAGAGCACAGGAAATAACTTAAAAAGGGAAATAAGAATGAACATCGAGACACGACGCAGGCCCAGTTTCAATCTCCGTAAAATTGCATTCCAGACCGCGTTGGCCTTGCTGGCGATGTCCGCAGTTGCCTCCAATACCGCGTTAGCCAGCGGCTACCAGTTCGGTTCGCAAACCGTTTCCGGCCAAGGCAATGCCGATGCCGGCGGTGCCCAAACCGACGACGCATCGACTGTGTTCTACAACCCCGCTGGCATGACGCGCCTGAAGGACACGCAGCTGCAACTGGGCGCGACCATCGCGATTCCTCACTCCACCTACACCGACTTCGGTTCCACCCGGTTCACCGGTACGAGCACCGGCGGCACGGCTGCATCCGGCTATGCTCCCGGATCCGTGACTGCGCCGTCCTTTTATCTGACCACGCCGATCAACGACAAGTTCACCTTCGGTCTTGGCGTATTTGTGCCATACGGCGCGCAACTCGATTACGGCAACACGTGGACTGGTCGCTACAACCTCACAAACCTCAAACTGCAATCGCTCGACATCAATCCCTCGCTGGCGTTCAAGCTCAACGAGCAGCATTCTTTCGGCGTCGGCATTTCGGCGCAGTATATGAAGGCCAATCTGAGCCAGGCCGTGGACGTTCCCGGTTCGTTGCAGGCGCTGACCGGCACGCCGGTTGCTGCCACTCTGGCGCAGGAAATCGCCGCGATGGGCGGAAATCCAGCAGTGCTGGCCAATGTGCATGACGGCGAAGGTCAACTGACCGGCCATCACTGGGGTTACGGCTTCAACCTCGGTTACCTGTTCCAGTTGAACGACAGCACACGCTTCGGCTTGGCTTACCGTTCGTCCATCAAGCAGAAACTGGAAGGCAACGCCACTTGGGATTTCTCTGGCGTGACGAGCGATCCGGTCACCAACGCCGTGCTGGCTTCCGCTTCGCATCGCGCCAATTCGGCGACGCAACTCGATTTGAATACGCCGGAAACCGTATCGGCCAACGTCTTCAGCCAGTTGAACGCCGAATGGGCAGCGATGGCAGACCTGACATGGACGCGCAACTCGCGGCTGGGCGATTTGAGCGTCCAATTTCCAGGCACCGTGGAAGGCAACGAAGTAATCCGTCAGGATTGGCGCGACACGTATCGCCTGTCGCTCGGCGCCAACTACCGCTATAGCGACGCCTTGCTGTTGCGAGGCGGCATCGCGTTCGACCAGTCGCCGGTGCGCAGCGCCCAGCTGACTGATCCGGCCTTTCCGGATTCCAACCGTGTCTGGTATTCGCTGGGCTTGAACTATCGTTTCGACAAGCATTCGTCGATCGACGCGGCTTATAGTTATGTTGCTTTCAAGGATGCGCCTGTCGATTACACCAACAATTGCACGCCGCTGTCCACCACGTGCACCGGCAATGGCGAAACCACATACGGCAAATATCAAACCAATATCCAGTTTGTAGGTATTGCGTATAACTATAAGTTCTGAGGGAAGCCGGTTGCAAATTAATGCTCAAGGGCTGATGTTCAAACTCACTGCAGAGCGGCCCAAACACTCTGCATCACGCAGCTTTCACTAACCGTGCAGGAGAAGATCGTGGAAACCGAAAAGAACTCACCTGTCTGGGCAAACCAGCAGTTGGACGCAAATCAACGGATGCGCGACGGCGGAGGAACGCCTGGCCTTGCGCGAGCGGAGCAGATCGCCGGTAAGAGCGGGCGAGAGATTCTTGACGCCATGATGTCTGGCGAGTTGCCGTATCCACCCATGAATGAAACCATGAACATGGCGTTGCTGGAGGTGGGCGACGGCCGCGCCGTGTTCCAAGGCATCCCGTTGCGGCAGCATTACAACCCATTGGGCACGGTGCATGGTGGCTGGTTTGCCACGCTCCTAGACTCAGCGCTCGGCTGTGCGGTACAAACCGCGCTTCCGACCGGGCGGTCTTACACGACGGCAGAACTCAGCATAAACATTGTGCGGTCGGCTTCCCACAAGACAGGGCCGTTGCGAGCCGTCGCCACGGTTGTCCATGTGGGCCGTCAGATGGCTACGGCAGAGGCTCGTGTCGAAGATGAAAAAGGCAAACTGTACGCCCACGCGACGACCACCTGCTTTGTTTTCGATGTGCCGGTGGCTTGATGTGCGCGCCGGTCCGAAATTCGTCGCAAATGGCCGGTTTGCTTTCGAAGGGAGAGCGCCGCACACAACGCGTCCTACTTACGGATGGTGGTGTCTACGACAATTTATATGCTTGAGCGTGTTGGCAAGTCGCGCTCAAGCAAACGGATCATTTCGCCGTCACTTCGCTGCGCAGCCAACGCCTCATTTCCGCCCATTCAATAAGCGCCTCCATGGAAGGCCCGAGCGCTATGCCTAGCACCCCGAGCGTGTATTCAACCCGTGGGGGCACCTCTGGGTACGCCTTCCGTTCGACGATGCAATCCTGTTCCAATTGCTTGAGTTGCTGGATGAGCATCTTCTGATTGACGCCATCGATCAGCCTCTCCAATTCGGAAAAGCGTAGCGGTGTCTTTGCGGCAAAAAGTTGCGAAATGATAATGATCTTCCACTTCCCTTCAAGCACGCGAAGGGCCTCCGTCGTTGCAGCGGCCCATTCCGACCGTCGTCGAGGATCGTCACAATCCCATTCGCGACTCATACTAAATTCTCCGTGTTTAGGTATGTTACTTACTTTTAAGTGTGTACTTATCATTTTCGCATAAGCAGCCTAAAATGTGAGCTTTTTTACGAATCGGAGATTAATATCATGAAAATTGGGATTATCGGAACAGGCAACATTGGCGGCACGCTTGCCCGCAAACTCATTGCTGCCGGACACGATGTACGTGTCGCAAATTCCAGAGGCGTTGAAGGTGTTCGCGCATTCGCGCATGAAATTGGCGCCGAAGCGAAGGATACGCACGATGCGGTTGCCGACGCCGATGTTATCATCCTGGCGATCCCTCTGTCCTCCATGCGAGAACTTCCAACTGACTTGTTCAACCGGCTGCCGTCGGAGACAACCATCATCGACACTAGTAATTACTACCCCGGACTACGCGATTCGCGTATTCCTGACATCGACGATGGGCTGGCAGAAAGCGTGTGGGTAGCTCGGCAGATCGGACGGCCTGTAATCAAAGCATTTAACGATGCTTTGGCATACACCCTCGCAGAGCTAGGAAAACCTGAGGGTGCGCCTGACCGCCTTGCCATTGCAGTGGCAGGAAACGATGTGAGATCCAAACAAACAGCAATGGAGCTTGTAAATCAGACAGGGTTCGATCCGGTTGACGCAGGCGCACTGGAAGACTCCTGGAGACAGCAGCCATCAACGCCCTCGTACTGTTGCGACTACGATGCTGACACCATGCGCAAAGCGCTCGCTGCAGCCATTCCGGGAGTAGCTCAAAAGAAGCGCGATCAGTTGCCAGAGTTTTTCGGAAAGCTGGGGGCCAATCCCAGCCATGCCGATATCGTCGCAATGAATCGCAAGGTGAATTCCGATGTTAGGTGACCAATTGTCGCGAACTCAGTGACGTTACCCGGTTAATCGTTACAGCGTGCGCAAGGAAAGCGCCGATGAATTGTCCAAGTGTGTGAACCAAGGTACATCTGAAGGGGGGAGTCAAGCATCGTGGGCAAACTGCAGAAATTAACAGTACTGTTTTTTCCACCGCTTTGATACGGTACCGGGTTAAAAATTTTGGTTGTTCCGACTTTTTTGTGGGTAAGGAAGCGCATTTGCGCAAGTTCGGTAAAAACCTCGTCGTTCCCGCGACCGCGGGAATCCATTGAGAGTTCGCTCGCACAGACGCCCTATGGGTTCCCGCCTTCGCGGGAACGACGAGGTTTGTGCAAACGTTTTTACCCACAAAATACTCGGATGAACCAAAATTTTTGAGCGATGCGCCGCTGCACTTACCACCGAACGAATCTTTATGGCTATTCAGAGAAATCCCTCAATATCGGAATTTTATTCCCGCATCAAGATCAGGTTTGCCAGAGTGCGTCCGGCAGTCGGTTGGGTTTGACCTACGCGTTTCATGAGCAGCGTTCACGAAACCGCATATCCACGTTTCAAGCCGGAGTTGACGCAAAAGGAACTGGAAGATATTTATGGTCTCTCCGACGAGGACCATGCATTGGCTCGGCGAATTACCCGTCCGCCGCTGCCGAGACTGTATTTCATCATCCTCCTGAAAACCGTTCAACGACTTGGCTATTTTCCGATGCTCGCCGATGTGCCGCCAGCAATCGTGTCATTCTTGAGCAAATCCCTTGGCGCGCGGTCAGTAACACTTCGTGCGCTCCAGGTAGAGGAAAAATCACAATCGAGGCGCCGGTTCATCGAGGCCATTCGTTCTCATCTGGGTATCAAGTCGATCACGAAAGAAACTGACGCGCTGGTCGAGGCGGCCGCCACATCGGCAGCACAGACCAAACAGGAAGTTGCAGACATTATCAATGTCGTAATTGAAGAGCTGATTCGCCAACGATTCGAGCTTCCAGCATTTGACACGTTGAACCGGACGGCGTTGCGCATTCGAACGCAGGTAAATGACAGCTACTTTCAGAGCCTGGCCAAACCACTGAAGCCGGAGATCATTGCGCAGTTTGATGTAATGCTCGAGCTGACGCCGAAGCATGTCGTCAGCGGTTGGCAGCAGCTCAAGCTGGAGCCAAAAAAGCCGACGAATACCGAGGTAAGGCTATACCTGGAACATATTAAATGGCTCAAGAGCTGGACGGCAGGCCTTCCGACGATCGATCACATCCCCGTCGTGAAGCGCACGCAGTATGTCCATGAGGCGCGCGCGCTCGACGTGACCGACATGCGCGCAACCAAGCAGAACAAGCGCTATGCCTTGATTGTCCTGCTGTTCCACGCCCAATTGAGCAAATCGCTCGATGACGCGGTCGATATGTTCGTACGTAAGCTTCGTAAAATCCATAACGGAGCCGAGGAGCAACTGCAAAAATACTACTTGGAGCATCAAAAGCGCGCGGAGAAACTCGTGGCCCAGCTCCGGGATATGTTGACGGCTTTCCAAGAAGGGGAATCTGACCAAGAACGCGGAAAACGGGTTGGATGGGCGATGCACGACGAACCAGAGCGTCTATTGGCCCAATGCGAAGAGCACATGGCCTATGCTGGCAACAATTATTTGCCGTTCATGCTCGCACCGTATCAAACGCAGCGCTCCATGCTGCTAAATTGTCTGAGTCTGCTCGATCTGGAATCAACCACGGCGGACCTGTCTTTGATCGATGCCATCCACTTCGTGCTGGCCAATCGGCAAAGTCACAAGGAGTGGCTGTCCATTGCGGGGACTCGCGTCAACCTAAAATGGTTGCCCGAAAAATGGCGGTTCCTTGTAACAGGACAGCGCTCCGGCCCGTCCGCCGAGGTCAACCGCAAGTACTTCGAACTCTGCGTATTGACGGAAACGATGCAGGAATTGCAGTCGGGCGACCTGTATGTTGCCAACAGCGACCAGTACAGCGATTTCCGGGTTCAGCTCATCGACTGGGAAACTTATCAGGAGCAAGTTTCGGAATACGGCGCGATGCTCGATTTGCCGACCGAACCAAAGGACTTCGTGTTGCACCTGAAGCAATGGCTTGCCGAAACTGCATCCCGCGTCGACGCCGGCATGCCGGAGAATCGGCTCTTTGATCTGGACGGCAATGAAATCATTCTCAGGAAGCATACCAAGAATGCCAAACCGGCTGCGCTTGATTACGTCGACAAACAGCTTACCGCGCGCCTTCCCGAAAAGAATATCCTGGACATTCTGGTTGAAGCGGAGGGTTGGCTGGATTTGCACAAGCAATTTGGCCCGCTGTCGGGATTTGAAGCCAAAATTGACGACCCTCGAAAGCGCTTCGTCACGACTTTATTCTGTTACGGCTGCAACCTCGGACCAACGCAAACGGCGCGATCGGTGAAGGGGTTGAGCCGCAAGCAGGTTGCCTGGCTAAATTTGCATCACATGACGGAGCAACGACTGGAAAAGGCGATTGTCCAGGTAATCAACGCCTACAACAAATTCCTGCTTCCCAAATATTGGGGAAGCGGGAAGAGTGCCTCGGCGGATGGCACCAAGTGGAACCTGTACGAGCAAAACCTGTTGTCGGAATACCACATCCGCTATGGTGGGTACGGCGGCATTGGCTATTACCACGTGTCCGACATGTATATCGCGCTGTTCAGCCATTTCATTCCGTGCGGCGTGTATGAAGCGATTTACATCCTTGATGGGCTGATCAAGAACGAATCGGACATCCAGCCGGACACCTTGCATGGCGATACGCACGCGCAGAGTGCGCCGGTTTTTGGATTGGCCTATCTGCTTGGCATCAAGCTGATGCCGCGAATACGAGATCTGAAGAAATTGGTATTTTTTAAGCCAGATCGTGCAACGCGCTACAAGCACATCAATGGCCTGTTCAGTGAAGCGATCAACTGGGAATTGATCGAGACGCATTTGCCCGACATGCTGCGCATAGCGCTGTCGATCAAGGCAGGCAAGATTACGCCATCGACCATCTTGCGGCGCCTCGGCACCGCGAGTCGAAAAAACAAGCTGTACTTCGCGTTTCGCGAGCTGGGAAGAGTGGTGCGCACGGAATTTTTGCTGAAATACATCGGCGACGTGGAATTGCGCAAGACGATCCAGTCAGCGACCAACAAGAGCGAAGAATTCAATCAGTTTATCAAGTGGCTGTTTTTTGGTAACCAGGGTGTAATCGCCGAAAACGTTCGTCACGAACAGCGTAAAGTCGTCAAGTACAATCAATTGGTGGCCAACCTCGCAATTTTGCACAACGTCGAGGCAATGACAGGGGTGCTTAAGGAGATGCAAGGTGAGGGGCTGCCGATCAACGAGGAAATCTTGGCAGGACTGGCGCCATATCGCACCGAACACATCAATCGGTATGGCGACTACACGTTAGATCTCGACAGGAAAATACCGCCGATGAATTACAAGACAAAAATCCTTTAAAATTGGGGGTGTGCGGAATTTTGTGTAAACGGGGTTTCGTTTAAGCTAGTGTCATCCGTTCTTCAAACTGAATTGTGAAGCGGTTTAGCGCACCTTTCCAGTCCCGCAGCGGCATCGTCCATTTCTTGCTGATGTTGTTGA
>JARLJJ010000614.1 GCA_031291275.1 Formivibrio sp.
CCGACCAGAAAACCCAGCGGGGAAAGCACATTGATCAACATTTCGCGATCCACGCGCTCGTTATCGACCACCAGTATCCGGCGCCGCACACCGATATAGCCGATGCGCGTCACCTGCGGCAATGCTGCATCTGCCAGTGCGCCATGCACCTGCGGCAAGTAAAGACGTGCAGTAAAAACACTGCCGACACCGATCTGGCTCGTCACCCGCATTTCACCGCCCATAAGATCGGTCAGCATCCGGCTGATCGTCAGTCCCAAGCCGGTGCCGGTGGTCCCGCCGCGCACGGCGCTGCCACGCTCGAAGGGCTCGAAAATACGCTCGATTTCAGCATCGGGTATCCCGGGGCCGGTATCCTGGATTTCAAAGACAGCCATTTCACGCAGGTAATTCAGCTTGAAGATCACGCCGCCGCGCGCAGTATATTTCACCGCATTGCCCAGCAAATTGATCAGTATCTGACGCAAGCGTTTTTCATCGGCCCGCACCACGGCAGGCAATTCGGCTGGCGGCTGATAGGTAAAATCCAACCCCTTGTTGCGCGCCTGCAATTCGAACATCGCAACTATCTGCTCGATAAAGCCGGCGAAATCCATCGCCTTGGTATCGAGGGTCAGTTTGCCGCTTTCAATCCGGGCAATATCAATCGTGCCCTCGATCACCGACAGCAGATGGTCGCCGCTGCGACGGATCACCTGAATCGCCTGCTGGCGCGATGCCGGAATCAGCGGATCGCCATCCAGAATCTGGGCATAGCCCAGAATAGAATTGAGCGGCGTGCGCAGCTCATGGCTGATGGCCGAGATGTAGCGGCTTTTAGCTTGATTGGCCAGCTCCGCCACTTGTCGCGCTTTTTGCAGTTGCTCATCGGTGCGTTGGTGCGAGTCGATTTCCTGCATCAGCAACTGGGTCTGGCGGTTTGATTCTTCCTGCGCGACTTGCCGGCTTTTATGGGTCAGTACCATCCACCAGGCCAGCACACTGGTGACCAGCACCAGTGAGGCAAACACACGCAGAAAGGTATCGGCCAGCAGCGAGTTGGTTTGCGGATGGCCTTTGATTTCGAGGTAATACAGCAGCCCCAGCAGCAGCATGAGGAAAGACATGATGCTCGCCATCAACAGCAGATAATGCCCCAGTCCGCGCGATAGATACGGCAGGACACGGCGCGGCAGCAGGCGGGAGAGCAATCCAGCCCACTGGACGGAAAGCCGCGCCTGCGGCCGGCACAGATCGTCGCAACGGGCATCCAGCGTGCAGCAGAGCGAGCAAATCGCTCCCTGGTAGGCCGGGCAATGCGCCATGTCTTCCGCCTCGTATTCGCGCTCGCAAACCACGCAATGATGCAGGCTGCCATCGAAGGGGGCGGATTGACGCGCCAGGTAATAGCGGCCCTTGGTCGCCCAGGCCAAGAGTGGTGAAGTTATCAGCGCCGTCAGCATGGCAATGAACGGTGCAAAGGGTTTAAGTGACTGTCCCAGCAGCCCCACGTGGGCGGAAACAGACAGGATCGAGGCCAAGGCCATCGCCCCGACGCCTACCGGATTGATGTCATAAAGGTGGCTGCGCTTGAATTCGATGCCGGGCGGCGACAGTTTGAGCGGTTTGTTGATGACCAGATCGGCCACCACGGCCATGATCCAGGAAATCGCGATATTGGAGTACAAGCCCAGTACTTGGCTCAAGGCCTGGAAGACTTCCAATTCCATCAACATCAGCGCAATCAGCGTATTGAATACCACCCACACCACCCGTCCCGGATGGCTGTGCGTCAGGCGGGAAAAGAAGTTCGACCAGGCCAGCGATCCGGCATAGGCATTGGTCACATTGATCTTGAGCTGGGAAATGATCACGAAAACCACGGTCACCACCACAGCCCAGCGGCCAGCAGGCAAAACCTGAGAAAAGCCGATCAGGTACATCTGGTTGGGGTCCACGGCACGTTCGAGCGGAATCGCGGCGCGTATCGCCAGCCAGGCAAGCAAGGCACCACCCAACATCTTGGCCGCCCCCGGCAATAGCCAGCCAACCCCGCCGATCAGGGTCGCCACATGCCAGCGCTTGCGTGTCGACGCAGTACGGCGCGGCATAAAGCGCAGGTAATCCGCTTGCTCGCCCATCTGGGTAATCAGCGCAATCCCCACGGTAAAGGCTGCGCCAAACAAGGACAAATCAAACCCTGTCGATGCTTGTTTGCCGCCGTATTGCCAGATACCGGCCAAGGCCCCGGCGTTTTTCCAGAACAAAAAGCCATACGGCAAGACCAGCAGGAAAAACCACACCGGCTGGGTCCAGCTTTGCAATCGACTGATCGTGGTGATGCCATGCATCACCAGAGGCAAAATCACCAGTGCACACAACAGGTAGCCCCATGCCGGCGGAATACCCAGACCCAATTCCAGCGCATACGCCATGATCGCGGCTTCCAGCGCGAAAAAGATAAACGTGAAAGACGCATAAACCAGCGACGAAATCGTCGAGCCGATATAACCAAAACCGGCGCCGCGCGTGAGCAAATCCATATCCACGCCAAAGCGGGCGGCGTAGACACTAATGGGCCAACCGGCGAGAAAAATCACCAGACAGGAAGCCAGAATCGCCCAGAATGCATTCAGAAAACCGGCTTGCACCATCATGGTGGCGCCAACGGCCTCCAGCACCAGGAACGACGCCGCGCCACCGACAGCAGTATTGGCCACCTGCCAGATCGACCAGCGCCGGAAAGCGCGCGGGGTATAGCGCAGGGCAAAATCTTCCAGCGTTTCACTGGCGACCCAGCTGTTGTAATCGCGGCGAATCTTGATGATGCGCTGTAGCGGCTGTTTGTCTGTTTCTCTCAAGACAAGCCCCTATATGGCAATGTTCGCCCGGTTCGATTTTTCTGAATCATGGTGCAGTTCTCGCTGAGTCTGTCGGCATGATAACAAGGCAAGCGCCATGCCAATCATTATGCGGCAAGGGAAATCGCCTGACGCCGTTCGGACTCAATGGCAACAAGCTGATTTTCAACCTTGCAAGCGGCGGTATTGCCCAGGCGTGACCGCCGTTCTTTCCTTGAAACAGCGGCTGAAATGGCTTTGGTCGGCAAAGCCCGTTTGCAATGCGATCTCGCACAGTGTGACTTTGCTGCTCCGGAGCAATTCACGCGCACGGTTGATGCGCAGATCCAGCAACCAGGCATGCGGGGTCAGGCCGCAAGCGGCCTTGAAGGATCGAATCAGGTGATAACGACTGAAGCCAGCCTCGGCCGCCATTTCGTCCAGGCTTAACGGCCCGGCATGGTTGGCGGCCAGAAATGCTTGCGTCCTTGCCAGCCAGCGGGCAGGCATTGGTGGTGCCGCGCACCAGTTTCGCGCATGGCGGCTCAGCAATGCTTCCAGCGTGCGCAGCAGCAAGTCTTCCTTCTGCAATGAATCCGTGCCGGCGCACAGGCCATCGGCCAGTTGGCTCACCAGTGTGTAATCCTGCACATCGGTCAAGAGTATCGGCAGGCGGTACAGCTCATGCAGGGCAGCGTCGAGGAGTCGCGCCAACCCGCTGTTTTCCAGATAGATCATGCGGTAGGCCCAGCGCGCGTGCGGGTCCGGATTGCAGGAATGCACCGCGTTGGGCGGGATCAGCACCACGGTGCCGGGGTCGATGCGCAGTGTTTGCCCGGCTATCTCGAAACGGCTCATTCCGGCATCGACCAGTCCCAGACTGAAACCGGGATGGGTATGTGCCTGATAGCAGGCACGGCTATCCTGTGCCTGTCGCACCTCGATATAAGCCAGTGCGGGATCGCGCCAGAAGCGGATATTGCCAACCATCAGCGGGCGCGACATGACTCAATCTGCCGTTTTTGGAAGCGGTCGTTTCGCCATCAAGCGGTCGAGTTGACCGGCAAAGGCTTGGCGGTCTGCTTGGCTAAAGACTGGAGGACCGCCGCTTTCGATGCCGCTGGCACGCAGCGTATCCATGAAATCACGCATATTCAGGCGCTCGCGGATATTTTCCGGCGAATAGCGTTCGCCACGCGGGTTCAAGGCAATAGCCCCCTTGGCAATCACTTCGGCGGCCAGCGGGATATCGGCGGTAATCACCAGATCGCCAGCTTCAGCGCGCTGGACGATTTCGTTGTCGGCCACATCAAAGCCTTGTGGCACCTGCACGGCACGGATAAAGGCAGAATGGGGAACGGTGATCAACTGATTGGCGACCAGAATCACATTGATCTGCCAGCGCTCGGCGGCGCGAAACAGGATGTCCTTGATGACCTTGGGGCAGGCATCGGCATCAACCCAGATTTGCATGAGTTTCCCCGTCATTAATGCTGCGCAAGCAGCAAGTACCGCCCACTAAACACGTAGATCAACGTGCGGTGTTTTGCGCAAATTGCCCGGAAGGATTCCAACTGAAGTGTGTTTTCCAAGCGCTGTAGACCATATCCGGATATTCCGCCCGGCCCAGGCTGCCGTTGTAGCGGCCCAGCGCACGGAACAGGTCACCGTTTTCGATATCAAGGTAGTAACGCAGGATGGTACAGCCGTAGCGCAGGTTGGTATTCATATCGAGCAGGTTCTGCTGGCTGTTGCCGATCTGGCGCACCCAGAACGGCATCACCTGCATCAGCCCACGCGCCCCCACGCTGGAAATGGCATAGCGATTAAAGCCGCTTTCCACAAAAATCAGGCCCAGCACCAGTTGCGGATCAAGCCCGGCACGCGTGGCTTCATAGTGGATCGCCGTCAAAATCTTGCGCCGCATGAATTCGTCCGGCACCCGTTTCGCAATCCGCTCAGACATGGTATCCAACCAGGCCTGACCTTCCGCAGGGTTACGGAAAATCAGGCGCGGCTCGACACGATCATTGATCGAACGCTGCATGGCAGTCTGCACAGAGGAAGACAACGCTTCCTCTTTCTGCGCCCCTGCCCAAGCCGGGGCGGACAGCAGCAGGATCAGACCGAATACTCGCGCCCGCATGGTTTTACCGTGCCAACTTCTGGCGCAGGAAATCAGGCACGTGATCAAAGGCGATTTTTTCCATATCGCCGCCACTGCGCGCCACGTACTCGACCACACCGTCAACCAGACTCTTATCCCCAATGGTGATGCGATGGGGAATGCCGATCAGTTCCATATCGGCGAACATCGAGCCCGGACGCTCGTTGCGGTCATCCAGCAACACATCGATCCCGGCCGCAACCAGTTTCTGGTAGAGCTCATCGGCGGCAAAGCGCACGGTGTCGGAACGGTGGTAACCCATCGGCACGATGGAAACCGTGAAAGGTGCCACGGCTGCGGGGAAACGGATGCCCCGCTCGTCGTGTCCCTGCTCGATTGCGGCTGCGACAATGCGCGATACGCCGATGCCATAGCAGCCCATTTCCATGACCTTCTGCTGGCCATCCTGATCGGTGAACAGGCAGTTCATCGCTTCGGAATACTTGGTGCGCAACTGGAAGATGTGGCC
>JARLJJ010000615.1 GCA_031291275.1 Formivibrio sp.
ACACAGGTGTTTACGTGTGGAATAATAGCGCAGGAACCTCAGGACTGATGTCAGTTGGAAATCTGGGAAATATTTCACTCAATCCAAATACCCCGTGGGGCGCAAGTGGAAATGCCGGCTTCTCACCATTTTCGGCATCCTGGTGCATTCCGTAAAACCAAAGAACAGAACCTCAATTGAGATCCATTGCTTTTTGCGTTCTGACTGGCATCCAGCGAAGTTCACCCAGATTGAGCAATCTCGAAGTCGCCCACTTTCCCTCCTAATTTTCTATTCTCTCTTTCACATTCTATCGAAATCACTTAAACCATACAGCACATAGAATTGTATAAGAACCAACCATGGGCAAGACTTGCAAGCAGTGCCAGAAATATAAAAAGCTCGATTCATTTCCAATCAATCGAAATTGCACCGATGGAAGAAAACCCGTTTGCAATCGTTGTAATTCTGAGAATGGGGAACCGTGGAAAAACTATCATAATCGAGGAACCAGAATCGTTGTTTGTCCGTGCAATCATAAAGAGTGCCAAGTCAATATGAAAGAGTCCACTGCCTATCGCCATTGCAAATATGGAATTGATCACCCATGGAAATGTCGTATCCCTGAACCATTGGAGCCTCTCGAGGTATTTTGGGTAACAGACTAATTCAATTTTATTTTTATCAATCAACCTGATTGGTAATTTCGCAGAATTTTCCCCGGAGGAACGGAATCGGGAATAAATAAGTTTAATCAATTAGGAATCAAGAATAATAATTAATTTTGCCATTCAGTACGTTCATCCTCTTCGTGTCATACAAATGACGACTTGTTCGATCACCAGCCAGCCTCGAGCGCGGCGAGTTCGATCTCTGGCACTTTCTTTCCCCAGCCATGGAGTGGCACTCGTTCCCCAATGGACCGATGGTGCTCGACAGGTCGCTGCGCCCCTCGGCCCTTCTCCCCTTTCTCTGTCCTTCCTTGGCGCGTCCGTGTCTCCGCGTCCCTCCTCCTGCTGGTGCGCTCGAGGTCGGCAACTGGCTGACTGCGCAGCCGCACGATAGGTGCGCTCGTCCGCAGCTGCAGCAGCAGAGGCGCGCCCATCGTCAGCCTAGGACGGGACGGGGGAAAGCGGTCGACCACCGGCGCATGGGGTGGTGGGGCGTGGCCATCGTCGCGAGTTCACCGCTGCTGTTCCTCTCTCGGATCGGCGACTGCTGCTGCTGGCTGGCTGCTGCGGGCTGACTCTCTTGTCGCAGTCCTCTGTCCAGATTGTCGACCCCATCCCTCGGTTGCATCCATCTCGTGCTCCCCCTATCTGATGCGTCTGTCGCGCTGGCTGTTGGTGGGCGCGGCGGCCGTCGCCGGCCTCACCCGAGCAGGTCAGTCCGAGCGGCGAACAGTCATCAGCGCAGATGAGAGCAAGCGACGACCATGGCTCACACTCCGCTGTGCGGTCGTTTGCTCTGGCCAGTCGTCGGTCACACGCCTCGCATGGATAACTCCGCCGGTTTCCTGTTCGACCCGGCGCACACGCAGTTCGCCATCCCGCTGACCGTCTCCGTCGGCCTGCTGGGGTTCGCGGCCGACGGCGCACACCAACT
>JARLJJ010000616.1 GCA_031291275.1 Formivibrio sp.
CCACGCGCTGAAAGGCGGCGCCCGCGTTATTCGGCAACTGCACCCCCTGCAGTTGGGCCTGCAGTGCCTGGGCAATCGCGGCCGTGCTGACGAAATGGGAAGCGGCGGGGGTCATGGTGCGGAAATCAGCACACCGTTGGGATGTTGGGCGGTTACACTATACAGCCAGCCGTTGCTCGACCAGATGCCGGCGAATCCCCCACGCACCGCAGGGGGCGTCACATTGTTGGTGGCCAGCCACACTGCGTTCGAGGTGTAAATGCCGCCATAGAAGTACTGGTTGCCGTTCGTTGTTTCCATCCACGTATAGCCCTTGCCGTAGAAGCCGTAGACCGTATTCACGCCGCTCAGTTGGGATTGATGGTATAGGTCATAGATCGCATTTCCGTCGACCGTGGTGTCGTCCAATCCCCAAAGCCATTTTGTATTCCGGCCAGCGTTCCCGTTGCCGGAGATGGACTGATATATCAAGTCCGATCCACCCGTAATGTTGTCGAACGACACAACACTGTTCCCGATATTCACGTTTCTCGATCCGTAGGTGATGAAGTTACCATTACCTTGGACGTTCAGATTGCTGATCGACGTGGATGCCGTAAACAGTGCTGTGTTCGTGAACATGCTCGGACCATAGAACCATTGTGGGGCGGTTGTCACATTCGTGCCACCGCCATAGTACCAGCTCGCAAACATGTTCTTGCCGGAACTGCCCTGTAACACGGTCGCATTCGCACCAGACGCTGACGCAGCCGGAAATATAATGTGACCGGGGGGGTTGAACGAGCCGCCGGTGCAGAGCTTGTTCTGCGGGTCATACACGGCGTACGAGGAGTTTGTAGTCCAGTCGGGGACCTGATTACCAGTGATGGTCCCTTGATAATCCAGCACATCGATCTGAGGGCAAACCGCACCGGCCGGCGCTCCACCCCCACTATAATAAGCCGGATTGCCGGAGCCATATACCCAGATCGGGCAGCAAGTGAATTGCAGGTTGTGCAGGACTTGTTGCGCTGCCGCGCCGGTGTACAGAGCTGTCAGAGCGTTGCTGCAGTAGTCGAAGGTTAGGTAATCACCACGAATGAGCCCCATGTCTAACCCGTTGTAGAAGCCAGTGAACATCGAGTTTTTACATTCTCCTGCCGCGCCACTGTAATTGCACGGCATCACGACTGCCCAACCGTTCGTGTTGCACATTGGCTGGAAAAGGTCCGGGCCAATGAAGTAGCCCACGATGAGGTTGTTGAAGCTCGTTTCCTGGGCTCCAATGAAGTTCAGCGCGATGCAAGATGGGTCGACGCTGGTCTCCAATACGAAGTCATGCCAATAAGGATAGACGGTCTGATTGGTGACGATTCCCCCGCTGGGAATCATGGTGATGGTTCCCAATTGCATGCCGGTAGGAATGGTTGGCGGCCGGAAATCAAACACGCTCGATGGCATCCCATTGGACCATCCACCCAGGTTTGCGGTCGTCCCGAGGTTTGAGAGGAACACGGTCGTTTTGGAGTCATAATCCGACCGTGACAAGGTGTTGATCACTCCCGGCTTGCTGCCCAGGTGTCCGAATAGCTCCATTATGGGACAGGTATTATTTGTCCCGTTAAGGCAAATGGGGATGTTGATCTGGGCGTTCCCGTTCGTGGGCGGACACAGCATGAGGTAGAGGCCCGGTGGTGCCTCAAACCGGCCGCCGCCATTCGTGTTTTGACTGCACCATGCCTGAATCGCTGCCGAATCGTCATGCTGACCGTATCGGATATCGTAGCCCCCACTCATGGCTGCCACCGTCCCTGGCAACGCCAGGTTGTAGCTCACTGGCACAGCGGTTGCGATGTTGATGCTGTTCGGACCGTTCACCGCCGTGATTGTTGTCCAATAATCGCGGCGATTGATCGCCGCCCCCTTAAAATCGATGAACCAGCCAACTTCGGCACCGGTGAAATTTGCGCCAGTCACGGTGACAGTCGTGGAGTTCGAAACCGCCAGCGCACCGTTCGCATAATGCGCGTCCCCATAGGCACCATAGGCTTTTAGGTTGTAGTTATTCGTTACCACAACCGCCGGCAATTGCGCGGCCGGAAGGGTGCCAATCAAGGTTGAGGCTGCGGCGGCAATCAGGGCATTGCTGATGGCACCGGTGCCGTTGAATTGACCGGAGACGTTGCCGGCGAATGTGCCGACTGTGGTCCCTGAAAAGGTGCCATTAAGCAATACACCGGATTGTTGATTGGTCAGGATGCTGGTCGAGGGCGGCAAAACGCCGTATTGGTCGATGAATCCGTTCACGCCAAAGCCGCC
>JARLJJ010000617.1 GCA_031291275.1 Formivibrio sp.
AGTTGCTTTGACACGACGGGTTCCTGTGTACGGACATTCCATATTTGCACTCGAAACCCGATCTCCCCGTTGCGATCGGCGTCCACGTGGCTAAAGTAAGCGGCGACGACTTGTTGGCCGTCAGGCGAAAGAGCTGCGCCCTTTAATGCAAGAAACTGCAGACTGTATTCCCTAAAAATTTGGAACGTGCTTAGCTGCGATGCCGAGTCGTTTTGAGCGTGAGCGCTGATCGCACAAAGCAATGGGGAAAGGAATATCAGAAGGCTAGCCGATACTCTTATCCTCGAATGATAGTATTTCATAGGGGAATAATATCATTGCGATTTGTTCAATAGGGGTTGCGGCGTGGAGTTTGCTGGGCCCAGCCGGTTGAATCCGAAGTTCGCGGAGGCAAGAGTATTCGATTGCATCGTTACTCCACCTTCCGCCGACGCTTACGTAGAGCGGCCACCTGGCGCTCAGTGCCAGATTAATGACTTGTCAGGAGTTGATAGACCACGCACAGCAACCGATTTCTCCTATGCTGTGAAAGCAAATGGGAATCAAGTGGCTATTCGTCTTTGCTTTCTTCGGCCTCATGCTTGGCGAGCATGACGCAAGGTTCTGATAAACGCTTACCGCACATGTGGGTACTGGGATCAACATGTAGGATAACCCGACTAACCAAGCACTGATCGCCGAGCACACTTGGCGCAGGAGGCTGGTGAGGCTAAACTGCGAGGCGAACAGCACGGGCGGATTGTGGAATGGAGGGAGGGACGCGAATCGATGTTGCTGGTCCAAGCTCATCTCATGGTGAAACGCTACTCTCTCTTTCTGGTGGCAGTTTTTTCGATGTTCCCTCTTGTACTGGAGGGACAGAATAAACCTACATATCCTGGGTCCTGGTCAGGCATCGTTGTTTCCAGCGCCTGCAATGCCGACGAAGCGTTTAACGAATCGCCGGAGTGTACCAAGGATGTGCCGGGTGCAAAGCTGGCGCTGTATGACGATACGAACCGGGTCATGTACGGCCTTGAGCCGCAAACTTCGGTAACCGCGCACTTGGGAGAAGCCGTTACGGTACAGGGAACACTCGATGGAGAAACGATTCGGATAGCGACTATCGAGCCGATGTCGATCGGTCTCTCTGTGGGTCAGAAGGCTCCGGCGATTTCTCTGCAAGACCAGTTTGGGCGCATACAAACGCTGGACAGTTTGCAGGGACCAAACGGCACGGTGTTGCTGTTCTTCCGTTCGGCGGACTGGTGACCGTTCTGCAAGGGGCAGCTGGTCCAGCTGCAAAGCGCGTTCCCGCGATTCGAAAAGCAAGGAGTCAAGTTAGCGGCGATCAGCTATGACTCGGAAGACATCCTGAAGTATTTTGCCGACCGGCACAAAATCGAATACCCACTGCTGGGCGACCCGAATTCCAAGATCATCGAGGCTTACGGCGTCCTGAATAAAGAAGCCACCGGGATGCAAAAGGGCTTTGCCAGGCCGGGATATTTCTTCATTGATGGCAAAGGAATCATTCGGGAAAAGTTTTTCGAGGCGAGATACCGGGAGCGGCTGACGGGGAATAGCCTGATTGCCAAGCTTTTCCCGGAATTGGGGCAAGAAGTGACCGAGACGGTGGAAGCACCTCATCTGCAACTTGCGCTGGAGCAATCCGATGTCACCGGAATTCCCGGTACGCGGGTCACGCTGGCCGTCGAATTGCGGCTGGCGCCGGATGTGCACGTATATGCGCCAGGAGCGAAAGGGTATAAGCCGATTAAGCTGGTGCTGGACCCGATTCCGCAATTGGAGTTGAAGCCGGTGGTTTACCCGCCGTCGAAAACGCTCTATTTGCCGGCGATCAAGGAAGCAGTGCCCGTTTTTGAGGGGACTATTCGCATCAGCCAGGATATTCAAGTGAATACCGGGGCGGAGTTCTGGGGCTCGTTGGGCAAAGACGGGAAAACTTTCACGATTACGGGGAAGCTTGAGTATCAGGCTTGCGACAAGGCAGTGTGCTATGTGCCGATGTCGGTCCCCGTGAAATGGCAACTTCAACTGTTTCCCTTGGACCGGTTGCGAGCTCCCGTGGAGATTCGGCACAAATAGCGAATTGAATCACACATTCTGGAGGGATGTAGCGTGATGGTACTTGCCGCATGTGTTGCAAAAATGGATTTGTGGAACGACGAGAAGCGATGGAGCACCCAGAAGCGAGGGAGGGGATGCGGCGATATCTTTGGCTTCTTATATATCGGCCGTATGGCAGGAAGATATCCCAACGTCAGGCACGCTACATGCACGCCAGCGTGGTCGCTGGCACTCCGATCGAATGCCTTCCGATTCTCGCGTTAATTTGAAGCCTGAGGTAATGGAACCTACATCTCCGGTTAGCCGACTAATCAGGAGTTGTCGGCTCGTCCGATAGATAAACAGACGATATGATGCTTACTGTGAAAATAACTCAGAATGCTTCGCTCACAACGTTGGTCAGTGCGTTGGCCTTGGTAGGTCCGGCCAGCATAGGGCTTTTCCTCTCGGGAGTTCCAACTATCTTCAGTCCGTTTCCGGCGCTAACGGTGATTCCTGCACTTATGCTTGCTCAATGGCATGTGGACTATGCCGCTGTGTTGATACCGGCCCTGCTTTTCTTGGCGTGGAATCCTCAATTATTTCGGGCTGAGGGGAAGATACCGAAAAGGTCGTACGTCCTGTTTGTGTTGCTCACAATTCTGAGTGGAATCGACTTTGCGGTAAGTTGGAGGTGGGGACTGAAATATCAGGGACCCCCGTTCACCGCAATCGTATGCTCAATCAATATTGCTTGGCTCGGCTTCTTAGGTCTTGCATTTCGTCGAACCCTCAATGCAAGCACGTCATTCCGCACCAGTTTGTTTCTTCACTGGATGCTGTTCGCATGGCTCGGCTGGTACGCGTTCCCGTGGCTCGGGGAGCTAATCTGATTGGCCTCAGGCTCGCCGGATGAGTGGGTAATGGTACGAACTTGTCCGGCACGACTTACCGGGGACTTGAGGCGTACTCGCCACAATCACGCCTTCCGGGGCAAAATCCCTTATATGATGGACAAACTATATGCGCCTGGTGAAACATCTTCTGGGGATGGGCTGCCTGTTTCTCTCAACGATGTGCTCCCAAGTTAGCGATGGGCAGCAACCCGTCATCGAAGTCGAGTCACCTTTCGTGCTTGTCGATGTAATCACACAGGACACGAAAACGGCATTGCCTGTAATCGGCTTGAAAAAAGAAGACTTCCGCGTTTTTGACAATGGCTCGGAGATGCCGATTCAGAGCCTTGATGTGGGAGCGCGGTACGCGGTTCGTCCCATCACGCTCTGGTTTGCTGTTATTTGCAACGAAGTCAATTGGGATGAAAACGGCTCAGGGTTCATTCGGGGTAAAGGAAAACTCATTAGGCCCACGCTCGATCACCTTGATCCTAACGACTCGCTTGGTGTTGCACATTGGTGTGACGACAAGACCGATGGCATTGATTTCACCCCTTCGCGGGACATAGACGGCACACTTAAGAAATTGGATCAACTCCTTAACCAACCGCCGAAGAATACGGACACTCGACCGGGAGAGCTAGCACTCCAAGGGATGATTAGGCAGATTCTGGAGAACGCGCACAACTCGAAAACTCAACCTTTGCCGGTGATCATATTCCTATACGGTGATCATAGTGGGATGGCGCGAGAAGAAGTAGATCGTGTTTTGAAAGACATTCTTGAGACCTCAGGAATCGTGTTTGGAATCAACGACGGTGCCGTTCCAGTCAGCCCAGCCTACCTTAGTAATGAGCATGCGCAGCCAAACGTTGCTCATTTCCTCTCCGTGATGACGGGAGGACAATTCTTCTCCGTGAAGCCCGAGCGGTTTGGAACCGCGTTGGAAGATATTCTTGTACAGGTCCATTTCCGATACGTTCTCGGATTCCAGCCGGCCGCTCAAGACGGTACAGTCCACAAATTGAGAGTAGATCTGACCGACTCCGCAAAGCAGAAGTTCCCCACGGTTCGACTTGCGTATCGTCCGGCCTATGTCCCAATAAAGCCCAGGTCCCGATTAACGCATTATAAAAGGGCGCCCGTTTGGAGTAGGTTTTGATCGTTCGCATCTCTACCTACAACAAGGAGCGCCCTCATGAATGATGCCAAGTATATTGGGATGGATGTGCATCAGGCAACGATCTCTGTCGCCGTTCGGGA
>JARLJJ010000618.1 GCA_031291275.1 Formivibrio sp.
CCGCTGGCATCGATCACGTAGAATTTGCGGCTAATATCCTTGCCGCTCGGAACAAAGGTTCCCATCTGACTCCTACCTCTTCAAAAAAACCAGTGCAAAACACATTTGCCCACGCTCAGAAGCGCACGGGCCTGAATTCTACCCACTGCCAAACAAATCTGTTCGGGTGAGAATTGCTTGGGGTTCCATGGCTGACTGAACAGAACCAACGTTCAGCTGCCCTTGCCTGTTCCAGCGGAACCCACTCAGGGAAATCCACCAGCAGGGTCCGGGTGAGTCCACACAGACCACAGGCGCAACACCGCGCAAGGTCTTCAGAATACCCGAAACACAGCCTAGAGTCAACGAAAAGAAGGGGCGGATTCGCTGAGCCTGGTCCGATGCTGCCGACGACAGAAAACCAGACGATTTACGCATAACACGTTCGGTATGAGCAGCTCACACGTTCGTGCCAGCCTGTCGATGATTGGGCACGGCTCCCTGCTACACTTCTTGCCTAGCCACAAATCGGTGTCGCACGCGGCGTTAATCGTACAGTGTGAAGTGCTTGGCCGCGGGCCAGATTAGCTAGAAAGGCAGGTTGATGGTTCGGGCCAAAACATCTGAGACGATGCCGTTGCGCGCCCAGTGGTACGAAGGCGTAGCCGGGCTCAGGCAACTGCGTGCTGACTGGTATGAACTGACTCCCAACGCTCAACTCTTTGCTCGCTACGAGTGGAATTTGGCAGCAGCAACGCATCTTGTGGGCGACAATCACAGCATTTGGTTTTGCCGGATCGGCGACGACGCGGGCCGGCCTGTAGCAATTATTCCCGCGGTCACCGCAAACGCATTGGTGAAACCTTTTGGCCTACTGCCCACCCTGACGCTTGGTTGGAACGATCAACTGGCGGCCTTTGATTTTCCTCTTGCGCATGGAGCAAAGGTCTTCGAGGTTGGAAAGACCATGCTCAAGGCGTTCAGCCAGCTCCACTACCATTGGCGAGTCATCTCCTGGCCGCGCGTGATGGCGAACAGCAATGCGGCCAAGGTTGCGATGGCGCTCAATCGTAGCTTGACCGATATTATCCCCTCCTCTGTATGCAGCACTTTCTACACTGGGAACGTTCCCAATCCGGCAGAAGGTTTTGAGATCTTTACCGTGAAATCTCATAAGTTGCGGAGAACACTCTCGCAACATTCGCGACGCCTTTGTCAGCATGGCCCTGTTCAAATGCGCATGGCTCGCGAGGAAGGCGATGTCGAGAGCTTTTTCAATGAGTTCCTGCGTATCGAGTCCTCTGGTTGGAAAGGAGAAAAGGGGACCCGCACCGCAATAGCGCTTGTACCTGCCGCCCGGGCTTTCTACAGCTCATTGCTCGCTGAGTCAAATGCGGCTTTCGAGACGGATATAGCTCTCTTATATTGCGGTGATAAGGCGGTGGCCGGTCAGTTTCTCATCCGTACGGGACGCTGGGAATATGTCTCC
>JARLJJ010000619.1 GCA_031291275.1 Formivibrio sp.
CGAGGACTTTATCGATTTCAATTTTCGGCACAGTCGTGGTGGGCCAGGTGGCAGTTTTGAAGAGGAGGAGATGTATGCAGTCCCCGAAACGAAGACAACGCGCGGACGCGGCAGGCCCATTGGCAAGAAGGTGCCTAAGAGTAAGATCGATGATTTTGATATAGATATAGATCTGGAGCGATTCAGAGGCAATGCGGCTGGCAAGGAGCAGACTTACTCAGGAGCAGGAGATACCTTGGTCGATGCCCCATCGTCCAACAAGAAGATTCCACTGAAGAAAGTTCAGGAGCATCAAGATCTCATCAACAAACTGAATCGCTACGCAGCATCCGCTCGCTATCGTCCGATCATTGAGGAGTGCGGCATCGGGATCAAGAATCTGGCGGCCAAGTCAGTACCGGAGTTGAAGGAGCTGCTGGAACGAGTACGCGCATGCTGCGGAAATCATAGCCAGCCCGATATTGTTTACAATGGCGTACTCAGAGTAGCTGGCGCTGCTGAGGTGATGGCTCCCAGACAGCTACTCAATGGGTACCAGCAGGCTTTGGAGGGGGATCCGGAATTGGCAGCGATCTGTGAATTGATTCAGATCGATTCCGGCTTTCTGTGCAGCATGACACCGATGCAGAAGCTGGGCATGTCTCTGGCATGTACGGCTGCTACTGTCATGAATGCAAATCGGAAAACGATGATGGACCAGGCAAAGATGAATGCTCAAACGTCATCACAGCAGATTCTCGCCAATCTCATCGCACAGAGACAGGCGGCTGTAGCGGCTGGTCTACAGCCGCCCAGTGCAGGTATAGTACCAGCTGCCGCTCCGGTTCTGGATGCAGACGAGGAGGTGATTATCAAGCGTCCCTGCACCGATACGGTCAACGGAAACCCTTATTCTGGCACCGTCTAATCCGATCCGGACAGTGAAATTTATCTAAATTATAGTATATCACTCACGAAATGGATTCCAAGAGCCCCACGAGAGACTATCTCCTAAAGCCCGCCGC
>JARLJJ010000620.1 GCA_031291275.1 Formivibrio sp.
ATCGCGTCCAGAACCAAGCTCGCGCCGTCCCATTCGCGGGGGCCGGCGAGCGGCGGGGACGGGCTCCCGAACCACAGTTCGCGGCCCCGCCGGTCGCCATGCGTAACGGACTCGCCAGGCCCCCGCGAATAGGCGCGCCCAAGACCTCCGTTTTAACCAATGATTTTCCCCCAGAAAATTCCGGTAGAACCACAAAACTTAAAACATCTGTTCATCGGCACAGTCCTTTGTACTGGCTCCGTCACTCCAAAGATGGAGTAGCCGGCTGAAAACCACACCAGTTGTATAGGATTGCGCTACCTTGGCTCGCGCCCGCCGACCCAAAGTTTCGCGTAATTGGGAATCCAACAAGAGTTGCCGAAGTGATGCAACCAAGATTTCTGCGTCGCGAGGTTTTATCACCAATCCACAAGGCTCATCGCTGTCTGCATCCAGCATCTCGGGTATCGCACCAACGTGAGTGCTAATGATCGCCTTACCTGCAGCCATCGCTTCCAAAATGACATTTGGGAACCCTTCGGTGTACGTGGGCAGTACGAAGATTTGCGCAATTTGCATACATTCCCATGCTTCTTTCGGCGGCAGATCACCCAGAAATTCAACTCCGGCATGGGGTCCCACAATCCCAACCAACTCCTTTTTATATGCGTCGCTTCCACGACCAGCAAGCCACAAACACCAACCCTGCGGACGCAACTCACGCCAAGCTTCCATTAACTCCTTAAGGCCCTTGGTCGGAATCAGATGGCCGGCATATAGTACGATCAATGATTTGGGCAAAGTCCGACCGTCTGATAGCGGCAACAAATCAATCCCATTGGGTAACCGCACGACTCGTTCCGATGGGAGAAAGCGCTTCATGGCTTCCTCGGACCGTTTGTCGAGGACCACAACCTTGTACGCTAGTTTGAGTGCCCCATAAAGTCCCCACCATTCCCAGCCTCTCCGCTCCATGACCTCGGGGAACCGGCCCATGCGGATGTGATAAAAGGACCGTACGCGCATTATAGCGGCTACCATAAGCAGCACAGTATCCCAAGGTCCCCTCAATTGAGCTGAAGTGTTAAGATGTAGAACTTGTGGGCGGAACCTGACAAGCTGGAACGAAGTTCGCCACGCATCTCGCAATCCCTGCAAAACTCCACCAAAGACCCGCTTCCATAAAAGCATGTCTTCTACCGCGCGCCACCGAGGAGAAATGTCCACAATGCGTAATGAAACGTCCGGTTTGGACGCCAGCCAATCTCTAAGTAAAACTGTCCAGCGCCCAATTCCACCGCTTGGCGGCGGGAGCGGCGACACGAGCAGCACGCGAAGGGGGCAGCAATTATGGGGTTCCTTCGTCGGCGTTTCGTGCTTTGCTTCCATTCTGCCAATGCTCCAATGCTGACCGCTCCAATCGTTGAGTCGTCGGAAAGGAAATTGCCTCATGGCGGAGGATGGTTTCCACATCCCAGCGGAACTTCAAAATGCGCGCAGGTACACCTCCGACGATGGCGTAAGGAGGAACACTCTTAGTTACCACAGCGCCGGTTCCCACAACGGCGCCACGACCAACGGTAACTCCATGTAGAATCACGGTACGCGTACCAACCCACACATCGTCTTCGATCACGACGCCCAAGTCGTTCTCCAGAATCTTTTCTGCTTCAGTAACATCGGACATGAAACGCCCAACCAAGTCGGTCCGATGATTGCCACCGCGGATGGTCACCTCTGGTCCAAAGATAACCTTGTTGCCAATTCGGATGGTTGAGCGGGTAGCGTTCAGTGTGGGCCGCATACCCAGATGAACATCATGGCCAACGTGAATGGATCTAAAAGAATAGTCTCCAGCAGGATCAAACCGAAAATTGCGTCCATGACTTCCAAACAATGGAGTGTAAAAAAGCATCAAAAGCCGACGGCGTACTCGTCCAAGTAAAAGAAACGTGCGAGCGGGTAGCGCAACTAATTGACGAATCGGTGATCTCATTTAATTACCCCGCGCCGGGCTAACACACTTTCCATAAATCTTCCTAGAGGCTCCGCCCAATTGCGATAATCAAAACTCTGTTCGGCTCGATGACGAGCATGGTGTCGCATCGCAGTTCTTTGTGCAAAAGTCAGGCCCAAAATCCGTTTCAAACCATCAGCGAAAGCCTCAGGAGAGGAATCCTGCACGATCAAGCCCTCTTGGCCATCACGTACGTAAAGGCCAATATCACTTGTAAGATTGCAAATTACAGGAACCCCCATGGCTAGGCTCTCGACCAGCTTAGTGGGAAAGCCAGCGTGTGCAAATCGTTGGTCTGGGCGCAATATTATAGAGAAGTCAGCCTGCGCGAGACGACCCAATGCTTCGGTATGGGGCAACCGACCGGTGAAACGGAGGCTGTTCCGGAGCGTGTTTAGAAGGCCAGACTCTCGACCTAAAGCAATTCGGAGTTCTTGTGCGGAAGGCCCCACAAGTGATAATTCGATAGCACGGGCTTGCGGACCAAGGCACGCTATTCCCCGAATGGCGTTAACAACTAGATCCTTTTGTCCAGCTATCCCAACAAAAGCCAATTTGATTCGTGATTCGCAACTAGGTTTACTTGTCAAATTGTTCCAACACTTAGTGTCCAGGTTGACAAGCGCTGGAACACGTAATGTTGGTATCCCAACGCGACCATAGTAGCTTTCAAGATATCTACTTATCGCGATAATGCCATCTGAAAGCCGATTCACGAAGCGCATGCGGATCTCACTGTCCAAAGCAAATGGTCCAAATCTACCTCCCGTGATATGTCGCCGATCATACCATTCCACTACGTCCGACACCAACACAGCATTCCGGCGGTGACAAAAGCAACGCAACTGAGCTAACAGAGGCGAGCTTGCCTGATAGGCAAAAACGGCAACGGATGAATCGGTCCAATGCTTTTTGAGGCGAGCCATTACGCTCAGCCCGCTGAGGTGCGTATGCCAAAGGCGGAAGGCACGATGGAGCAGGTCGTTTCCTTCATTTCCGGCTGGTTGATATTGGAAATCATCAAATGAATATCCGATTCCTGGAATCGCATCTTGGGGCCTCCCGGCACTTTCCGCCCCAAGAAATACCACTTCATAGCCAGAGTCCCTCAGGGCTTTTCCGATTCCATATACACGGTGTGCCGCAGCGTCTCCATCGGGAAACCGAAATCCACCGACATAAAAGATTCTCGGATGGAGGGCTGGTTTTTGAATGTCTTGAATCACTTGAAATCCTATTTTATCAACAAACCGCTTTCTTTAACCATGCCGTTCCGAAATCTCCCGGTAAATATCCAATTGCCGTTGGACAATTCGGCTGTGGTCGTTTCGGACAAGGGCGATTTTCCGAGATTCCCGCGAGAGGCTGATAGCCAGCGACTCATCAGTCAACACTCTTTCCAGTTGGTAGGCACACATCGCCTCGTCCCCTGCCGGGAAAAAAAGGCAGGTCTCTTCGTCCTTGCCCAGTGACGGAACGCCGCCGACATACGATACAACTACCGGCGTGCCGATGGCCATGGCTTCCACAAATGCCACACAATAGGTTTCAATGAAAGTTGGAATGACCATGGCTGCTGCGGTCTGCAGTTCTGTAACGATTTGCTCGGCGTTGAGCGGCCCAAGCCATTCGACGGCGTCGGTGAGTCCCAATTGCGGGATCATGCGATTTAGCCACCTAATGTAGCCTTCCTGGCGAATTCCCACCCGCTGGTGAGATCCGGCAATCCGGAGCCGGGCTCCCGGAATTCGTTTTCTCAGCCGCGCCAAGGCACGAACCGCCACATGCAGCCCTTTGTAAGGAACGGGACCAGAGGCAGAGCAAAACAAGTTGGGGCGAGCGGTTGGTTGCCAAGGTTTTGCCCCGTAAAAGGACTGCCGCAGTATCAAGTCAACGGGGAACTGATGGGCCGCCGGATTTAGAGCCGTGACATGAGCTGCTACCCACGAACTCTGGACGTCAATGAATTGGTGGCCTCGGATGATTTCCGCCTCAAAGATGCCCCAGCGGGCGAAGTCTCGTTGATATGAGTGCATCGTCTGGCGTTTGAGCAACTCTTTGATGCCAATGCAGCGCAACTGTTCCAGCAACGTCAACCCACCGTAGAATACCTTTGCATATTGCCCCTTTAAACCTTGGATCTCCAGCAGCGACGGATACGGCAATAAGCCACGCGATGACAGCAACCCCCAGAAAGATTCGGTGCCCCAGGTGTGAATCAAGTCTGGAGAAAACTCTTTTACGGCCTCAATGATGGACTTAACCATTGTAGCCGATGGCAGGCCATTGCGCACCAGCGGGCTGCCAGATGGCACCAACCACTGCTTCACCTGGCGTTGATCGCGCCGGGTGAACTGCTTCACCGGACCAAAGGCAATGATGCCAAGCTCAACGGCGCCAGAATTCAACAACCCGCGAGCCATGGCCCCCAGCCAGGTTCCGGTTCCAACGTCGGCACTTTCAGTGAACGGACAATTGCACAGCCAAAGGATTTTCATACACCAGAAGTTTCTACAGACGAAATCATATAAGATTGAGTCATGGATCCGTTGAATCTACTCGTCCGAAATGGCCCCCATTCAGCAGAATTGCTTGTGCTGTGTAGACTTAGCGTCCATGGTCCTCATAGCTATTTTTGCAAAATCGCCGGAAACTGCGATGACCGTAGCCGGGGTTAAAATCAACGCCCATACTATCTGGTAATATCCAATATTTGCCGAAAGCATGTCGAGGAATGAATTCACGACGTAAACTGACAGTGCCGCCTGTGCGACCAATAGAAGCGTTCCCGATTGAGCATCCTGCAGACCCGATGGCTGTTGCAATTCGCGACGCAACGACAGGAACAGCGCGCCTGATGCGGCGGCGTAGAATAGTCCGGTCGGCCAACCATACGCGATAAAGAAAAGCAGAAAGTCATTGTGTGCGAGAACGCTTTGACGGATCCATCCCTCGCCAATAGGTGTCGCTAAAGCATATTGAATTGCCTCTTGCCAATATTTCATTCGGTCAATTTCGTTAGCTTGTAGTTTCTGTTCGATACGGGCAGAGAGAGCATTGCTAGTTTGAAAGACTATGAAATACAATGCTAATGCCACCATCATAAAGAACAAAACGGCGAATGCAGCGCGGGTCTTGGATTGAGTCATCCGGATATAGCCCACCGCGATAATTGCAAAACTGCAGACCATCGCAAATGCGCTGCCAGTGCTGGCCAACGCCATAATCATGAAGACAGCAATGCCCGACGCGAGGTAATAAGGCAGCGTCCAACGATTTAGGCCAAGACCTATTCCCAACGCTAAAGAGGACGTTGCGAGTGCTGCTATTGGGATGCATACCTGCGTTCGAACAAAATTCATGTGGATATTTCCGATATGTTGTTCGACGCCAATGGACTCGCCTCCTTCGGCTGCAGTGATGACTTCAACGCCCGCTTGCCCAATAAAATAGAAGGCTGCCAAAGTGCCGATAGACATGAAACAGAGCAACGACACTGATCGAACTGCATCCTGGCGGGAGCGGATCGTCAGCGCAATTGCTACAGGAAAAACCACCAGGTACCCGAGGCGCGACATGGCATCCTTTGCCTCGGTGATAATGTTCCTAGTGTCGGCAGACCAGGCTGGAACCGACAACAAAATCAGAAGAAATGTCGCCAATAGTAGCCACCACCAAATGCGGGAGCTTAATTCGCGTATTACACGCCCGGCGGAATGAAATTCTTTGATGATAGTAAGTACTGCTAGGAGGAATGAAAAGGACAGATTAGCCAATGAGTTGGCTGGGTTGCAGGCAGAAAGCACTGTTGCGTAACCCAAAACGCGTGGATCCGCGAAGGAGAGGAGAAGGATGATTGCTGCATATACCATGAAGCAAGCATTCATCGCCATGCCATAGCCAAGCAGGATCGGTGCAAAATTAAAACCTATTGCTCCAACAACCCCCAGAAACAATGAGGCAGACATCTCAGGATTTCGCGTCCTGTCTGGCTTTGGCTGATGGTGTTGTGAAGTTGTCATTTGAGCAAACAGCATGGTCCTCCATGGTATTCGGGCATGGGCGCTAGACCAAGCAACCCTCGGCATAACCCAACTAGTCGCTCGGCTCCGACGCGGGGATTCCACAACCGCTGCATCTCCTGCCAAGCTGCGTAGCTAATCTTTTCCCTCAGCGCAGCATCCGCCAGTACGGTTTGAAGGATTGCCGATAATCTCCCAACATCGCCATCAGGAAAAAGAAAGCCCGTGCGGCCATGCTCAATGAGAACCGGTGCCGCTCCGGCCTGATCATTCGCCACTAAGACTGCCCCCTCAGACATTGCTTCGTTGGCCACAACACCCCATCCTTCATAGCGGTTGCTCGGGAGAACGTAAACATCCGCTTGGCGCATGAATTCACGGATTCTATCAGGGGACACCGGTTCGTGAAAGAAACACTTCGTGTTCAAGCTCAAATTCCGAGCTAATTTCTGCAGCCTTGCCTTCTCCGAACCCGTACCAACCATATCCAGCCTCCCAAAGGCAGGCTGATTGCATACCCTGGCAACGGCCTTTAGCAGCAGATCCACGCGCTTCCAGTCCAACATTCGTCCGACCCAGAGGATATTGATCGGGGTGTTGGTTCGCGGCGATGGCGGATGTGGCGTGACATCGGCGAAGTAGGCCCATGTCCACATCCTATCCCCGTACGCCTTGATTCGCCGCGCATCTCCAGCCGCATAAGCTCCTATTGGCAGATAGTGGACATTTGTCAGATTGGCGACCTGCTTATAGCGTCTAACTCCTCTGGCATAACGGGGATTGAGCATTCGCCACCAGGCAAACGGCTGCTTCCACAGACGCTCGCTCATAATAAACGTCAGCTTCCCTGTTGCGGCCCTGGCGGCCTGAACCTTTTGTGGGCAGGCGCCCAAAACGGCCACATCAGCATTACAAACAATTTGGTTGAGCCGCTCAAAATCGTTCTTGGATGTGGGCGGCCCCTTGATCCATCGATAATCCGGGATGTCATTGCCCCAGCCCAATTGTCGGCGTTCCTCATGAACCGGTTCAAACAAGCACAGATTAAATGCATCATTACCTAAGCTTTTAGAAAATTCAGTGCAGACCGGCGCCTGATAATGGTTCCAGATATTGGTGCAGTAGGCTAAAGAAAAACCACCCGCTGGCTGGTTCGCATTCATCTTACGCTACAAATATTTGCACGAATAGGGTTCCTCACATCCAGATTTTTCCTCTGGCGAAGAAACAGGTTCAAAATCAGCATGTAAGAAACCAAGACATTTATTGTTTGACCTAAAACAGATGCAATGAGAACACTTAGGTTTCCCACGTGCATTTTATGGAGAAGTCCGCAAAGCACCACGAACGTCGCAAAGCCCAGGATAACACTGGCAAAACAGTCAAACCTGCGGCCCGTCGCCCACAGAATTGTTGTCGGAAGGCTTAATAAGGAAATAGGCAATGCCAAAAGCGTCACTCGCATCATTGGGATGGCAGCGCCGTATTTGGGGATCAACAGGTTTACCGCCCATGGCATTGCGAGCCACCCGGCGATGATTAAGGGAAGCGACGCCATGAATGCGAACGCGACGGGCTTCAAAATCAGCCGCACACAATCTGCAACTTGGCCCGAACGCCCATATTGCCCATATATCTTGACATTCATGACTTGGTTCAGATTCTGTGCCAGTTGGCTCAACACGCTGCGGACGAACACTGCCATGGAATAGAGGCCGAGAATCTTGATTCCAAACCAATGCAGCACAAAAGTGCCTTCCATCGAAATCCATAAAGACGTGGCGATATATCCCGCGCCGCTCAAAGGCAAACCGATGCGGATGACATCTCGAAAACTGGGCCAGTCAAGGCGCGGGCTAATTCGCATCGGCCGCCAATGGTGCAGAAGAAACACATTCGCGATTGAATTTACCGCCGTGCGCAGGCAGGCACCGTAGTAGCCCAGGAAAGGCATCAGCGGTAGAATCAATGTTCCGGCGACTGCTTGGACGACGGTGATTTTTGACAATGTGACGAACTGCTGCCCGGTCCGGAAAGTTGTGCCCAAGTATATACCATAGAAACTACTAACAATCATCGGCGTATAGGCCAGCCAGCCCCAGAATTGCATCCATTCCCGATGGCAGGCTGCGCGCAATGCCAAGCCAATGAAAACGCTCCCGCAGACCAAGGAAACAAATAAAATCCAAGTGAGACAGGCTGACGCCGCTTGTTCCGCCTTTCCCTGGTTTCCTCGTCCTAATTGGAGGGGGATTTCCCGCTGCAAGCCGTCAAAAACTCCCATGTGTAAAAAGGTCAGGTAGCCCGCAATAATGCCAAACGTCCGAAATACCCCCATGTCTTCCGGTCCGATGTAGCGGGCCTGAACCAACGATCCCACCAAACCCAGCATCATCGCTACCACGTTTCCACTGGCAAAAACAACTATCGTATGAATGGTCTTTGATCGCCTTAAAGCTGAGAGTGAAGAAAACATGATGGCATTAGTGCCGAGATGGTGTACTTTCAACATTCGGTCCGTATCATCGAGAGTCCACTTTTAGTTTGTCCACAGCGTCGAGCATTTGAACCCGAATCAGGTCTGCCAACGATCGGTTCTTGGTCACCTGCCAATATTGGGCCGACGATGGTTTGGCTGCTGACGTGACCTGGTCCGTTGCCGTGGCAAGCAATTGTCGGGCGGTATCAATATCCGCATTGATGGCATTGGTGGGTAGCTGCTGGAGTCTGGCGCTCAATATCCACAGGTTTTCGTAATCTTCAACGCCTTCCCGGATCGCTTCCATTTGTTTGCCAGAGGTGGCGCTTTGTAGATTGAGAAAGAGTGGTGTGTAACCGCCGTGGATGGCCGTGTATTCATTCCAGGAAGAAGCACCGCTGGAATCACAGAATGCCCAGTAAGCCGAACCTTCCGCGCCATATTTCCAGGCGAACCACGGCTGCAAGCGGTAATAGGCATAGGGATCCAACAAGCGGGATGGCCCGCGACACGAATAGAACCAGAGCCGATGCCCGACAGCCTTCTGTTGAATATAGAAATTTGCAAAGCTGCTGCTGGCATCAATCCAAGTTGGTAAATGAGGGCATAGTACTTGACAAAGGTCAAACAACTCTTGCGTTGCTTTTTCAGGGTTTGCCCATGCGGGATCCTCCCAGATTACCACCCCAGGCTGCGCCTGACGGATGACTCTGGCATACGCAATAATAGTCCGGTCTTGCTCGGCAGAATGTGGCTCATCCACCAGCAGCATGCAAAGTTGGCTGGGTTTGATCTGCCATTGTTTGAGTTGCTTGACCCACCAGTTGATCCAGTTGCCAACTGCCTGCTGGAATGCCGGAGTTTCCATTGCAAATCCTGCGAAATTGGTCTTTACGTTGGCGAACACACAATAGAGCCGGGCATCAGGCCAGCGGTCGAGCCATTTCCGGAATGCGGCGGGGTCGGGTGGCTGGATCATCCTTCCGTTCCCATCATACTTGCCGGTGGGCAGCACTTGGGACGTGGCCCAGGGCGAATCGACGAAATGTTCGCGCAAGGTTTGAATCAGGGCATCCCGGTTTTTGGGTGTCAGGTCGAAAGCATAATCAGTATCCGTGTAGTCCCAGCCACCGAGATGGAGTGCCGGATGGTCGGGAAAGCGAAATGGATAAATTTTGAGTTGGACGGGAACTTGGTCCGTGATGCCGCTGGAAACTATCGAAACTCGCCCCGCGTAGGTGCCCGCCGACACGTTCGTTGGGTGAAACGTGAACCAAATTTGGCGTGTGAGGCCGGGAGGGACTTGAAAATGATAACCGACGCCAGTCGACGAAAGCGGCAGCAAGGCAGCCGCCACGGGGACACCGGATTGGGTATCCGTAAACGGAACCTCGCAGGGTGTGATGTATGCGGGATTCACGCCACCGGACAGGCCTTCGAGATTCAGCGTGATTTGGGCATTGGTTTCACCGGCATTGCTCAAATTGAAAGCGTCCGCGCGGTACTCGTTGCTCATTAGCGGAAGGTCCAATACTGGCTTGCCAGGCACTGGAATTCCCGTTGGGCTGAGCATATCCCATCGGTTGGATTGCCACAGCACAGTTCCGCTCAGTCCTCTTGCACGCCACAGGGCTGCCTGCACGGCAAAGATGCGGCGATGGAGGTCGTTGATCGGAAAGATCGTTGTAAATGTGTCTGGTGACTCGATGGTGACTGATGGAATAGCAGCGGCAATGGAATCAAGCTCGGTTTTGAGAGGGCGTGTGACGTTCTCGTTCAAGCCAGCTAACTCGCCAGATACCGCCGCGAGATCATCACGCAACCGTCGCTTGAGGCCATTTTCGGTGCATAGTTTCCGAAAAAAGGCGTTGATATCGGTACACACCAAACCGCCGGGCATCAGCACCGGTTGGGAAGCGGGATAGATCTCAATTTCATCCACGAAAACAAACGGGCCAGACGGTGCTACCATCAATTTGATAAATCGTCCCTTGGTTGCCAGTTCGCGGGTTTGAAAGCGATGCACCGCGTAGCCGGAACTGGGCGGGGAGGATTGCGTTGCGCTCAAGGCCACAAGATCGCCCACATAATGCCACACCTGGCCATCGTCACTCACCAACATAAAAATACCGAACGGCCACCCCACGCCGGCGGTACCAGCGGCCGTGTTAAATGACAAACCGCCGATGGGCTGTGTTTTTTCAAGGTCAATGGCGATCGTAACGGGCGATTTGCCAACGCATCCCACCGTGCCTTTTTGAGTCCAAAAATAGCCGCTTACATATTGTCCGTCCGTCAACTGGGTGGCGTCGCCGGGATCAGTGCAGAGCGCGTAGTTGGGCGCGGGATCCAATTGATACTTCTTGCCCAGTGCCAGATTAGTGAGAGAAGCTCCCAACAAATGAGGAGACGCAAAAAAAAGCAAAAATAAGGAAAGTAAAAAGCGGAAAATCATCTAAAAAAGAGCAAAAATCTGAAAAGTAGAAAGCAGAAATGCATTTAAAACAAAAACAGAAATTTATTTTACATTTTCATTGTACCAATCCATCGCTACCGCAAGGCCTTGACCGATGCGGTGGGTCGGTTTATAACCGAGCAGCCCTGTTGCCTTGCTGATGTCTGCTAGCGAATGGCGCACGTCACCCGCTCGAAATTCCCGGTACACCGGCTTCTGCTTGGGCAAATTGGCGTCTTGTTGGCACAGTCCGTCTTGCAACAACTGAAACAATTCGTTTAGGGTCGTCCGCTCGCCCACCGCAACGTTGAAAATTTCGGCGGTAGCCGCGAGAGCGCCTCCGACCTCCGCCTTCTGATCTCTGCTTTCTGCTTTCTGCTTTCTAATTTCTGTTGTAAGCGGGGAACCGCCCTCCGCCGTCTGCTTTCTGCTTTTTGCTTTCTGCTTTCTGTTTTCTAGGGTAAGAGTGTCGCCGCCCTCTGTGGAGAAAACGGTACAGGCGGCGAGCAGATTTGCTTGAACTGCGTTTGCCACGTAACAGAAGTCGCGGCTGGTCTCGCCATCGCCGTTGATTACCACCAGCTCGCCATGGAGCAGGGCGGCAATCCATTTGGGGATGACGGCGGCATAAGCGCCCTCGGGATCTTGGCGTGGGCCGAATACGTTGAAATAGCGTAGCCCGATCGAGCTCAATCCGTACGTGCGGGCGAACACCCCGGCATACAATTCGTTCATCGCCTTGGTGGCCGCGTAAGGTGACAGGACTGTGCCAGTCGTGTGTTCTACTTTTGGCAAGTCGGGATGGTCGCCATAGACCGAACTGCTCGAGGCGTACACGAAGCGTCGCACTTTGGCATCGCGCGCCGCCACGAGCATGTTGAGAAAGCCGGTCACGTTGCTGTTGTGCGAGTTGATGGGGTCCTTGATGGACCGCGGCACGGACCCGAGCGCGGCCTGGTGCAGGACGAAGTCCACCCCGGCACAAACCCGCTCGCAGGTGGGCAGGTCCGTGGTGTCGCCCTCAACGAACTTGAATCGCGCCCATTGGGCGGGCGGCACGAGGGATTTGACTTCATCCAGGTTCGCCTGTTTGCCGGTGGAGAAATTGTCCAATCCAACCACGTGCTGGTCGAGCCGCAGGAGCGTTTCGAGCAAGTTTGAGCCGATGAACCCGGCCACGCCGGTCACCAGCCATTTCTTCGGCGCGCCGCGCAGGTCAGATTGGAGCTGTTCGTAAGCAGTCATGTTAAACCACAGATGGACGCAGATAAACGCAGATGGGGAGACACGCATTTACACGAATGATTGAGCCGCAAAGAGGCTCAGAAGGCTCATAATGGAACCTATTCTTGTGACTTTTGTGCATTTTAGCGGCCACAGAAATAATCCAGCCGGTTCAGTGACCAAGGAAAAAGACTCGTGGGCTGTTGCGGATTTTGGCCACCGGTTTGTCGTGGTGCCGATGCTTCTCAGAATCCGGACGGCGGGGGCGGGTTCGTTCCGTCGCGGCCCCAAGGGGCGGAGTATCCTTGGCGGATTCGCTCCGGCCGACCAGGGACCTCACCCGCTTTCGGGCGAGGGACGATGATTTGACTTTCGAAGTCATCACCAGGAAGCACCGGCCGGCCA
>JARLJJ010000621.1 GCA_031291275.1 Formivibrio sp.
ATACGAATTGCCCACTATTTACCATACGACTTGCGTGTTGCGGCGCGCCTTGCGTCACCTGTATGCCCAAGGGATTATCACGACCGACCTAAGTACGGTTGTTCCAAAGATCCGATACTGCAAGAAAGCAAAAATACCTTCTGCTTACTTGAAAGACGAGATCGAGCGCATGGTCAGCAGCATCGACAGAGGAAACCCGAGAGGCAAAAGGGACTACGCACTGATCCTTCTTGCCGCCCGGCTGGGCCTTCGGGCATCGGATATAGCGAACCTAACATTCTCCAGCTTCAAGTGGGATAGGAACCTCATTGAGGTTGCGCAGCAAAAAACCGGGGAACCCGTGACGCTGCCATTGCTAAACGATGTCGGCGAGGCCGTTATCGATTACATCCGCTATGCGAGGCCGAAATCGGACGTGCCGTTTCTGTTCCTAAAGCTCAACGCTCCGAATGACGTGATGTATGCCAACTCGATACATCACACGGTCTATACAAGGCTGAAAGAGGCGGGAATCCGCATACCACCGGGTAAGAAACACGGTCCCCACGCGCTAAGGCATAGCCTGGCAAGTGCCCTGCTTGAAAATAATGTACCCATGCCAGTCATTTCAGAAGCACTGGGACATGCCGACACAGAATCGACATCCGTGTACCTTAACATCGATGTCGCCAGATTGCGCGAGTGCGCGGTTGAAGTCTCCGCCTTTTGTTGTGGTCACGAAAGTCGGTTTGGAGGCGCGCACTAATGAAAAATGACGAAACTACCTGCTATTACGAAAGCGTATTCGCGGCGCACATGGCCGACTTCATCCGATACAAGCGTGCGCAAGGCGTTAAATACGACGCAGTACCGCGTTCCCTGCGGAGTTTTTCGAGGTTCTTGTCCGCTAAGAGAGCGGATGACGCAAGCATTGGGAAAGAGTTGATTGAGGAATGGTGTTCATTTAGGCCAAACGAAAACAGGCTAACGCAAAGACGTCGCATTGTTGAGACGACCCAATTCCTGAAGTACTTGTCAGAAAGAGGCGTGGATGTGCATTTGCCTCGTCCAACGCGGAA
>JARLJJ010000087.1 GCA_031291275.1 Formivibrio sp.
GACGACCATATTGACGTAAAGCCCGTACCCCATCACGTACTGCTCATCGCGCCAGTCACTAGTGGGCAACTGTGCGACCATCACCCTGTCATCTGGGCTCTGGTACTGCATCCACTTCTTGGCCTTCTCCGCTGCCTCAAAGAGGAACTCCGGTTGGTTCCTCGAGATTCTGTAGAGAGCTAGCCCAAAGAGGAAAAGAGGCGTCGAATCACTGGAACCCCGGTTCGCTGGATCGTGCGCGAGGGATGAAATGTGGCCGTGCAATGTCTGATTATTGGCGAGCGCCACCAGCGTGCGCTCCAGAGCATCCGCAAGTTGCTCGTTGCCAGTGGCCAGAAAGCCGAGAGCTGAAATCATCAGGTCCCGAGTGTAGGGTTCTGGGTATCCCCAACCGGCGGTTCGAGGTAATCCTTCAAATGGTCCCTGTGCGTTATGCAGCAGGATTTGTAGGGCGGCCTCTTTAGCCAGCTCAATGGAGGCTAGCGAATTCTGGTCGAATGACATAGATTCCTCGATGGCGTGTTGGATTGGAAGGGCGACCGTCGCCGCCTCGTTGCCTTTTACTGGATACCTAACCGGTCTGATACGATCTCCACAAATTGCCTTGCAACCTGGCGATAGTCGAACAACTCGACCACGCGCTTGCGGCCTGCTTCTCCCATGTGCTGCCGTAGCGCGCTGTCCTTCATGAGTAAAAGAAGGTACTTGGCGATGTCGGGAACACTGGCTCGATATTCAGCAGTGCGCGGATTTGGAAACACGATTCGATGAGTCTTCTCGTAGTCGTGCCCTTCGCCGTACAGCGCCTCGGTAATCTTTCTTTCCTCTGCGATTTTCGCCAGGAATGCCGTCTCGCCATGCACCATCGTGTCACGAAATGCCATGGCATCGATTGCGATCACGGGCTTTTCGCAGGCATTCGCCTCAACCTGAATCATGCCAAAGCCCTCGAGTCGTGAAGGGGCAGCGTAGATGTCGCTGGCAGACAACAAGTAAGGCATAAAGTTTTGCGAGACAACATTGGTGGAGTAAATGACCTTTTCGCTGATTCCCAGATCCGCCGCCAGTTTGAGGTCGATCAGGTTCTGCTGCTCAGTACGTGTTTGAGGCCAAACC
>JARLJJ010000088.1 GCA_031291275.1 Formivibrio sp.
AGTGGGCCTCGCCAAGTCCTTGCCTTTCTTCAAGAGCAAGGCCACAATCGCGTAGATAGAAGCGGCCGTGCTTGTCGCGCCCTCTGCAAGTCCTTCCCCGGGTCCCGTTTGTGTGCAGTACCTTCCTGCGTGTAAAGTTCTCGGCACAGCAGCTTGCTTGTCACATCCCGCTCATCGACGTCCATCGGCGCCGCGATCAGGCACTCAAGACGGAGTTACAGGCGGAGGACAAACGGCTCAAGTTGTTGAACTTCAACAACGCCCAAGACGTGCGTTATCGGGAACGGACCACGGTGGAGTGGGTCAACGCGCGATTGAAAGACGAATTCGGCGGGCGCATGATCCGCGTGCGCGGCAATGCCAAGGTAATGTGCCATCTGATGTTCGGCATCGTCGCGCTGACCGCCGATCAGATCCTGCGACTGGTTACCTAGACCGATTGCCGAAACAGAAAACCTGGAAATATCCCCTCATGCCGGCAAGGCAGCGTGGCAGCGTCGCTGAAAAACGCTCTGCTCGTGTTCGTCCTGTTTCCTATCCACTTGCCCGAGAGCAATATCCCCTGCCAGCCAGAAAGATACACACTTCAGCCTGCCTCACCGTGCCAACTCGGAGAATTTCGCAAGAGGTTCTTGTAATACAGCTTTATCGGATTCAAGAATTAGGCAGCTAGAAGAGATATTAGGTCAGATTATCTCCATCCTGCCGGGAGGAAGCCCATGCTTGGAAAGCCATCAGAAGTACAAAGACTACTTGTAGTCAGCCGCGATTCCGCAGTTCTACGCCCCATTTGGTCAATTGGAGAGGTGAACGGTTGGCAACTTGAGCTTGCCGCCGACCCTTGGGAGGCTATTGACAGGGCTCAATCTGGGGCAGCATTCGACCTGCTGCTGCTCGACCTGCCGCAGGGAAGCGCAGACGGCTTGCAAAGCCTGCGCTGGCTGCGTCGCCTTCGCCCTTCCTTGCCAATCGTTTTGATTGGACACTCGGATGATAATGGCAAGAAAC
>JARLJJ010000622.1 GCA_031291275.1 Formivibrio sp.
ATAGTCCTCGGCAATCGCGGCCGGGTGAAAATCGGCGCGGATCACGCCTTTCGACGGGCTGGCTTTCTTGATCTCGGCAATCACACCGGGCAATTGCGCGGCATGCTTGGCGCGAATCGCACCGACGAAATCGCGCCGATCCGTATTGCATTCGGCTTCTTCGCGAATCGCGGTCAGTGGAATCGCTTTTTTCGCCGCCGCAACTTCATCGGCTTTGGTGGCGAGGATTTTGTTCAGGATGTCGGACATGGTGGTTTTCTAATTAAATATTATCAATAAGCTCTCTGTCTGAGAGTTTTGTGCATCCGGATTCAATATAATTAACGAAATCGCGAGCGTCGGAAAAATAATTCTTGAATGCAATGCGGACTTCATCGCTAGTGTCTGCTTTTACTAGAACAATGTCTCTATCAGGGAATTCTCTTTCCAGATCAAATAGTGATCGCAGAGCTTCGGTTGCATCCCGAAAAGTTTTAATCTCAAGTTCTCCAGATGGAGAGAAAATAAGAATAGCATTTCTTTTTTCGGTAAATTCTTTTGTGGCTGAGTTTAGTCCGCGCAGTGTGCTTATTAGTTTTAATTCGTTATCTAGCTTTAAAAAGCTTTCAACTAAGGTGTGATTGTCTAAATGTGGGAATGGACCCAAAGAGTCTTCAAATGATCTGGCTAATATTTCACTTGCCATGGCCATTACTTCATTGTATCTGTTATCGCCTTTCTGAAATTTAGGCTGACTTTCTGTGACTAATCCAATTACTTCTACTGCTGTTGACCAAGCATGCTGAACAACAGTACGGTACTGTATTTCAACGAACAATCCCGTTAGATTTTTACCGTTTTTTGAATTTACGTCGTAATCATAAATATCGTGAACTCCACGATAGCCTGTTTTTTTTGGGATTTTAATATAATCGTATTTGTCTAGGTTGTTGCGTAGTCTGTGCTTGAAATGAGCGTTGTGGAATTTTTCACGGAACTCATAAAGGTCTTTGATATTGGTGAATATCAATCGGCAGCCTGCTATGTCATCCATGCGAGAAAGTTCCATCTTTGGCAATCTAATTAGTTTGTCAAATATGGTTCGTTTTCTTTTATGTCTTTGAGCCACTGTGATTTGTGTGTTTCTAGTACGAGTTCTTAAAATTGCTTGAAACGTATTTAGAACAAGCCGATGAGCTGCCCGCCATGTATCTATTACTAGCAAGTCATCGGGCGTAGCTATCCCTGTTCGGACATTATCTCCTGCACGATTTACTCTTGATTTAGAACCTCCAGGAAACTCTTTGATTTCTAAATTGTTCATGAATTTTCTCGTGTAGCCATTAGGGCGAAATAAGCAAAGGGCATTGCGTCGCATGTAAACACCACCTCAGCTCAAATAGTTATTCGGCGGGTTAAATAACCCGCCTACCATTGGGCGGTGGTGCTTTTCGATGCTTAAGCCTTGAACCCCTGCGTCATCGCGACCAACGCATCCAGCTTTGCTTTCGCTGCACCGCTGCTAATCACGGCTTTCGCCTTGGCGATACCGTCTTTCAAGGTCGGGGCCAGGTTGGCGGCGTAGATTGCGGCGCCGGCGTTCAAACAGACAATATCGTGCGCCGGGCCGGCTTCGTCGGCGAGCACGCGCTCGATGATCGCTTTCGATTCGGCGGCGCTGCCGGCATGCAGGGCCTTGAGTTCGCACAGTTCGAAACCCAGTTCGCGCGGGTCGATTTCGTATTCGGTGACGCTGCCATCCTTGAGTTCGGCCACCAAGGTATTGCCGGACAGGGTGATTTCGTCCAGTCCGTCCTTGCCGTGCACGATCAGCACATGCTGGCTGCCCAGTTGCTTCAATACATGGGCCTGAATGCCGACGAGATCGGGATGGAAAACGCCCATCACCTGATTGTCCGCGCCAGCCGGGTTGGTCAGCGGGCCGAGAATATTGAAGATGGTGCGTACGCCCAGTTCGCGCCGTATCGGGGCGACATATTTCATTGCACTGTGGTGGTTCGGGGCAAACATGAAGCCAAGGCCGACTTTGTCGATGCACTGGCTGACTTGCTCGGGCGAGAGTGCAAGGTTCACGCCAAAGGCTTCCAGGACATCGGCGCTGCCGCTGCTGGACGATACCGAGCGCCCGCCATGCTTGGCGACGCTAACGCCGGCGGCGGCGGCGACAAACGCGGCGCAAGTCGAGATATTGAACGTGTGTGCGCCATCGCCGCCGGTGCCGCAGGTGTCGACCAGGTGGCTGCGATCTTTCACTGCGACCTTGGTCGAGAATTCGCGCATGGCGGTGGCTGCGGCGGCAATTTCGGAGACGGTTTCCACTTTGACCCGCAGGCCAACCAGAATGGCGGCAGTTTGTGCCGGAGTCACTTCGCCGGACATGATTTGCCGCATCAGGTACAGCATTTCTTCGTAAAACAGTTCGTTGCCGTCAATCAGACGGTTGAGTGCGGCCTGGACGGTAATCATGCTTGGCTCTCCGGTTGCGGAACAAGGTTTTCAGTCTCCGGTATCGGTTCAACCGGCAGTTCTTCGGGGCGATTGCGGATCAGCCCGATAGTCAGTAGCAAGGCCCAGATCAATACGACCAGCATGACTGTGGCAAAAGGGAATCCTTCAATTTTCAGACCCGCCGGGATACTCAGAATCAACAGGATGGTAACCAAGCCACGCGGGGCAAACCACACCAGCGGGTCAATTTTTTCTCCGGCAACCAGACGGACCAGTAACAATCGCGGCACGATGCAGCAGGCCACGATGACCAGTGCGAGCCCCCATGCCAGCGGGTCGAGCAATTCGACCAGCCGGATAGAATACCCGAGCAGGACAAAAAAGAAGGTGCGTACCACGAAGGTGAATTCGGCGGTCAGGTGTTTTAGCGTATCGAGTTCAATGTCGAATTCTTCCTGGTCCCCGCTGCGCAAATACGGCAATTTACTCATCCAGCGGTTGTTGTTAAGCAACAAACCGACGAGCAAAACCATGACCAAAGGTGCCAGGTGCAGTAGCTCACCGATGCCATAGAGCAAGGCGATGCCGAAGATCATGGGCAGAAAACGAACATGGGTATCAATATGCTTGATCAGGCCATACAGGGTCAGGGCCGCGACCACGCCCACGACGATCGAGATGGCGACGCTTAATGCCGATTGCAGCGCACTGCCTGCCAAATCGCCTTGGCTGCCCAGCAGGGCATAAAAAAGCAGTACGCCGACAATGTCCGAAAACGAGCTTTCGTAAATCACGAATTCACGCAAACGCGGATGCAAGGACGCCGCGGCAGGGATCACTACCGCCGAACTGATCAGGGCAAAAGGTGTGGCATAGATCCAGGCGGTGAGGGTGGAGACGTGAAAAAAGCTTTGCAAAAGCGCCGCGCACAGGAAAGCCGTCGCCATCAGACCCAGGGTTGCCGAGAGAAAAGTGCGCGAGATCAGCCCGGATTTTTTCCAGGTTAGTTCCAGGTCCAGTGCACCTTCCAGAACGATCAGGATCAGGCCGAACGTACCCAGTACCGGCAACAGTTGTTCCGGCATGGGGACGGCAATGCCAGTGGCATCCGTAGTGGCCCGTATCGCCATGCCGGAAATGATCAGCAGCACCACGGAAGGGATGCACAGGCGTTTGCCGATCTGATCGAACACGTAGGAAACCAGCACAACCGTGCTAAGGATAACCAGTGTCCATGCAAGATCCATTGTGTAACCTCAGGGTGATGTTCAGCGATCCAGAAAGTTTTTCAGCATCGCATGACCATGTTCGGTCAGGATCGATTCCGGGTGGAATTGCACGCCTTCAACTGCCAGTGTTTTGTGACGCACGCCCATGATCTCGCCATCCGCAGTCCATGCAGTGATTTCCAGGCAATCCGGCAAGGATTCGCGTTCGATAGCGAGCGAGTGGTAACGGGTGACATCGAACGGGCTGGGCAAATCCTTGAATACGCCTTGGCCGGTATGTTCGATGGCCGATACCTTGCCATGCATCAGTGTTGCGGCATGAACGATCTTGCCGCCAAAGGCTTCGCCAATCGATTGATGCCCGAGGCAAACGCCCAGAATCGGCAGTTTGCCGGCAAAGTGCTTGATCGCCGAGACCGAGATGCCGGCTTCGTGCGGTGTGCACGGTCCGGGCGAGACCACCAGATATTGCGGTTGGAGCGCTTCGATCTGTTCGAGCGTGATTTCGTCGTTGCGGTAAACCTGCACCTCTTGGCCGAGTTCGCCAAAATATTGCACGAGGTTATAGGTGAAGCTGTCGTAATTGTCGATCATCAGTAACATTTAAGTCGTATCCCTTTGATTTTCCTGGCGTTGCGCCAGGATGGTCTAATTTCATGCCCGTTTTTGTACCCGCTGAGTATGTCGATGGCGCTCAGCGCCAACGAAAGCGGATGCAAAAAGCCTGCTGGGGATGAAAGAGGGACATGCTGCTACCGCGTCGTCAGGAATATGGAAGATGTAGCGAGATTGTTGCCGAAATACGGGATATCGGCAACAGAAGAATGACAGGTAGCTGCTTTCGCGTGGGCCGCTTGTTATCAAGTCCCCGCGCTTGCCGGGTATGTTCGATAGCTTCGTTGCGTGAATATTTCATGCGCAAGATCTGCGCTATCCAGGTCGATCAGGACGCAAGTTTCCTGATCCATTCCTTGCTTATTCATCCTTGATCGCCTCGACTGCGATAAACAGTGTGACTTCATCACTCACGAAGGGCACGTAACGGCCCAAGTTGAAATCTGTACGAGAAATCTTGGTTGTGGCATTGGCGCCGCAAGCACGCTTTCCGTAAATCAGCATGAACCGGCAATTGAACTGCGTAATTTCCAATACAACTGGTTTGGTGATGCCTTTGATGGTCAGATCACCATCGACTTTTTTCAATTGTCGATCAACAAATTGCAGTGCCGACGATTGGAATGTGATCTTCGGGTAACGGGCTGCATCGAAGAATGCAGACGAGCGCAAGGTATCGTTGAACAACTCGCCCCCGGCATTGATCGAAGCTGCATCAATCACGATTTCAAGATTTCCCGTGCCGGCATCCTGATCCATTTCGATAAAGCCTGATGTACGATCAAAACGTCCTTGCTGTCGCGACAAACCCCAATGACTATATTCGAAAATCGAGAAGGTATGGTCAGGGTCAATCGTGTAACGGTCGCCCGCGCCCGCACGGGTCGGGGCGGCAGCGCAACTGCACAACGCCAGCAGGAGCAGGATCCATATGGGTCGAAAGTTCATCGCCGTTTACCTCCGTCGCTCAGCGCAAAGGGCAGCACTGTTGATATACGCCACTACTTGGTCAGCACGAGACGAAATGCAATGACCACGTCATCGGCAATGACGCTGGTATCGCTCCATTCCCCCGCGCCGAGATTGAAAGCCAAGCGCCGGATTGGAATTTTGCCCTCAAGGATGTCCGCTCCGTTTTCGGTTTTGACCGTAACCGGGATACTGAGATCCGCCGTCTTGCCTTTGATCGTTAACTGGCCGGAGACCATGAGGGTTTTACTTGGGGAAACCTTGACCAGGCCTGAGTTGAAGTGGGCCGACGGGTAGCGGGCTGCGTCGAGCCAATCCTTTTGAACGACCACTTTGTTGTATTCAGGATCGCCCAGATCGAGGCTGCCGGTATCGATGACGACAGTAGCTTTCGCCGTCTCAGGCTTGGTCGCGTCATAATCGATCTTGGCGCTGAAGCGTTTGAATTGCGCCTCGATCGGTGCTGCCATTGCGCGGAAGACGATACTGATCCGGCTATGGGCAATGTCCACCTCGGCAGCCCTGGCGTTTGCTGCTAATCCGGTCGTGCCCACCAGGCAAAACCACAAAGGAACAAGACCGGCAAGGTGCTTGAGCATGGCGCACTACCAGGGCAGCATCCGCTGCAAAACATTGTCGCGATC
>JARLJJ010000623.1 GCA_031291275.1 Formivibrio sp.
ATGCAGTTGCTCCAAGGTTGGAATTCCGGTGGTGAATACGCGACGACCGATATGCTCATTTCCCTATGGAACTACATCGCCGGTCAGATTATGCCGGCTGCGGCTGGACTGGCATGCGTGGGCGCGGTCATCAACTATGTACGGCACAGACCGTGGGTGCGGCTGGTCTTTGCCGCAATCGCATTTCTAAGTTTAAGTGGGCTTTTGGCGTTGTTCAAGGCCATGGCAGCGTGAGGACAAACGAATGAGTTTTGACGGCGCAATTACGAACCTCGCCTCCTGGACCGGCAACACCATGATGCCAACAATGGCCGGACTGTTTTTCGCTGGTGCTGTCTACCGCTACAGCAAGGGAGGCCAGTTCGAGCAGTTGCTCTACGGCGGTTTCGCATCACTGATGTGTTCAGGAATGCTCCGCGCGTTGGAGGGGTTTGTTCAACACGCTGGGGCGACTAGTGCGGACGCTTTCTGGATGGCGACGATGAGCCTCGTGAACTGGGTGGCTAATGTGATTCTCCCCGTATTCGCTTTGACCCAACTTGCCTTAATGGCTCTGCACATGGGCGGCGTGGTTGCGGAGATCTATCCAGGATCGACCTGGATCAGAAAGTTTGTGGCTGCAGTCGCAGCTTTGATGGTTTCAGGAATGATGCGCCTGGCGGAGTCCATGGTCACGCATGCGCACGGTATCTGAGGAGTTATGTATGAGTCTCGATCTGACGCCTGTTCATCGCAATCTTCATACCAAGGTGACGTTTCTTGGACTGGAGTTCGAGGACTTGATCCTGGTGCTTGCACTTGCCGCGCTGATGAATCTGCTTGCGCACTTTGTTAGCGGCAGTGCTCACGTCTTTGAAATGCCGCTCAACATCTTTATGGAGTTCGTCGTACCTGCGCTGGCTGTTCCGTTTCTGATCGTTTTCAAGTACGGTCGGCCGCGAGGTTACCTCACTGACCTTGTGCGTTCGTTCTTCGCTCCGAAAGCCTGGTGCGCACTTGAGCGAGATTCCGAGTTGACGCAGGCTTATCTGGTCGAAGAGGAGGACTAG
>JARLJJ010000624.1 GCA_031291275.1 Formivibrio sp.
AAGGCTGGGGGTTTTGCTTTTAGCACAACGATTCTCTGCAGAATATGCGAGAATTCTGCCCTCTACTTGACTGCAACCTCTCATGCCAAATCCAAACGATATGCGTGGACGTTTCATTACCCTGGAAGGATTGGATGGGGCAGGAAAAAGCACGCACTTGAACTGGCTCGCGGAATGCTTGCGCGAACGCGGATTAAATGTCGTCGTGACGCGTGAACCCGGGGGGACTCCACTGGGCGAGAAACTTCGGGCCTTGCTGCTGAACGAATCCATGCATCTTGAGACGGAAGCGTTGCTCATGTTCGCTGCGCGTCGTGAACATATCGCCCAGGTGATTGCTCCGGCACTTGAGCGCGGTGACTGGGTGTTAAGCGATCGATTTACCGATGCCAGTTTCGCTTATCAAGGCGGGGGGCGCGGCTTGGCTTGGGAAAAATTGGTTGTGCTTGAACGTTGGGTTCAGGCTGATGGCGAGACCATGCTTCAACCGGACATGACACTGTTATTTGATGTGCCGCTCGCTGTCAGTCAGGCACGCTTGGCCAATGGCCGCGAATTGGATCGTTTTGAGCGCGAGGCGACTGATTTTCACCAACGAGTTCGCCAGGCCTATTTGGATCGGGCCACTGCTTCGGCTGGTCGAATAAAGCGTATTGATTCGGATCGTTCACTGGATGCGATTCGCATCGAGTTGGCTGAATTGTTGGAGCCTTTGTTCTTATGACGGGCGCTGTTCTCTATCCTTGGTTAGAGAAGTCATGGGCGCAACTTGTACGTTCACCCGATACGTTATCGCATGCCTTGTTGTTGACTGGTGCTCCGGGTATTGGTAAACGATGCATTGCTGAATATCTGGCGCAGTATCTTTTGTGTGAAATGCATGGCAAACGTGGCACCCCGTGCGGCCAGTGCGATGGATGTCGCTGGTATCTGAGTGGAAATCATCCGGATTTTCGCCTCCTTGCCCCAGATGAACAGAGCGAGTCAGAAGGCGACGAGAGCAAGACCAGGCGTAAAACACCTCCAATCAAAGTTGAAGCTATCCGTGAATTGGCCGAATTTGTTAATTTGACTGCGCATCGGCGCGGTGCCAAAGTCGTGTTGCTCGATCCCGCCGAATCGATGAATGCCAATGCCGCCAATGCGTTTCTGAAAATGTTGGAAGAACCGCCCGCCGGTGTGACCTTCATTTTGGTTTCTCATCACTGGCGCCGATTGTTACCGACAGTACGAAGCCGGTGCCGCGTTTTTCCAATTTCCACACCCGATCCGCGCGTTGCCAGTCAATGGCTTGGAGAGCAAGGGGTGGTCAATCCGGTGTTACATCTTGCGCATACTGGCGGTGCCCCGCTGGCTGCGCTGGATGATGCCAATGCAGAGTGGTTGCCTCAGCGCACGTTATTTCTTGATCATATCGCCAATCCTGCGGGAATGAATGTACTGAGCGTGGCTGCTGAGTTGGAAAAAGCCAAGCTTGATACCGAACTCGTCGTTGATTGGTTGCAAAAATGGGTGCATGACTTGATCGGGGTGGGGTTGGCCGGGCGAATCCGCTATTATCCGGATAGACGTGATGATCTGGTGCGCTTGCAGCCGCGCGCAGTTAATTTGCTCGGTTACATCGATCGGTTACGCGATTCCCGGCGCTTGGCGAATCATCCGTTAAATCAGCGGCTGGTCTTTGAGTCGCTGTTGTTTGCTTATCTTGAGGCCTTGCATGGTAAGGCGCATGGAGTAAAAAATGGCTGAGCCAGTCAAACCGGCGATGAGCCGCCCAGGCGTGTTGTCGCTCAATATTCGTGAAAAAGCAGCGTTGTATGCGTCCTATATGCCCTTCATCAAAAACGGGGGGATTTTTATTCCCACCAATAAACAATACAGCCTGGGCGATGAAGTGTTTATGCTGCTGTCGCTATTGGATGATCCTGCCAAGATCGCCGTCTCCGGACATGTTATCTGGTTGACCCCTGCGGGCGGACATAATAGTCGTCAGCAGGGGATTGGCGTGCAATTTTCCAGTAATGAGGCCGGGCACCAGGCCCGTGGCAAGATTGAAGGAATGCTGGGCGGATATCTGCAATCCTCTCGAACCACGCACACCATGTAGGCATTGTCCGTGCTAATGACGGCCGCACTGGCATGTGCGGCTTTTTTATTTCAAACTGGAGCCACCATGTTTGTAGATTCGCACTGCCATTTGAACTTTCCCGATCTGGCGCAGCAACTAGATCTGTATCTGGCCAAGATGGAAGAAAACGAGGTCACGCATGCTCTGTGCGTAAGCGTGGATATGGAAAGTCTGCCACAGGTTTTTGCCTTGGCAGAAGAACATGAAAATCTGTTTGCCTCAGTTGGGATCCACCCCAGTCATGAAGAGGGAGAAGAGCCCACGGTTGGGCGCCTGGTTGAGTTGGCACAATGGCAAAAAGTGGTGGCAATTGGAGAAACCGGGCTCGACTATTACTGGCATAAGGATCAACCAGAATGGCAGCGCGAACGTTTCCGTGTGCATATCCGTGCAGCTAGGCAGACCGGCCTGCCCTTGATTATCCATACTCGCGAATCGGCATCAGATACCTTGCGCATCCTGGCGGAAGAAGGCGCGAACGAGGTTGGCGGGGTGATGCACTGCTTTACCGAGTCGTGGGAAGTGGCGGAGCAAGCGTTGGCGCTGGGGTTTTATATTTCATTCTCCGGCGTGGTGACTTTCAAGAGCGCCATTGCTTTACAGGAAGTGGCGCTAAAGGTG
>JARLJJ010000625.1 GCA_031291275.1 Formivibrio sp.
AGAGTAAGGGATGACACAAAGACACTCTCGCACAACAACAAGTACGACACACTGAGCAAGTGAAGCGACGTCCGCCCTTGTGACGAGGCATGCTGCGACGATGGGCTGCCAACGCCTAGACCGCTCAATGACTGGGAGGCCCACACCCGCTGCCACTGTGCCCACGTTGACCGCAGCAAGTGTGGCTGCAACGAGGTGAGATGACCACAGCCCACCACCATCCCTGCGCTCACATTGACGGCACAGAGCATGAAAAGGCGGCTGTGACAAGGCACAACAAGGACCACAGCGCTGTGGCCGGGCTCAGGCTGACAGCGAGGGGCACCAGCCACCACTGACACAGCCGCAATGACGACAACGACCACCAATGCCGCCACTGTGACCACAACAACAGCATGGCAGCCTCAACGCCACTGACACAGCCGCAACCGCGACGATGACAACGACCACCAGTGTCGCCACTGTGACCACACCAACAGCATGGCAAGCATGACGCCACCGAGATAACGGCGACCAATGGCAGCAGCCACCAACGCCGCCACCTTGTCCACAATGACAACAACGCGAGGCCGCTGCCACTGCCACTGACACAGCGGCGTGACGATGAAAACGACCACCGACTTGAACTGGGTTCACATGGACAGCAAGGAGCGCCAGCCGCCACTGACACAGCCGTGATGATGACAGTGAAGACTAGCGCCGCCATTGCGACCACATGGACAGCAAGGGAGTGCAAGCCACTACCGCAGCAATGACAGCAGCCACCAACCACTGCCGCTACCACTGCGGCCAGCCAACAGCATGCCAGGGTCGACACCACTGAGACAGCCATGGCGACAACAGCAACCGCAGCCACCCGTGCTCCCACTGTGACCACATTGACAGCCCGGCAAGCCACTGACACAGCCGCCACGATGACAACAACCGCCCCACGCAGCCACCGCGTTCACACAGACAGCAAGAAGCGCCAGCCGCCACTGACACAGTCGCAACAACAGCAGCGACAGCAACCACCTTTGTTACCACCGTGACAGCATCAACAGCACGGCAAGCATGATGCCACCAACACAGCGGTGACCAATGGCAGCAGCCACCAACGCTGCCACTGCGTCCACATTGACAACAAGGCGAGGCCACTGCCATTATCATGATGACGATGACAATGACCACCAGCACCGCAAATGCGTTCACATGGACAGCTACAAGCGCCAGCCGCCACTGTGACTACAGCAACAGCATGGCAGGCATAGTGCCACTGTCACACTGGCAGCTGCAGCAATGACAACGACCACCCGCACCACCAACATGGGCAGCGACTTGAAGGAGTGCTGGCCGCCATTGTGAACCAGTGCCACCGCTGTGACCACACAGACAGCAAGGAGTGCCACTGGCAGCCACGACTGAGACAGCCATGGCGACAACAGCAACCGCAGCCACCCGTGCTACCACTGTGACCACATCAACAGCCTGGCAAGCCACTGACACAGCCGCCACGATGACAACAACCGCCCCACGCTGCCACTGCGTTCACACAGACAGCAACGAGCGCCAGCCGCCACTGACACAGCCGCAATGATGACAGCAGACACCAACACCGCCACTGTGGCCACAATGACAGCATAGCAGGCTCAACGTCACTGACACAGCCGCAAGGATGACAGCAGACACCAACATCGCCACTGTGGCCACAATAACAGCATGGCAGGGTTGCTGACATCGCCGCAAGGTGGACAGCAGACACCAACACCGCCACTGCGTCCACACTGACAGCGTAGCAGGCTCAACGTCACTGACACAGCCGCAACGATGACAGCAGACACCAACACCGCCACTGTGGCAGCACAGATAGCATGTTAGCCGCCACCACCACAGCCGCAACGAGGACGATGACCCAAAACCACCGCTGTGGCCACAGTGACAGCATGG
>JARLJJ010000626.1 GCA_031291275.1 Formivibrio sp.
AGCCGACTTCAAAATCGAGTCCGGCCTTCAGGGTGTCGAGGATGGTTTGCATAAATCAGGCAGCACGCCGGCTGGCGGCAATCTCCCGGTCAAGGTGCACGATGCAGGCCAGGCAGAGCATGTGCTGCGCTTTGGAAATGGCGGATTGCTTTTGCACTTGTTCGTTCAGGGTGTGGAAATAGGTGTCGAGTTCGGTGAGTGTCCAGCCGTAGCGGTATTCGCTGGGGTTGCGCTGATTGAAGGCGTGCCACTTGCCGTAAGAGGACATTTTTCGATGTGTTGGAAATTCTTCATGAGGTTTTCCGAAAAGAGGGTGTCATTGGAAAAGTAATGGGGCGAGGCTGGGTTTGCGCCCGCTCGGATGCGGCCCGTAGCCTGACCGCCAAAATCAAGATCTGGACGTGGAGCTCAAATGCGCGTATTAAAAATGAAAACCTAAAATCAAAATGCAAAATTCTCCATCGTGAATCGAATATGGAACAACAACACACAAACACAGGCGCAAAGCTTCCATCATTAGCCTGGTTTGCGCGCCAGCTTGATCCGTTTCAAGATCTAACCAAAATTGCGGAACGATTAAAGCTTGAAACTGCGGAGTCAAAACATGTGGAATGGAAAAGCACGCCGCCAATAGGATCATCCGTTAATCTGCGCACCAAATTTAGAGTGGTTAAGGCCGCAATCTCATTTGCAAACACTGAGGGTGGCTTTATTGTGTTTGGCATCGAATCGAAAGGTAAGTGGCTGGGATTCACGGAAGCAGAGTTGAAAGAGACCGATCCAGCTGCCTTGGCTGAACTCATCAATGGCTGCGTAAGCCCAGAGCTGGTCGGACTCAACTATGCACATCTAACCTTCTCAGGGCAGATATTCCCTGTGCTCCACGTTCCTCCAAGTCCCCAGATCCCTCACGTGACCACAAAGGAAATTCAGGAGCGATTGCCAGATGGAAAAACCGTCCTTCACTTAAACAAGTATGCTGTCTATTGTCGGTATGTTGCAAAGTCTGATTTGGCCACTCCCGCTCAATTCGCGCGGATTATCGCACTACGCACGGATTTTCTCAAATCAGAGATGCTTCGCAGAGTAAAAGAAGTTCCGGTGGCCGCCTTTGTCTCCACATCTAAAGCATCTTCTGGCTCACCGACTATTCTCCGCGTAACAAAAGGTGGGAAAGATACTTCGATTCCAGCCGTTCGCATAACGCGAAATCCTAGCGAGGCTGCTGGCATGATTGTAACGGAGGAACTTTCCGACGGTCTGTTTGATGAGATAAACAATGTTCTTGATGCAAATGATCTCCTAGCCCGTAATCGGTCTGACTTTGTTTTTGGGGAACTGATTTACTACCGGATTTACGCCGAACGTCAGCACATCAAACCAGCAATAGCCAAACACCAAATGCTCAGCAAGGTGGCTACATTGAAATTTTACGCGCCAGGTTTTTTCTGGTTGCTGAAATTGTCACCGGAACAAATTGCCAGCTTGGTTAAAGAAGTTCTGGCGCACGACAAGGCAACGAACAATCGCATCGTATGTCGTCTAGCTATACTGCTCGGTCCTAAAGTTACTGCTTGGCTTAAATTACTTCTTGATCGGCATTGGCAAAACCATGCTCAGCCTGCGGAACACTACCGTTATTTCAAGAAGCTAATAAAGAAAGCCAATGGCGTTGATCGCCGAATTACGGCCATTCAAGAATTACCGAATGCCGAACTGATATTTGGTGATTCCGAGACCATACTGATCGGAGAATTATTGAAGTCTCCCAATCAGGCTTCAGCTTGTTTATCGAAAGCCTGCATGGCTGTTTTTAATGGAGACATGGCGCAGAAAACAGTTTGTCGTCAGCTTGACCTTATAACTTATGGCTCCGAATTCGCACAAATGGAGGAATCGGTTCTGGCCGCCTTGGAAAAGCAAATCAGGCTGTGAATCTTTTGCAGTGATGCACACAAACAGGTTTGACTTTGCACTGGCCTTTGATGTAGCTGTTCGCCACGTCGCTTGGTGGGCATGCGACGGCGGCTGCCGCGCGGACGGCCGCGATGTCGTCCTGGTCAGGTTCGGAGTAAGAGCTGGTGACGCGACCAATGGCCCATACGAGGTCGGCTTTGTGGCAGAGGTTTCCCGCGATGATTGTATGTCTCGCGGCCTTGAATTCGACGTGCTTGCGCCGGATGCGGCCGGACTTCGAACTCGTGATGACGAGCATGGTTTTCATAGCTGGCGGCCGATGAGGGCGATGGCGGCTTCGGCGCGATGGGTGAGGTCGGAAAGGATTGCCCACATGGGCGACGTCAGCGCCATGCCGGCGGCTTGCCGGGAGTGCAACGTTTTGGCCAGGTGCGCGAGCGCGCGGAGTTCGGTCAGTAGGAGGGGCGCGGTCACGGCCACCAAGGCGTTG
>JARLJJ010000627.1 GCA_031291275.1 Formivibrio sp.
AGTCAGAGCGAAGCTGGCACGAGAATGTCATCACTGAGATGACCCAATGACTTGAACAGCATGCATACAAATATATATATAAAATATTCAAGTCAATGGAAAACAAGATTCATTGCGCACTCCACCGCAAGCGACCAACGGAATATGTGTGTTCGTATTGCAAAAAACCTCTCCATGTGCGAGTCATGCAAGCAGGAGCACGTCGAAGAAGAGAAACACCAGCCTGAAAGCTGCAAGGAAGTCGGGCGCGCCCTCATGCGCAAGCGCATCCAAGAAATTGACGGAAAGCAGCAGACGACAGAATTGGCCAAGATATTGAGAAAGACTATGAAAGAGCTCGAGGCCGGACTCCTGAGGGAAATCGAGAGGCTGCGGTTGGACTCCGAGCTGCCTAAGGAGCAGTGCGAGATGCAGAAGCTGGAACGCGAGGAAAGATACGCCGAACTGTATTTCTTCGTCAAGGGCCGGACCGTGGATGCCACAAATAGTGAGGCCACGATACAAGAGCTAAGGAAACGTCTTCTGAATACAATGGATACGGCTTCTGCCGGACTCAAAAGGGTGCAGAGCATGATTGTTGCTGCGGCGACGAGAGTGGCTCCGCAGCACAAGTCGATGTTTGCTGCGTACGGGAGGGACGACGTATTTTTGCTCAAGCCCGATTCCTACACTGCTACTACCGATAATGTTGTATCTGCTTTGAAGAGCGACGAATTTAATACTGTGAAGAATACAATGAAAATGAAGAAGACGATGATGCTGTCTCCTGCGTACCAGACCTGTCGGGCCGTTTCCAGACCTCGCTGGCGACTGCTTCCGTTGCAACGTATGCGGACAACCAGTGTATGTGACGAACGGCGTCATGCAGGCTGCACCGCGTCTACTGGTGCGATGTGCCTGAAGACGAGGCCACGGATGTCATGCCCAAGCAGAGAGAGGCTTAAAGATGACACCGTGACCAACCTCAAGGCCCTCCCTGAGGACGACGTGATCGCCCCGACCATCCAGCAGGACGATCCGCCGGCAACGGCACCACTCAGAACGTACGCAGGCACAGCCAGACAGACTCGGAACACAACCGAGCGCGGTACCACAGAAATGTAGGAAATCCTCGCAGACCCAGGAGTGGCAAGCGCACCCGATCAGAACACCGACCGGGAACCTGGCCATTGGCCCGATCTCGCAATCCTAACCCTCACTCCCCGCTTTGAAGCGCGATAAATATAAAGCGATGTTCATCTGGCCTTCGTTCCGCATTGGAGATCAAGCGGCCTTAGCGCTCGCGTCGATTCTTCAAGCGCACCCAGTGTCCGCATTCTTCCTTTTTAACAACGATATCTCCGACACCGGTGCAGAAGCGCTGGCCAAGGCTGCGTTCCACAATGACTTCATCACCATGTTCTGCCTTGACAGCAACAAAATCACTGACGCAGGAGCTAAGGCGGTGGCTGAGGCGGCAAGGAACAATCCTTCGCTCACCACGTTCTACATCAGCAGTTTGGCGATATCCGATTCAGGGGCAAAGACTGTGGCCAATGCGGTGAGAGGCTGTCCGCTCTCTGCATTCGGCCTTACGAGCGACAAGATCTCGGATGCGGGGGCGATAGCAATGGGGGAGATGATATCTAGCTGCGCCGAAACGTTATGCGCATTCTTCCTAGGGAGCTCGAAAATTTCTGCTGCAGGCGCAAAGAAGGTGGCAGACATGATCAGCAAGAGTTGCCGTATGATGACAGAGTTCTATTTGGGCAGCGAGCCGCTATCGGGAGAAGCGTTGGCATATATCTTTGAAACCATGGCAGGCATCAGCTCTATCAGAAACGTGAACATATGCATTGGTGGAGATGTTAGCAAAGAGCTGATGGACTCTTGTTTGACGAAGATGCAGCAGAGTGAGGCTGGAAAGCTGCTCAAACTTAGAATAAGCTGCGAAGGCGACAATGCTAAGAACGTATGCGGGAAGTGCATAACAGAGTGGAACGGGAAATTTGCCGAGTTTCAGATTGTGGATCACATTGGCAATATCTTCATCAAGGAGGCAATTCTGGGGGACGATATTCCATTGTCAAAATGGCGCTGTTCAATTTTCTGAGCTGAGCTGAGCTGCTGCGCTTATAGAGAGCATCATATCTGGAATTACACAGTCCTCACTCACAGGGTTCACTCTGTGCGCGTGTGCATCGTCGCGCCACAGTCATCGGGGTTTTGGGGTTTTGGGGTTTTGGGGTTTTGG
>JARLJJ010000628.1 GCA_031291275.1 Formivibrio sp.
GTCGAGGCTCACGCCGAGTTTGATCAGGTCGCGGGAATGCTGGCTGATGCAGAAGGCGCAGCCATTGATCTGCGAAACCCGCAGGTACACAAGATCGATCAAATGCGCTTCGAGCCCGCAGCTTTGCAGATAGCTTTTAACACCAAACAGCGCTTTGTAGCCCAGGGGCGCGGCGTCGAGATAATTGAGACGTTGAGTCATGGTTGGCTCCCATTTGAGGTCGGTGGAATCATGGCCGGCAGTCTGCCGCGCGTTGGCATCGGCCAACAGGGCCAAGATCGAGCAAGCCGTTTGGGACATGAGCGCTGCTGATCCGCCCAGGCATGGGGTTAAACTGCGGCGGTTCTGCATGACCACGGAAAACGCCATGCCCATTGCCAAAGCCGCCACTGAACCGGGGTTGCCCAAATACCTGGTGGTCTATCGACGCATTCGCAGCGCCATCGACGACGGCCAATTGCGGCCCGGCGACCGCGTGCCTTCGGTGCGCGCCCTGGCGGCGGAACTCAATCTGGCGCGGGGCACGGTCGAAACGGCTTATGAGCTGCTGATCAGCGAGGGCTACCTGACGGCGCGGGGGCAGGCCGGGACCGTCATTGCCCTTGATCTGCCGGTGACGGCGGCTCCCAGTCCGCCAACGGAAAGCGCCGCGTCGAGCGAACAGGATCAACCGTTGCCCCTGCAAATGGGGCTGCCGGCGCTGGATGCGTTCCCGCGAAAACTCTGGAGCCGGCTGATCACCCAGCGCGCCCGGCAAACCGATATCGCCGGCCTGGGCTTCAGCGATCCGAGAGGCTACGCGCCGCTGCGCTCGGCCATTGCCACGTACCTGGGGTTGTATCGGGGCGTGCAGTGCACGCCGGACCAGGTGTTTGTCTGCACCGGTTACAACGCCGTGCTCGAACTGGTCTGCGAAAGCCTGGAAATGACGGGTCAGGATTGCTGGTTCGAGGACCCGGGTTATGTGCATGCGCGGCAGATCCTGCTCAATCGCGGCGTAGAGTTGGTGCCGGTGCCGGTGGATGCCGATGGTTTGCGGGTGGAACACGGTATTCGCCTGAATCCAACGGCACGGCTGGCGGTGGTCAGCCCGGCCCATCAGAGCCCGTTGGGCGTGGCCTTGAGCCCGGAGCGGCGGCGGGAACTGCTCGATTGGGCGCAGGGACAGTCGAGCTGGGTATTGGAAGACGACTATGACAGCGAGTTTCGTTATCGAGGCCGGCCGTTGCCTGCGCTGAAGAGCCAGGATGTGCATGACCGCGTGCTGTACGCCGGGACCTTCAGCAAGATGCTGTTTCCGGGGTTGCGGCTGGCGTATCTGGTGGTTCCGCGAGAACGGGTCGGGCGTTTTGAACAGGTTGTACGGCTGTGGCGCAATCGCTGCCCGGAACTGCTGCAGGCGACGGTCAGCGACTTTTTGAGCCAAGGGCACTTTACCCGGCATCTGAAGAAGATGCGCCAGTTGTACAGCGCGCGTCGGGCGTTGCTGGTCAGGGCGCTGGAAGAGGTGGGCGGCGGGGTATTGAAGGTCGACCCGCAGGCTGGGGGGATCAATCTGCTGGTGCGGGTGTTGATCGAGGTGACGGATACCCGCATTGCCGAGCAGGCCTGGGCCGCGGGGTTGTCGGTTCAGCCCTTGTCGCGCTGGCAACTGGCGAGCGGGGAGGAAGGTGGGTTGTTGATGAGTTTTACCAACGTGGTGTCGGCCGAGCAGGCGGCTGAAGTTGCCGGTCGATTGCTGGGAGCGATCATGGCGGCGCGGTCAACGGATCAGGACAAAGCCTAGGGTTGCTGGCCTGGGCGAATCACGAGAACGTCGCCTGCGCAAAAATAGTCAGATATCAGGGGTTTACAGAACCTCGCCAATCGCTATAATCGTCGCCCTAACACGCCGGTATAGCTCAGTTGGTAGAGCAACTGACTTGTAATCAGTAGGTCCCGGGTTCGACTCCTGGTGCCGGCACCATACAAGGTTCCAGAGAAGGCTTTCAAAATCTCTGAAACCCCCGAAAAACCCGCCTTCTGGCGGGTTTTTTCGTTTTGGCGTTCCGTCGGATTCCGCCAAAATCTTATGGATACCAGCCGTTTTAAGGATAAAGATAGGGGTAAGGTCATTCGATAAAGGGAGGAGTACCCTTATGTCGCGCACCACTGCCCCGCTCTCTGATTCGGCTTGCCGTTCAGCCAAGCCCACCGACCGCGCCTACAAGCTTTTCGACGGCGACGGCCTCTACCTTTTAGTCCAACCCAATGGCCGCAAAGGCTGGCGTTTCAGGTATGTAAAACCTGATGGTCGTGAAGGGCTGACCTCGTTTGGCAACTACCCCGTGGTCGGCCTCGCCGATGCGCGCAAGAAGCGGCTGGAGGTCAAGCGGATGCTGGCGGAAGGTATCGACCCCATCGAGTCCAAACATCAAGCCAAGACGCAAGCCACAATCCGAGGCCGAACCTTTGAGAACGCAGCCTTGGACTGGCACAAAGCGATGTCTGCCAAATGGGCTCCGGGCCATGCCAAGACGGTCCTGAGCCGCCTTAAAACCCATGTTTTTCCTCTAATCGGTGATCGCGCTATTGCCGACCTAGACACTCACGACTTGATGCAACCTCTGGAAGCAATCCAGAAGCGTGGCACGATTGACGTCGCGTTAAGGGTACAAAACTACCTGCAAAGCATCATGCGCGAGGCGAAACGTGCTCGACAGATCGCAGCAAACCCTGCCTCCGACCTTGAAGGTTTGATCAAAGCTCCGAGGGTAGTTCACCGCCCAGCTTTACCCTTATCGCGCCTGCCTGAATTGCAGGAGCGCATCGACACCTACAAAGGACGAACGCTGACTCGGCTGACAGTCATGCTCTCGCTACATGTGTTTGTCCGCTCCAGCGAACTGCGCTTCGCCCGCTGGAGCGAGTTCGACCTCAAGCGCGGCACCTGGGAGATACCGGACACTCGACCCGCGCTGGACGGAGTACCCTTTTCAACAAGAGGTACGAAGATGGCCGGGGACATCCACCTTGTACCCTTATCGCCGCAAGCCGTGACCCTGCTTGAACAGATCCGCACCCTCACCGGCGAATTCGACCTGGTATTTGCGGGCGATGCCAACCCGTCGAAACCGATGTCTGAGAACACGGTGAACAGCGCGCTTCGAAATATGGGTTACGACACCAAAACCGAAATCTGTGGCCATGGCTTCCGCTCGATGGCTTGTAGCGCGCTGATTGAGTCAGGACTGTGGTCCGAGACCGCCATTGAAAGGCAGATGAGCCACAAGGAACGCAACAACGTCCGCGCCGCTTACATCCACAAGGCCGAGTTCATCGAGGAGCGCAGGCTGATCATGAACTGGTGGAGCCGGTACCTGGAGGCCAACCGGCAGGAGCATGTCACTCCACACGAATTCGCGAACCAGACCGGAGCGAACGTCACTCGCCTAAAAGCAAAACGTGGCGCAACCGAGTAAGCGCTCGATCTTCATATCTCAGTGATCCGCTTGTCCATCCGGGTCCATCCAAACAGGGCTGCAAAGCCGCCCTGCTTGGATGGACCTCACTTAAAAAATCTAAAGCCCGCGCAACTGTCTGTGGAAAACCACTGATTTCCACCGGTGGATAACTTCATCCACAGCCGCAGAACTCCCGAAAACTGGAGTCTTGACCTCAATTATCCACAGGCGTAGAAAAGATCGGGCAAAGCGCTGTCCTCGACAGCAACCCAGGTAGCCAGAACCTTAAAGGCTACGCCACACCGTGGTGGTTCTCCCAAAGTGCGATTAGCGTCCGGCGGCTCGCACGGTCACAACGATGTGATGGATGCCTACTTTTACCAGTGTGCCCACTGCGGCAACTCATTCCCTTTCATAGCTGCCCTGCAGCAACCTATCCGCTTGGCCATTTCATTGCGCCAACCTGCGCCCGTCTCTTTCTCCCGGAAAGAGACGGGCGCTCCTACCACTGCTGCAGCCCAGCTCGTACAAGGCTTTGCGGCATTCCCCCTCGTGACAATCGGCGTGACAAACACCGAAGTCACCAGCAACAGCGATGCAGATGATGGTGCCGCAGCCTACGGAATGGACTGCACCTGACTGACAGTCAGGCACGCCCCGGTCATCGCATTACTGCCTTCACCCGACTCAGGATCTCGCGGCATTGGTCTCGTCAGCCAGTGCAGCCTCCACCCGCCCACTTCTGCGGAAGTGTTCAGGAGGCCAGATCATGAGATGCCCATGCTCCCGGTCGTAAGGAGCCGCCAGTCCCGCGTAAGTGGACAACCCTCACAGGTCGCAGGGGCCTTGATCCCTGATAACACTCAACATTCTTGGCGGGATGAAGTGGGGAAAGTTTTAAAAGTATTGGCTTCGAGAGGAGTTCGATCATGGCACTGGTGGGCAGGCGAGATGGACGCAATTTTGGCTATGGCCGGCAACTGAGCTATGCCGGGCCGCAAGCGCTAAAAGATCTGTTTGGCGGCGGGCATTACGGGACTGTCAAAGCGCACAGTGATCGGTGGCAGGCGTTTGTGCGCTGGTGTCGCTCGGAGGATGGGCCAAGGTTCAACGATGCGCGAAAAATTGTTCGGCAGACCTTGCTGGACTACGCCGGGCATCTGCGGCAGCAAGTCGAACAAGGCGCTATCGGCATCGCGACTGCGCAAAACCGATTGTCCAGCGTGAACCGAACCATGGCCGCGCTTCGCGGTGATCAGTATGTGAAAGTGCCGAGCCCAAGCAAGGCGTTGGGAATGCAGCGGGCCAGTGTTCGTCGCTCAGTGCCGCAAGGCCAAGACCGCGAATACGTGAAGCGGATCGTCGACGAGCTTTGCGAACATCAGCAGCCGCGCGCTGCGGCCATCGCTCAGTTGGCGCGAGCCACCGGCATGCGTTTGCGTGAGGCGATTTTGGCCGACCTTCCTCGACTGCAGCGGGAAGCCGAGCAACTCGGGAGGATCAACATCCAGGACGGCACCAAAGGTGGCCGCGGCGGAGCAACAGCACCTCGCTGGATTATGGTAGATGACCATGTTCGCGAAGCACTCAGATATGCCGAGCAGGTCTTACCGCATGGCAGCTGCAACCTACTGGCACCGAACGAGAGCTACCTCGATTTCCAGCAACGCGTCGTACGCCCCGCCCGAGACATCCTCCATCAGCACAACCTCAAAGGCTTCCACGAACTGCGCGCGGCCTATGCGTGCGAACGCTATGAGCAAATCACCCACTATCCCGCGCCAATCAATAATGATGGTCGTTGCGACCAGTTTGACCGGCCCCTTGATCAGCAGGCCCGAGACCAACTCAGCTATGAACTCGGGCACGGCCGTATCGACGTGGTATCGGCTTACATCGGTGGTCGAGCATGAGCAAGCCATTCGATATGGAGCTGTTCCTGGTGGGCGTTCTAACCGGATCGCATTCCACCCGCCAGCGTCACCTTCGTCATGCGAAGGCCATTCAAGCGGCGATTTCTAATCGCTGGCACAAAGATAACCCATGGATTTGGCAGCGAAAACATCTCGCCTGGTTTCTAAATCAGCACCTAAACCAGCGCACTGAATCCACGCGCTATTACTATCTGCTGACCATCCATTTGCTCACTCTTCGCTTAGGTAAGCCATGGCATTTCAAAGTTGTAGGCCAAGGTCAGCATCTATAGCGGACCTCGGGAGAGGCGCCGACCAACGTTTGCATCCGGCTTGACCATTGAACGCAAAAAGGGCGACAGGCCTAGATCGACCAAGGACAGAAAGCCGGCATGGTCCACTTTGCTCCCTAGTGAGGATGGTAGGTAACGGCACCCACTGTTGCTAGCCAGCCACCTGCCCTGGAAAGGCGTGAAATTCTCATACTTGGCCTTCCTTGGCTAAAGCTTGACAGCTCCTGCAGAATGCCCTGTGACAACATCCATATTAACGGTCAATCTATGCCAGATAACGGCTCATTTCCCCAGACCGCTTTTGGCAACCAATGAACTACAACGTTATGTGGCATCGGACGCGATATTCCATCAGCCGGCGCTACGCACGAGAAAAGGTCACCCCCACTTTTAAGAGCGTTGTAGACGTATTTGAATATCGCGTGGCGCATCGGCTAATCGTGCCGAGAAAAAGAAGGTGCGGCACGTCTCGGCTGCTGAATAGTTCTTTGGGGGCAGTCGTAGTCAAACAGGACAAGCAAATGAGCAAAGCAGGGATTCAGTCCAATCGAGGCGATGGTTACCAAACGCTGGTTGCCTTTGACTGGGCTTTGAGCGTTCTTTCGGATCCTGGTTACCAGTGGCTTGAAGTAGATTCCGTAAGCTGGTCAGTGGACGATGTGGTGATCGGCAAAGTAGATGGCACCAAAATTTACTGCCAATGCAAAAAAAACCAGACGCTGCATAAGGCCTGGTCTACCGCCGACCTCGCCGACGAATTGCGCAAGGCAATCAGCTTGTTGAGCAGCGACCCGACAGCGGAAATTCGCTTCTATTCGCGCAGCGCGTTTGGTGATCTCTCAAGATTGCGGGAATACAGCACCAACTATGCCGATGAAGCGACCTACCAAACCAATCTGGGCAAGGCCCTCCAAGAGTCAGATACCGAACTAGGAAATCTGCTTGTCGAACAGGCGTCAAATCTTTCAACCTACCAGCTCCTACAACGCACGATGTTTGAAATCAGTCCAGAACTGGATCGCATGGAGGCATTTCTGCGCGAACGTTTGTGGCGGTTGGTAAGCAACGGTTCAGCGGCTTACAACACTCTATGGACACGCCTTGACTACCTCGGAATGCGCCTTAGCGGCCACGGCGAAAGTAACGCGACGCAACATCGACTGACAAAGGACAACCTGACAGTCTTGCTGGACAAAGCAGGCTCAATGCTGACCCCTCCCATGGACATGGTAAAGGTTCGTACTTCATTCAAAAGCACTTCTGCCATTGGCCGGTCATGGCGCAGAGATATTGGCAGTGAAAGCGTTTCGAATCCATCCGTCAACGAACTCATCGAAGCCATTGAAGCCAAACATGGCTCTATCTTGCTCACTGGCTTGCCAGGCTCCGGCAAGACCTGCGTGATGCTGGCAGTGCAAGAAGCACTGGAACAACTTGCCAAAACCCGCACTGACCTGCTGCCGCTGTTCATCCAATCGCGCGAGTTCGCCGACATCGTCACTGCGCAAGACCGTCAAGCCCTAGGCCTGTCTGAACAATGGGTAGAGGAAGCGGCACGCATGGCGGAAAATGCGCACGTGGTCGTGATGATCGACTCATTAGATGTACTTTCCATTGCCCGTGAACACAGCGTACTTACGTACTTCCTTGCCCAAATTGATCGTCTGCTACTGGTCCCCAATATTACCGTCGTCACTGCCTGTCGCGATTTTGACTGTCATTACGATCGACGTATTGCCCAGCGCAGTTGGGGTAAAAAAATCACTTGCCAGCCATTGGAATGGGATACCGAGATAGCGCCGCTGCTCGCAAAACTCAGCATTGACGCATCGACCACCGATGCGACCACGCGCGAATTAATTTGTAATCCGCGTGAATTGGCCTTGTTTGTTGAATTAGCGCAGCAAGGGGGTAGCTTCAATGTAGTGACCAGCCAAGCGCTGGCACAGCGCTACCTTGCCACGATCGTGCAGGCTAATAGCGCACTGGGCGATGCCGCCATGCAAGCCATCGAAGCCGTGGCTGCTGAAATGCTAAAGTTGCGCAGTCTTGCGGTGCCACGTCAGCGATTCACCGCCTCACAAGATATTCAACGTGCGCTTCTCAGTAATAAGGTGCTGCATGAGACGCAGGATGGGCAGCTGACATTCGGGCACCAGACCCTGCTCGACGTGTTGGTGATCAGCGGCGCGGTGCGCCAAGCTGTGACTTTGAACGCATTCATACAACGTTTACCTCCTGTGCCTTTTGTGCGCCCCAGCATTCGCAGCTTTGTCACGCAGCTGACAACCGGAGATCGACGCGAATTCCGAAAGCAGTTGCGTACTGTTTTGACAGGCAACAACGCCTTCCACATTCGCCGTCTTGTGGCGGAAACCTTTTCAGAACAACCTCCACACGATGACGACTGGCTTCTAATACGCGACCTGCGCAACCAGCATCGTGACGTGTTTCAGGTGATCTACACCCAGGCGGTTCGGGTGGAATGGCATCACTTCTGGATGAAGCATCTAGTACCTGTTTTGAGAGATACCCGCGATGTCGACGGGTTAACGATGCATGTGCACCGGGTGTCTCAATGGAAAAATGACGATGCTGTAGGGGTGTTCGCATTTTGGACCGAGGTGCTGGCACTGGATGGGGTGGATAATACCCAGCTGACAAATTCTATTGCACATGCGATCACGCAAGTCCATGCAGACCATTCGGCGGTGCTTGTGCCTTTGCTTGTCGAATTGCTTAAGTTACCGAGGCAAGAGCACAGCTTTCTCGGGCGTGCACTCGCACGCTGCGTAAACGATGGGGGTATGGACGATACGGTTCTATGGCGTTATGTCGCTGGCGAAGTCACCGACGATGATGTGCTTGCCTATAGCTTTGGCAAAAAGCTGCACTGTCAACCGCATGACTTTGGGACAAGCAAAAACAGTTTTCTCGCAGATCGAATGCGAAAGTCCACGGCATTGCTTGACCTGGCTATAGCATCGATTGAGCGATGGAGCCAAATCAAGAACTCACGCTATGGTGAGGCTCCGAAAAGCTTTTGGAGCGGTTTCCTGCACCAATCGTCATACAACGACGCACACACCCAGACCGACCACCGGCACCTTGATAATGAACGCATACTGCTGGATGCCGTTGAAACAGCCATCGTGCATCACGCAAACACTCAATCGAATTGGTGGCAAAGCAACAGCGAACGTCTGTGCTTCAGCACAGAAGGCGCATTGCGCTATTTCGCCATCCTCGCGTGCATGGCAGCACCAACCGCTAACCAAGATGTGATTGGCCGCATGCTTTGCAACAAAAAGCTGCTCGAATCCGCTTTGTCGTATGAACTCGGCACGCTGATACAGACCACTTTTCTGCACCTTGATGCGGCTACGCAAGACGCAATACATTCGACCGTTTTAACCCTTCACCGGGAAACTACAACTGACCCGAAGCACCATGCATGGGCGCTACGAGATCAAGCGCAACTAATTCTTACCATCCCCTGCCATCTGCGTTCAGCCGACGCACAGGCTGTATTGGACGAATGCGAAAAAGAAATATGGCCTCTGGTTCGCCTGCCGGACATTCACATGCGTGGAGGAATGGTTAGCGCACCGTTTTCTTTCGAGGTGTTTCTTGGTGCAAGCGATGACTCCGTGCTGGGCCTGCTGAATCACTACAAAGCGCATGCCAGTAGCCCTTTTGATGACTTTCTGATGGGGGGTGAGAGAGAGGTTGGCTCACAATTGCATGAGGCGGCTTCGCGCCACCCCACCCGCTTTATTAGTCTTTTATCAGCCAACTGGGAGCGGATCTCGGACCGCTTTCGAGACGACCTCATGGAGGGCATTGCGACCTACCTGGCTCACCGCTACGGCAACTTGCAGGTAAATGGCACTTGGTCACCCAAAGATGAACCCAATGCGGCAGCGCTGGCGCAGCAAATCCTGAATGAACTGGAAACGCATCCGAGTCATTGGCACCACAACCGCGTCGCATCTAAAGCAATACAGAGCTGTGCGCACGTAGTTGAACTGTCACAGGACGCTACGCGGCTAGTGTCCTTAGCTGCGGATTTTTCGACACTACAGGAGGAGAGCTCCATCTCAGGGGATTCCGTTGATTTGGTCACAGCTGGCATCAATATGGCCAAAGGTAACGCAGCGGAAGCCTTGATGATCGTGGCCAATCAACTTGAAAAGAACGGCGTACCTTGGCCCCAATTGCTACCGAACGCGCTGCGCCTATTTGCCGCAGACCCGCACCCCGCTATTCGCGCCCTATTGCTGCGGCGCATGCCCTATTTGCAAAGCCATCACCCAGAACTTGGCTGGGAGCTGTTTGGCCTTGCCATGCAGGAAAAATCCCCCGGACTTTGGCCAATAGCCGAATCTAGCCTGTATCACGCCTACCACCAAAAGTTCGAAATTGTCGCTTTGTGGCTAGCACGCCTTTATCGCGAAGGCAGCAACGAGGATTTTGAGACTTGGGGGCGTATATCTGCACTGGCATCTCTTTCGAAGCGATTGGAGTTTTCTGGCCTTCTCGCAGAACTCAACGCAGGGGAAACCGTCGAAGCGTGGCATGGTGCAGCGAGCGTTTGGACTCACAGCGACAACATTCAGCAGCACCGGGAACAGTGTCTCGCTGGTCTTGAGGCCGGCTTGGATGCAGAAAATCATTATGCTGTTGCAGTTGCCGACAAATTCCGCAACCTCTTCCAGGAGGCAACGCCGCTGGTTGCTATACCCATTAAGTTAATTCGGCGCTGCTTGTTCTTGCTAGGAACAGAAAGTGATTCTGCACGAAACGACATCTATGGCTTCGATGCATGGCTGAACGCTATGTCACTTCACGATCCAATGTATGCATTAGAAGCAACCGAGATTTACCTTGATTTTGTTCGGCAAACAAAACCCTATATATACGACCATGAAAACAACCTCACGCAACTGCTAACCCGCCTTTTCGCGCAGGCTGAAGAACAGGAGGAGTCAGACGGTAGTGCCATGCTACAGCGGGTGGTAGCGATGCAGGATTCGCTGCTGACTTTGGGTGTCGACGGCATGAATGACTGGCTTAAAGCCGCGGAGCGTCCATGATCATAAATAGCGAAACAGGGACTTTACGAAGACATCGCCATAAAACTCATGAGATTCGTGCGCAGCACCAGCCACCACAATCCACTGACTCCAAGGGTGATAACAGTAGCGATCGCGGCGATACGGCTGTAACCGTCCGGGGAACCACCTGCATCACGCTATCAACAAGCGAGCGCACGTCTTGAGATAGTTTTAGAGGTAGAAGAACGTAACCTAATAGACAATAAAAATAAAAATCAATAAGTTACGGATCAGTTCGACTCCTGGTGCCGCACCATACACCAAAGCCCCGTAATACGGGGCTTTGGCATTTCTGGACCTTTAGTTTTCGCGCTTTCAAAAAGCTGAAAACGTCCACAAAGTGTCCACACTCAAAAAATCCAAGACACCTACACGTTACAATTTCACATCAACGCAACGTTGACGGGCTCTGACACCTACCTATAATGCGCCCCAACACACCCGCCAAGCCTAGGTTGACCCGCAGTCAGCAAGCTCAAATCGTGCGGTTTTTTTTTGCCTGGAGAAAACTACATGAGGCCCTTCGACAAGCCGGCCCTCAGCGTAGAACAGCAATTGGAACTGTTGAAGCAACGAGGCCTGCACGTCACCAATGACGATCGGGCCATGCGCTTTCTCGAAGTGGTAACGCTGTTTCGCCTGAGCCCCTACATGCGTCCCTTTCAGGAACCGGATCCCGAACACACCTTCAAGCCCGGCAGTACCCTGAAAGCCGTGGTGGACATCTATCGCTTCGATGGTTCGTTGCGACGCATAACGATGGATGCCATCGAACGTGTCGAAGTTGCCATCAGAGCATCGATCAGTAATCACATGTGTCCAAAATATGGGCCTGACTGGATAGCTGACTCGTCAGTTTTTTCCTCATCATACTCGCACTCTGACTTGCTACGCCCCCTACGAGATCAGTTGAACAAGGAGCGGACCAGACTCCGACGCGAGATTGATCGCATAAAAAACGGTCGACATGTCGATGGCGTTCACCAACAGCGAATTGAAAATCGCATTCGCGATAACTATTTCCGGTTCTACGGGGCGACTTATAACCACCCTGAGCTACCGCCCGCCTGGGCTGTTCTGGAAGAGCTCAGCCTTGGGACGGTCTCTACCCTATTCACCGCCATAGGCAAAGGCGCTGACAAAAAAGCGATCGCCAGCAGATTCAAACTGCCCTTCGACGTACTGGCCTCCTGGCTGCACACCTTGACCTTCATCCGGAACTGTTGTGCCCACCATTCACGGTTATGGAACCGAGAACTTTCGATTCGGCCGTCCTTGCCCAAAGAGTGGTTGATTCCGCATGTACCTGGCGACAGCCCTCAACCAAAGCAACGCCTGTACATCGTATTGACGATGCTGGCCTACCTAACCGACCTGATCAGCCCAGACAGCCAATGGAAGCTTCGCCTTGCTGAGGTAATAGATCAGCGGGAGTTTGAGGCTCATGGGGTTTCCAAATGATTGGAAACGTCAGCAGCAATGGCATCTTGAGTAACGAAGCCAGTAAGTAGATTACTTTTCTCAGAAACGAAAAAAATCGCCAAAAAAAGCGGGGTTCTTCGTTGTTTCGTCTTTCCTCTAAAGCCAGATCATGCCGAGGCTGGCCGATCAGCGGCGCTATCTGGCGTCGGAGTCGACGTTTTACCGGGTGCTGCGTGCGGCAGGCCAACAGCAGCATCGTGGTCGTAGCCAGCGCCCCAGGCGGCACGTGGCACCGACGACGCATGCCGCCAAAGGGCCGAACCAGGTGTGGTCGTGGGACATTACGTATGTTCCCTCGCCTGTGCGCAGGAAGTATTACTACCTGTACCTGATCGAGGATATTTACAGCCGCAAGGCCGTGGGCTAGGAGGTTTACGAAGAAGAAAGCGGCGAGAAGGCGGCTGCGCTCCTGCAACGTAGCGTGATCGGCGAGCAGTGTTTGCACGAGCCGCTGGTACTGCACTCGGACAATGGTGCCCCGATGAAATCGCTGACGTTGTTGAGCAAAATGCATGATCTGGGCATCACGCCATCGCGTGGCCGACCGCGAGTAAGCAATGACAACCCGTACTCGGAATCACTGTTCCGGACGTTGAAATACTGCCCGCAATGGCCGGCAGATGGCTTTGCCAGTCTGGACGCCGCACGCGCCTGGGTCAGGGATTTTATGCGTTGGTATAACCACGAGCACCGGCACAGCCGAATCCGCTTCGTGACCCCGGCCGAACGGCACCGTGGTCAGGATCATCAGATCCTGGCTCGGCGTGATCCTCGTGGGTCTCACCCGATAGATGGCTCGCTGCTCGGACCTGTATGTGGATTCCATGGCCATCCAGCCCCCCATTCCAGAACACACGGACTCAATCAATCGAACGACTACCTATGTATTTACGCACTCGGAGGGACGTCTCCCAAGGCGGCATGACGAGAAATGGCCTTCCAAAAAAACTAATATTTCCTACGTGTTTTGGTCATGGGAGAATGTTGTGTACGCTAGCTGCTGGGTCTACATTTCTGTAGTCGCTGCAAATTCAGCGATGCGGGTTTCGCAGCCCGGCGGTTTCTGTTGGCGCACAGCGCCGCGTAAGCGGCTTTTTCATGTCTGCGTTATGGCGGGCTGTGCGCAGGAGGCTTATGCCTGCCGGTGTTCCAACAGACCGGTCTGCGAACCTGCGTACAGTTCGCCACCCTTGTATCGCAGCAAGAGTGGAGATCTCCTTAACCTGTTGGAGATTCACCATGGCTAAGAAAATCACCCCCGATCCACCTCCCGCGTCCAACGTTCCTGTGAAATCAACCCGGCCGGATGCGGCCCGCCTGCTCGATACCCTCGGTCTCACCCTCTCTAAAACCATCGATTACGATGACCCGTTCAGACCTACGATTTTTGCCATCCAGCCAGGCGTCCACGCTCAGGACGCGCTGACCTACGTTTCGAAATTGCTCGCAGTCGCCGAACTGAATGGCGACGAAATCAGCCTGCATACAAATCCGGTGGAACGGTCTCTGTTCTGGGGCATGCTTCACTCGGTAGAGATGGCGAAAGCTGTGGTGGATGCGCTGCTTGAGGGGTCGACCTCAGACCATCACGCATCCCCGTAGACAACCGCTCATTTGATCGAACTAGCGCAGGTGGCAGTTGGGTTTCTGATCTGCCGGTTGCAAAGCCCAACGTGCGCATGCAGTGCAATCGCCATTGGCAGCCGCCGCTTTCGGTGGCTGCTGTTTTTTGTAATGGCCCATGACGCTGAACAGGTAAAAAACAGGGTTTGAAGGGAGATAGTGGCTAGGCGTTAGAGACCCCGTTGCGACTCACGAAGTTGCTCGACCTCTGCCACATAGCGCTCCACCTCCGCAAACAGCCATGCGGAAAACTGATGCTGTTTGGCTTCCAAGTGCTCCTGGACCGGCAATACCAACCAGTATGGGTAGGCATAAGGTGTCGCGTATTCGGTCAGTTGAACCAGTTCACCTCGCACGATGGCATCGTGCACCAGGCTCCGGCGGACCAACGCGATACCCTGCCCCAGACGCACAGCCTCCAATACCAGGTTGGAATCATTGCTGCACAAGCCCGCACGGGGCACGTTGATATCCGGCAGGCCGGCTACCTCACACCACGGTTGCCAGGAGTCCATCGTGAAAATGATCGTACTAGCGACGATCTCCGCGGGAGTCTTCGGCAGCTGCCCGCCATTGAAGTCGGGAGCGGCGACCACCACCATTTCATCGTGGAACATCAGACGTTTTTCCACCCCCTCCCAGTCGCCACGTCCCATACGCACACCGATATCAAGCGACTCCTGAAGCAGATTCGATACCGTCAGGCTGGCGTGTAAGCGCACGGTGATATGTGGATAGTGCTGCTGAAACCTCCCGATCCTGGGTAACAGCCAGGAGCGCCCAAATGAAGGCATCACCGCGACCACCAATTCAGAAGCCTTGGGCCGCGCCTGGACCAGATGAGTGGCCTCGGCGATGGCACCCAACGACTGACGGATTTGCAGTGAGTACAGGCGACCCTGCTCATTCACCCGCAAGCCACGCCCCTCGCGAATGAACAGGTTGATACCGACCAACTCCTCCAACACCTTGATCTGTTGGCTGATCGCCGAGTGCGTCACATGAAGTTCCGTGGCCGCGAGTGTCACGCTGCCTAACCGGGCGACGGCCTCAAAGCTACGGAGACAACTCAGAGGAGGAATAGTCGACATGTAAGCCCACCTAACAGTAATCGTAAAAAATGACTGATATTTTATGGCCTGCCAGCCATTTAGTGTAAGCCAAAGTATATCTACCTCTTCAACGGCTCCCGTGCCTTGATGGGCTCAAGCTTTGTCTGCGGCAAGATCCTGCCCACCGATGGCGGCCCCCCTTCTTGCTGAACACTCATTTTTCTTGGTTGCAAGGCCTTGGAAGGACGTTGATTGCCTTCTCCATAGGGGTGGAGAACAAGTAGCCCGGGTTATGCAAAGTCAGTTCAGGAGGACTCAAAGATGGATCTGGAAGCCGTTGGCACGCAGGAGCCGAACATGAATATCGCCAACTGGCTGGACGAAGCCGGTCTTCAATATCCGAAGCGCCCAGCCTTGTTCGAAGGGCGGCAGCTAGTCGCCAACTACGGCGCCTTTGTCGCCCTGGTCCGACACCGGGCCGCCTATCTGATCGACGA
>JARLJJ010000089.1 GCA_031291275.1 Formivibrio sp.
ATTGCTGCTGCTGAGGTGCGTAGGAGATTGGCTGGCCGGACGCAGGAGCGGCCTGCTGCTGCTGGTTATCGCCTGACGCAGTGGCAGGCTGCCTTACCAGTTCCGCCCGGTAAACGAGGTTGCTTTGGAACCTCTTGGTAAACTCCAGTTCTTGTTCCTTCTTGTTCAGCTCCTCTTGTTGTTGCTGCGTCGCGGTCTTCTGCTGCTGCAAGGGTTCCCCGCCATTGCCGTAGGCTGCCCTTTGGGCAGACGGCGGAATCAGTTGCCCCTTGGAATCATAGAGAGGGGTAGTATTCTGTCCGGTTTGCGCTATGCCCAATGCGTCCGCTGCGGCAAGTTCGTCCTGGCGTTGATGTGCCCGTTCGTCCTTGACCTGTGATTTCAACTGCGTTTCGTTTTGTGCCGGGTCTTGCTGAGAACTCGTGCTTATCGCGGCTTGGGCAACCGAGTCGTTCTTGCTCAAGGGCTTTTTCTTGCCGCCTGAAAACAGAATTGCAATGGCCAGGATCGCGGTAGCAACGATGTAGAGGACCACCTTCAGGTTCTTGCTGACGACCCCTTGAGGCAGAATTTTCTTATCCGTCAGTTGTGCCGGTCGGTGGTCGTGAATATCCGCAAGGGGTTCGTCGTTGAAACTGGAGCCATGCAGACCGTCGTCGGGTTTGTTGTCGTCAATCATGAGGTTGCCTGTTATCCTTTCCGCGCGAAATCAAGCTGCTTTTTGCCAACCCGGACATAGCCCTTGTCCACGATGTGCGTGATGATGTAAACGCCATCCTTGAGGTCGTAATTGATGAGGTCAGGCTTGCCGTCCTTGATCTCGTAAATGGCAAACTTTTCCTGGTTCTTGGGGTCAACCTTCAGATAGGTGAACTTGTCGTCGTGGTAGATGGAGCTGATGTAGAACGGCTCTCGATCTTTTTTGAAGCTGTAGTCGAGAACCAGCTTCGACGGGTACGAGGATTTGTACGCATCCACGGCTTCTACTGCCTGTTGCTTGACGGCCGCGACAACCTGGGTGGCAGCCTGGGTGGTGGCCGCCGCCTGCTCGGCTGACACAAACTGGACGGGGCCGATTGAGGAGATGATGGACGACTGGTCGGCAGGCTGAACGATCACCTTGAGGTCGGTCGGCATGGAAGTGCCGGACACATCGGTGAGAGTGAACGAATAGATGTTCCCCTTGTTGGTGATGAGGTTGAGGTTGGATTCGATATTCTTCTTGGCCGGATGCACAAAAACAAAGTTGTGGACCACATCAACGATCCAGAAATCCTTGTCGCCGACAGCGGCGTCAAGGATCTCCTCGGATGCTGGCAACGTAATGAGGGTGGTGAAATTCACTTTGGAGTGAATGGAAATGATGTCCTGAGCGTGGTACTGAACAGTTCGCGCGGTCTCCTGGCCGATGGCGCTGCTCGCGGCCAAGGCGCCGAATAACAGCAGAGTGGAAAAGGTGGTTTTTCTCACGGTTGTCTCTCCTTAACTTGCATGAACAGGTTGTGTCGCTGGTTTTGGCGCGGGCATGGCGACTACACCATGTGGCCTAAAAGGATGGTCTATCGCCAATTGCTTGATTCCCTGGGCAATTCCAAAGCGGTTGAAATACTCGTATTTCTTGACGTTGTCTTTGGCGTTGTTTGTGGCCATCCAATAGCTCACAGAGTCAACCTCCAGCCGAACCTTTTTGGATGACCTGGCTCGTCGTATGACCATCTCACCGGGCGGAATCAGGCCGGCAATGAGTTCAATCTCTGTGTCGTTCAAATGGAACGCATCGGCGTACAATTCGCGGTCCATGTCAGGGTTTGCGAGAAATATCTTTGTTGGGCAACTTGTCGATACCAGCCCCAGCATCCCTGATTTCTGGAGGTCTTCGATGTTCTGCGTGGCCATAATCATGGCCGCGTTGTGCTTGCG
>JARLJJ010000629.1 GCA_031291275.1 Formivibrio sp.
TCTTTCCTGGTATTCAAAGCGGTGCCCTTACTGTTGCCTATGCGCGGCATACTGCTTGGACGACGCTATACGGCCCAATGGAGCAGTCTGTTTATCCTGCTGTGGATGGCCGAGGGAGCGATGCGAATGGGGAGCGATCATGGTTTATCGCAACAATTGGCGGTGGGCGAGTTGGTCTTGGCTAGTGTTTATTTTGCCTGTGTGCTGGGTTATGCAAGACTGACCCGATTCACCGTGATGGATTAAGAATTTGCTTTCAGCAATAAAGCCAATGACAGGATTTCAGTGGTTGAATAAATATAAAACCATGGCCCGGGAGTGGGCCATGGTTTGTTGGGATGCCGCTATCAAACCTGCGGATTGACGCGTTCAGTTTTACCGATCAGCTTGTTCAATGCCGAAACATAAGCCTTCGCACTGGCGGCGATGATATCGGTATCCGCGCCTTGGCCGTTGACGATGCGGCCATCCTTTTCCAAACGTACCGTCACTTCGCCCTGGCTGTCGGTGCCGCTGGTGATCGCATTGACTGAGTAAAGCTGAAGTTCCGCGCCGCTATTGGCGAGTACTTCCAAGGCTTTGAACACGGCATCAACCGGGCCGCTGCCCGTGGCATCGGCTTGACGTTCGGTGCCATTTTCATTGACAACAAGATGCGCCGTGGGCTGTTCGCCCGTTTCCGATACCACCTTGAGTGAAGTCAGCTTGTAGTGTTCCTGGATGATGCTGATCAGTTCATCCGACACCAGTGCATGTAGATCCTCGTCGAATACTTCACGCTTGCGGTCGGCCAGTTCCTTGAAACGGGAAAAAGCAGCGTTCAGCGATTCTTCGCTTTCCAAAACGATGCCGAGTTCCTGCAGCTTGCTCTTGAAGGCATTGCGGCCGGAGAGTTTGCCCAATGTCAGACGGTTGGCGGACCAGCCGACTGATTCGGCACTCATGATTTCGTAGGTTTCACGGTGCTTGAGTACGCCGTCCTGGTGAATGCCGGATTCGTGCGCAAACGCATTGGCGCCAACGATGGCCTTGTTCGGTTGTACCGGATAGCCGGTAATCGTCGAAACCAGTTTCGAGGCGGGCACGATCTGTGTGGTGTCGATGCGCGTATCAATGCCGAACACATCGCGGCGAGTCTTGGTGGCCATGACGATTTCTTCGAGCGAAGCATTTCCGGCGCGCTCGCCCAGACCGTTGATCGTGCATTCGACCTGGCGTGCGCCGCCGAGCACTGCGCTCAGCGAGTTGGCAACGGCCATGCCGAGGTCGTTATGGCAGTGCGCAGACCAGATGACTTGGTCGCCGCCGGGGGTGCGAGAGATCAGGTTGCGGAAAAATTGTTCAGTCAGATAAGGCACGGCATAGCCGACGGTATCTGGTACGTTGATGGTGTTGGCGCCAGCCTTGATCACTTCGCCGAAAATATGCACCAGGAAATCCGGCTCGGAGCGCAAGGCATCTTCCGCGGAAAACTCGACGTCATCGGTGAATTCACGTGCAAGTTTTACCGACCGGACCGCAGCTTCCACCACTTGATCTGGGTGCATGCGCAGTTTTTTCTCCATGTGGATCGGGCTGGTGGCGATAAAGGTGTGGATACGTTTCTTCGCTGCCGGGGCGATGGCTTCGCCGGCGGTGCGGATATCGTTGTCTGTGGCGCGAGCCAGTGAGCAAATTGTCGATTCCTTGATGACTTCGGCAATTGCGCGGATCGAGAGGGCATCGCCTGGGCTGGCGGCAGCAAAACCTGCTTCGATAATATCGACGCCTAGTTTTTCCAGTTGGCGAGCAATGCGGATCTTTTCTTCACGGGTCATGGAAGCGCCTGGGCTTTGTTCCCCATCGCGCAAGGTGGTATCGAAAATGTAGAGACGGTCACTCATGGTGGATTCCCTCAAAATCGGTGCACTGGTGGTGCCCGTGAAGTAGTAATGGATGTTGAAGCTGCGGCCTTGGCTGGCTGCGAGCGGGCCAAGTTTGGAGACATAGGCCATGGGGATGCTGCCGCGTTCGCGCCATTTGTAGATGGCTGCGCGCGAAACAGGCTCCTCTGGGAAGAGCCTGTTTAGCCCCTCTGTGAGCATTCCCGGACCGCCGAAATCAGCGATCAGCCGTTCGATGTCCAATTCCATGTCCAATCTCCATACGCTGCATGAGGCAAGAATAGGATGTGCGAGGACTTTATGTCAAATATTTTATGGTAAAAAAACAGAAATACAGAAATTAACCTGGGGCATGCGTAAAAATTAGACTTTATGTCTAATTTTTGGTGGATTTTGACGTTTTGTTCCGTCTGAGCAGGCAGTTTAGCCAATAGATGTAACCAGATAATGCGTAGCAAACAAAAAAGGCAAAAAGGACCAGTGCCGGCTTGGCTGCCAACAGGCTGATGATCAGCACCACTGCCAGCAGTGCGAGAAACGGCACGGTACGCCGCATATGGAATTCCTTGAAGCTCCAGAAGCGGACATTGGAAACCATGGTCAATCCGCCAAACAATGTGGCACCGAGCATGAGCCAAGGTAAAGCTGAGGCAATAGGTTGCAGATCGCTGGCATATTCCAGGCTGATCCAGACAAAGCCCGCAATCAGTGCCGCCGCCGCAGGCGAAGGCAAGCCCTGGAACCAGCGTTTATCCACTGAACCCACATTGGTGTTGAAGCGGGCCAAGCGTAAGGCGGCGCCAGCACAGTAGATGAAGGCCACAACCCAGCCCAGCTTGCCGAAATCTTTCAGTGCCCATTCATAAGCGACTAGCGCCGGGGCTACGCCAAACGAGACCATGTCGGAAAGGCTGTCAAATTCAGCGCCAAATGACGACTGGGTATGCGTCATGCGCGCGACCCTGCCATCGAGTCCGTCCAGAATCAGCGCCGCAAAAATAGCCACGGCCGCTTGTTCAAAGCGATTATTCATCGCTTGGACAATGGCGTAGAAGCCGGAAAACAGCGCTGCGAGCGTGAATAGATTGGGTAGCAGGTAAATACTCTGACGGCGCAAGTTCATCGGGCGGTCTGGTTGCATGGGCATCGTTCCTGTGGCGTCGCTAATTGGGCAATTCAGGCCATTTCGGCCAGTACCGTTTCGCTGGCGCTGACTTTGTCGCCAATGGCGACTTTGGGCTGAGCACTTAGTGGCAGATAAACGTCGACCCGTGAGCCGAACCGGATAAATCCATAACGCTGGCCGCGGGCCAGCGTGTCGCCGGCCTGGGTGTAACAAAGAATGCGGCGAGCAACGAGGCCTGCGATCTGCACGAAAGTAATCTGGGTGCCGTCAGCGAGTTTTGCCAGGACGGCATTGCGTTCATTCTCGATCGAAGCCTTGTCGAGCGCGGCATTCAGGAATGATCCGCCGTGATACTCCACTTTCTCGACGATTCCATCGACCGGGCTGCGTTGCGAATGCACATTGAAGACATTCATAAAGACACTGATCTTCAATGCCTCACACTGGCGGTAAGGATCGATGGCTTTGCCCACCACGACAATGCGACCATCAGCGGGACAGAGAATGGCTTTTGGATTTTGTGGAATATCGCGCGCGGGATCGCGGAAAAATTGCAACACAAACAGCGCGATGCACCACAGCAGAATCGACCAGGTGCCAATAAGAAGAGTTGCCACGATTGCGAATATTGTGATGCCAGCCAAAAATGGCCAACCTTCGCGGGCGATGATGGGGTGAGGGTAGTGACGGTTCATGAATGAGCGCTAGGTTCGAAAAGAGGTCATTGTAACTCACAGGACAAGTGCATTGAGCTTGGTCTGACCGAGAGAATTTATCGGGCTGCAGCATGTCTATGCTTTTCCCGCTAGAATCTAAATATTAATTGCGCGGGCAGGGCAAAGACAGTATTTCGCTTTGTAAACTGATATTGGAACGAACAATGGCAGGATCGGCAAAGATTACACTTGATGGCGGAACGCAATTTTCATTGGTAGGATTGGACTCCTTTGGGTGTTGGTATTCGCTGTCCGTTTGCCGCTATTCATTGTTTTGTCATACCCAAGCAATATACTCTGGAGATAAAAATGGGTCGTACCGTTAATTGTGTCAAATTGGGCTGCGAAGCAGAAGGCCTTGATTTCCCACCGCTTCCCGGAGCAATGGGCAAGAGGATTTACGAAAATGTTTCGAAAGAAGCATGGCAAGCGTGGGTAAAGCACCAGACTATGTTGATTAACGAAAACCGGTTGAGCTTGGCTGATCCACGTGCACGCGAATATCTCGCTCAGCAAATGGAGAGCTACTTCTTCGGCTTGGGTGCAGATCAGCCGACGGGTTATGTGCCGCCAAGCGCTTGACCGTCACCAGACAGGCCGCCCAGAGCGGCCTGTTTTGTCTTGGATTGCATGGAAAAAAGATGACATATAAACCTGCCGATAGCCAGTTGATGCTTAATCGCGAACTGGGTTTGTTGGAATTCAACCGCCGCGTATTGGCTCAAGCCGAAGACCCGCGCAATCCTTTGCTGGAACGGCTGAAGTTCCTATGCATCGTGTCCTCCAATATGGACGAATTCTTTGAAGTCCGGGTTGCTGTGCTGAAGGAGTCGATCCTGCACAACCCGACGGCTTTATTGCCAGAAGGGCTGACAGCGCAAGCGACGATGGAGTTGGTTGCGCATGAGGCGCACGACTTGGTTGAGCGCCAGTATCACCTGTTGGGTGTCGGCATGTTTCCGGCGTTGGCGGCAGAAGGGATTCATTTTTTCCGGCGTAGTTTATGGACGGATGCCCAGCGTGAATGGGTCCGGGATTATTTTTTCCGTGAGCTGATGCCCCTGTTGACTCCGATTGGTCTTGACCCATCGCATCCCTTCCCGCGCGTCCTGAATAAATCGCTCAACTTCATTGTCGAGTTGGAAGGATGCGATGCGTTCGGGCGTAACTCCGGCATTGCTATTGTGCAAGCGCCGCGAGTATTGCCGCGTTTCCTGAAAATGCCCAAGGAAGTTACTGGGGTTGAACATGGTTTCGTGTTCTTGTCGTCTATTTTGCATGCGCATGTGGAAGAGTTATTTTCTGGCATGAAGGCGCTGGGTTGCTACCAATTCCGTGTGACGCGCGATTCCGATGTATCGGTCGACGACGAGGAAGTAAAAGATTTGCGTGCGGCGCTGGAAGGCGAATTATCCCAGCGGCCGTTTGGCGCCGCAGTACGGTTGGAAATTGCCGAAAATTGCCCGCAGCATTTGCAATCGTTTTTGCTCAAGCAATTCGCCCTCACTGAAGCTGACCTTTATCGCGTGAATGGCCCAGTGAATCTGGTCCGCCTGATGCAGGCACCAGATCAAATCGACCGACCGGATCTTAAGTTTCAACCATTCCGGCGTGGTATTCCGGGAGAATTACGCAAGTATCCCGATCCGTTCACGGCCATGCGTCAGGGCGATATCTTGTTGCACCATCCGTACCAGAGTTTTACACCGGTGATTGAACTGTTGCAGCAATCGGCCAAAGATCCTCAAGTTGTCGCGATCAAGATGACGGTTTACCGCACCGGAACGGAATCGGTTCTGATGGAGGCGCTGCTGGAGGCCGCGCGCCAAGGCAAGGAAGTCACGGTGGTGGTCGAACTCCTGGCCCGCTTTGATGAAGAGGTCAACATCAACTGGGCAGCCAAGCTGGAACAAGCGGGGGCGCACGTGGTCTATGGCGTGTATGGCTTCAAGACGCACGCCAAGATGCTGCTGATCGTTCGACGCGAAGAGAATGGTTTAAGGCGCTATGCCCATGTGGGCACGGGCAATTACCATCCACGCACCGCACGTCTATATAGTGATTTCGGTTTGATGACGACCGATGAAGATATTACCGACGATGTGAACGATGTGTTCATGCAGTTGACCGGCCTTGGGCAGGCCGGCAACCACAAGGCATTGTTGCAGTCGCCATTCACCATGTTGAGCAGTATTCTTTCCCGCCTTGATCGCGAGATTGCGCATGCCAAGGCCGGACGCAAGGCGGTGGTGATCGCCAAAATGAATGCGCTGTTGGAAGAGTCGGTGATTGCCAAGCTTTACGAAGCATCGCAAGCCGGTGTAACCATTCATCTGATCGTTCGCGGCGTCTGTGCTCTGCGGCCTGGTTTGCCCGGCATCTCGGACAATATTCGTGTGCGCTCGATTATTGGCCGTTTCCTCGAACACCATCGCGTGTTCTATTTCTACAATGATGGCGCCGAGGATGTTTATCTTTCGTCTGCCGATTGGATGGAACGTAATCTGCACCGACGGATCGAGATCGCCTTTCCCGTCAAAAATCATAAACTCAAGCGGCGTGTTGTGCGCGAAGGATTGCGTTCCTATCTGGTCGATAATGTGCAAGCTTGGGAAATGTTGTCCGACGGACGCTACCGGCGCAAGACTTCACGTGGCGGCAAGGAGCGTTGTGCTCAGGAAATGCTGTTGTCCGAGTTGACTGCCAAAGGTCGCAAGGAGGGCTAATTGGATTTGATCCTGTGGCGTCATGCCGAGGCCGAAGAAGGGTTTGACGATCTCAGTCGCAAGCTGACCGCGCGTGGGCATCGACAAGCCGAAAAAATGGCCAAGTGGTTAACCCGTCAATTGCGTGGACGAAACGTGCAGCTCATTGCCAGCGAAGCTCGGCGTAGTCAGCAAACGTTGGCTGCTTTTTCCAAGGATTTTCTGGTGGATCCTCGTCTGAATCCAGGCGCGAGTGCGGCAGCTTATTTTAGCAGTTGCGGCTGGCCAAGCAGTTGGGATGGCGTGGTGGTGGTCGCGGGGCATCAACCGGAAATCGGGCGCGTAGCCAGTTTGGCCTTAACTGGGCGCGAAGTGGAGTGGGCGATAAAAAAAGGTGCGATTTGGTGGTTGCAACAACGGATAGGGCCAGGCGGTCCCCAAGTCAAGTTGCGAGCAATGGTGACACCCCAAATGCTATGAAGGTCCCAACAAAAAACCGGAATTGAATTTCCGGTTTTTTGTTGGGAGTAGGTGAAAATCAGTGCGCCAGTGCCAGACCCAAGCTCGCTCGGTAGTGGCGATTAGCCTCGTTATTTCGTTCCAATTGCTCGCATAACTGTCCAAGCTCGGCATGTGCAACGGCAGTCGGCTCAACGGCAATACTGGCTTCGAGGTAATTTTGGGCTTTACCCCACAAGGCGCGCGCGCGACACAGACGTCCCAGAGTAAGCAGTAGTCGATGATCATCAGGGTGCTGGGCTAGCCAACTTTCTGCCTTGGCGAGTTGTTTTTCCAATGCCTCGCCCTCTAGTTTCAATGTGCCATATTTGTCGGAGAGTTCACTTGACCAGCTGATCTCCAGCGCGGCTTCAATAGCGGCTCCGGCCAGATCTGGTTCACCCAGGCTGTCATAACTTTCGGCCAGTGCTTGCACCAACTGGGGATGCGCACGATCCTCAACTGGCAGGCGGCGCCACCATTCTGCCAGCTCGCGTACCGTCATTTGCTGCTGACGAAGTTTTTGCAGACAAGCATGCACGCGCAGGCGGCGAACCTGCTCTTCATCCAGTGCTTCAGCACGGGCAAGTTGCTCAATCAGTTTAAGGACAGCATCCGGATTGCCTTCGGCTTGTCGTAAACGTAATTCCAGGCGCAAGGCTGCGGTGAGCTTGGGCGAAATGGCACGAGCTTCTTCCAGAGCCATGCTGGCCTCTCCAAAGCGGTGTTCGTCCAGCAATAGTTCGGCCATGGTCATGGCGGTGGCCAAATGCGAAGGGCCGAGCCGTTGGCGCAGCGATTCAAAGTGATGGTCCCGTCGTTCGAAATCGCGGATCAGATGTGCGGCACGCGCCGCAAGTAATGCATTCACCGCAAAAGCTTCATCATTACGGCACATGGACATGGCTTCGGTCGCCATTTTTTCCGCCCGCTGATAACGGCCTTCCGCGAAAGCAATGAGCGCATCGCGTTCAATTTTAAGTCCGGCATTGGCCCGCCTGCGGTTGCGGTAGGCGCGTACGCGGCCGGGTAATCCCGTCAGCTCGGCAACGATACGCAAGCCGAAGTACAGGACTGTGACAAATACCGTCAGCACGATAATGAACACATTGAGCGAGAGTTCAACGCGCCAAGGCGGCATGAAGAGGAGCGCGTAGCCCGTGTTGATTTGCGCAAACAGGGTAAGGCCAACCGCAAGGCTAAACAGTCCGATAAGCCAGAGAAGCGTTTTCACGGTTTGGCCCTCTCCGCCACGCTGCGGACAATGCGCGCTGCGGCCAGGCTGCCGCCCAGGTCCGGCAATTTCAGGGCCAGTGGCTGGTTGACTAGCTGTTCAAGCAGATTGGTCGTACTGGCAGTCTGCGGGGCGCGCGTATCGAAGTGTTGGTGCAGGTAGCTCAATACGGCTTTAAGGTCGGCACGGTAGGTGGCTTCATCACGGAGCAGTAGCGCGGTACGTGCATCCATCAGGCGAAGTTTGATATTTTCGCGCACAAAGAAGGCCTGTTCGGGCGAGAGCAGCATGGCATCCGGTCGATCCATACGGCGGATCTGGATCAGTTGCTTCATTTCGTGCCAGAGTTCTGTGGCAAAGCGGGTTAGTTGATCGCCTTCGGTTTTGGGTGGTGCGACCGGGGTGCCTCGAAAGCCATCAATAGCCAGCGGTAGTTTGTTAAGCGATCCCGCAAGATTGTCGAGTTTGAGTGTGATGCCGGAAAGGTCAAAGGTCGGCAGCGCTTTCAGCGTATCAATATCCTTGGCCAAGGCTTGGCGCAAGCGGATCAATTCGGGACGATTGAGTTGGGCGAGTTTTTGATCGATACCGGTCAATGCGGCTTGCGCGGCGGGGATGTTGCCTGTGAGCTGCAATTGCTGACTGGCAAAAGTCAGTGTTTGCTCAATTTCGGTCAGTACCCGTACCGTATCGTTGCGAGTCAGGGCGTCATACATCGTACTCAACGCCGCTTGCTGGCTTTGCTCCTCTGCTTGTCGAGCTTCGATCAGCGCAAAACGAGCCTCCAGCCGCTGTTCTCTGTTTGCTTCATCCTGCTGCAATGCTTGCAGATCAAGTTTGACCTTGTCGCTTCGACCGATTTCAGCTTTGAAATTTTGCAATGTACGGAACTGGTAAATTCCAAACCCGACGGCGACCAGCACGGCCAGTACCGATATGAGCAACGCTATTTGCGGGCGGAAGCTACCACGTTCTGGGGCGGCGGGCTTAAGTGCCGCAGAGAGCGAATCTTGCGAGTTATCCTGCATCATGCGTTTTCTTTGCGGTGAGTGCCCGATGGGTGATCGAGCTGAAATAGTTGAGGATCGTTTCCGTTATCCCTGCATCGCCGACCGAAGTCAGTTCGATGCGGGCAGCGCCTTGGGCATTCAATGCGGCCACAATGCGCGGGTGCGGAGCGAAATATAATATGGATTGTAGCTGCTGGCGCGTGTTGCCTCCAGCAAGGTGAAACAAGTATTGCACGGCTTCCGAGCTGGAAACGATCATGCCATCACAGCCTGAAGCCAATTCGGCACGCAAATGCGCTTCATCAAAATTGGGCGGCAAGCGGCGATAGGCTTGAATTATGACCAGTTCTGCCCCGCGCTTTACTAATGTTTGCGGCAAGTCATCGCGTCCGCCGTCACCGCGAAACAGGATCACGCGCTTGTTTTCAAGCTGCCGCAGTGCCGGTTCTTGCAACAGGCCTGCACTATCGAACTGGCCATTCGGAGCGATGATCTGCGCGATGCCGCTCTCTTTGGCGCGCATGGCGCTGCCAGGCCCCATGACTGCAGCAGGCAGATGGGCGGGCCAACCTGCAGGCAGACGCTCAAGCACCGCATCAAGTGCCGATGGACTGACAAAGACCGCCAGATCGAATGTATCCAGTTGCGCCAGTGTGTTTTCCAGAGGCGCCGGATCAAGTGGCGGGGCGATTTCCAGCAAGGGCAGGGCAACGACCTGTGCGCCGGCGCTATGCAGCTTGGCGATCAGCGCGGCAGACTGATTGCGTGGTCGGGTAACCCATAGTCGCAATCCGTGCAGGGCGGTTTTCATGGCACAACCTGTTGCAATACCGCCGCCGCACCTTCGGTGATCAGCAACTCGGCCACTTTCAAGCCTAATCCCTCTGCTCCTGCACGCGAACCGCTGGCTTGGGCATATACCATATCGCGTCCATCGGGCAGGGCCACAAAAGCGGAAAGCTGAAGCATGCCTTCGTCATCGACGCAGAATGCACCTAATGGCAGTTGGCAGGAGCCGCCGAGCCGCCGTGACAGTGCTCGTTCGGCGGTGACGCAGGCTGCGCTGCTCAAGTCGTTGAGTGGAGCGAGCAGTGCTTGCAAATCGGCGCGGTCGGCGCGGATTTCAATGCCGAGCGCACCCTGTCCGGGTGCCGGCAGGCTGTCGTTTACGGATAGGGACTCACTGATGCGGTTTGCAAGACCCAGGCGTTTAAGTCCCGCTGCCGCCAGCACGATGCCCGCGTATTCCCCGGCATCCAGCTTGGCTAGCCGGGTGCCTACGTTGCCGCGTAGCGGCTTGATCACGAGATGGGGGAAACGTGCGCGCAGCTGGCTTTCGCGGCGCAGGCTGGATGTGCCGACCACGGCACCCGCTGGCAGGTCGGCCAATCGCGCATACTGGTTGGAAACGAAAGCATCGTGCGGGTCTTCACGCTGGCAGATGGCGGCTAATGCAAATTCTGGCGGCAAGACCATCGGCACGTCTTTCATCGAGTGCACGGCCAGATCGGCACGGCCTTCCAATAGCGCGAGTTCCAGTTCTTTAACGAACAGCCCTTTGCCGCCGATCTTGTTGAGTGTGACATCCAAAATGCGATCACCCTGCGTGGTCATGCCGAGTAGCTCGACGATCAGCCCAGGGTAGAGTGTTTGCAGCCGGCTTTGGATATGCCTTGCCTGCCATAGGGCAAGCGGACTTTCGCGGGTGGCGATGACAATACGATCGGGCACGGTCACGGCGGACTCCATTTGAATGAACGGGAATTCTAGCATGCGAGGGAAAACTGTCCGGACTTCACTGTTGATCGCGAGCGCGTTCGGTTAAAATCCACGCCAATTCAACCACCTACTGCGGGACGCATTGTGCCCTGCCCGGATTGATGACAAACCCCGCTTGCGAAGCAAGGTTTCCCCTCTGTGAGGGGACGGAAGGGGTGGGAATAAAACCAGAAGGCTGCGAAATTAATCGGTGGTATGCATAGGCCCGGCTTGGCCGGGACTTGGAAAACACCGCACACCACTTATCGCAGCCTATTGCGGGGCGCATCGCGCCCCACTGTATTTCAGGATTTGCCATGACCGAGAGTATCAAGACCGAACTGAGCGACGCGGAAAAGAAGCAGCAGTTCGAAAACAAGAAACTGACCAAATGGTTGCGTCATGCCGTGGGCGATGCGATCAACGATTTCAACATGATCGAAGAGGGCGATCGCGTGATGGTCTGCCTGTCGGGCGGCAAGGACAGCTACGTGATGCTCGACATCCTGCGCGGTCTGCAGAAGTCGGCGCCGATCAATTTCAGCATCGTCGCAGTGAACCTCGACCAGAAGCAGCCCGGTTTCCCTGCCGAAGTATTGCCCGCCTACCTGGAGAGCATCGGTGTCGAATACCGCATCATCGAGGAAGACACCTATTCCATCGTCAAGCGTCTGATCCCGGAAGGGAAAACCACATGCAGCCTGTGTTCGCGCCTGCGTCGCGGCGTGTTGTATCGCGTGGCGACCGAACTGGGGGCGACCAAGATCGCGCTGGGCCACCACCGCGAGGATATCCTGGAGACGCTGTTCCTCAACATGTTCCATGGTGGCAAGCTGAAAACCATGCCGCCCAAGCTGGTGACCGATGATGGCCAGCATGTGGTGATTCGCCCGCTGGCGTATTGCCGCGAGAAGGACATCAAGCGCTATGCCGAGTGGAAACAGTTTCCGGTGATTCCGTGCAACCTGTGCGGCTCGCAAACCAATTTGCAGCGCGTGGTGGTCGGCGAAATGCTGGAAGACTGGGATCGCCGGTTCCCCGGCCGGCTGGAAACCATGATGAAAGCGGTTCGCAACGTGGTGCCTTCGCACCTGGCCGATACCAAACTGCATGATTTTGTGAATATCCACGCCGATGGCGTGGCGCGCGAGGATGGCGACAAGGCGTTCGATCACGAAGAATTCAGCGATCCGGCCCGCATCTCTATACTGGCCAGCAAGCCGGAAAATATGCACTCTGCATGCGGGAGTGACGACTGATGCTGTTTCGCAGCAAGCGCTACAGCCCGGGTGCGCAGGGCGACATCGTGGTCGATGTGTCGGAAGAGGCGGGCATCCGCAAGCTGCATTTCGGCGAATACGATACCCAAAGCGCGATGCGCGTGTCTGATCCTATAGAGCTGGTGCTGACCTATTGTCGCTGCATGATGGGTTTTCTGTTGTTTGCTGAGGAACCGCGCGACGCGTTGCTGATCGGTCTGGGAGGCGGGTCGATTCCCAAATGGATCCACCGGCACCTGCCGCAAACCCGGCTGACCTGCGTGGAACTGCATGCCCAGGTGGTTGGCGTCGCGCGCGGCATGTTCCATTTGCCCGAAGATGATGAACGGCTGACCGTGATCGTGGGCGATGGTGCCGCGCATGTCTGGCAGATGGAAGACGTAGTTGACCTGATCATGATGGATGCCTATTCCGCGACAGGCATTGCTGCGCCGTTGGCGACCACCGATTTTTTTACGGTTTGCCAGGAAAGGCTCACCGACAACGGCATTCTGGCGGTCAATCTCTGGGGGTCGGACAAGAGGTTTAGTGAGTATTGTGAGCGCCTGGGCAAGGTATTCGAAGGTCGCGTGTTGTGTCTACCGGCACGGCAAAAAGGCAATGTGGTTGCTTTTGCCTTCAAGCGTGGGCAAAACAACCCGCAATGGGAGCGGCTGGTGGCTCGTGCGGAAAAGCTTAAAACCTGCTACGGGCTGGAGTTTGACGAATTTGTCACCGATCTGGCGCGGATGAACCCGCATAACGACCGCCGCATCTTCGTCTAGCGCAGCATTTTGTCGCGCCGGGGATGAAGCAGTAGCGGCGCTGTCGTATACTGTCTGCAACAGGATGCCTTGCGCACTCGGGTGCGCGGGCTTCGGGGTAGTCTGCCCGCCGGGTCGGCCCCCGCCAAAAAAATTGCAGGGTAAGTCTATGCTCGACCGAGACGGGTATCGTCCGAATGTCGGCATCATTATCATCAATCGCCAGAATCAGGTGTTCTGGGGAAAGCGCGTGCGCGAGCATTCGTGGCAGTTTCCGCAAGGTGGCATCAAACAGGGCGAAACCCCTGAGCAGGCGATGTACCGTGAGCTGATGGAAGAAGTGGGTCTTCAACCTCAGCATGTCGAGATCATCGGCCGCACGCGGGACTGGTTGAGATACGATGTACCGACCAATTGGGTACGGCGCGAATGGCGCGGTACCTACAAGGGACAAAAGCAGATCTGGTTCCTTCTGCGCTTGACTGGGCGCGATTCCGACGTGAGTTTGCGTCGCACCAGTCACCCGGAATTTGATGCATGGCGCTGGTGCGAGTATTGGACTCCGCTGGATACCGTGATCGAATTCAAGCGCGGGGTTTATGAATCGGCACTGGGTGAGTTGGTGCGCTTTCTGGATGAAGCGCCTGTTCGCCTTGTGCGACGATTCGCTTCGCATCGTAGCTGACCGTGGCCGGGTTCGCCCACACGGTTTCAGCGCTGGATCTGTCGCAGCGCAAGGCCCGCGAAGTGTACTGGCAGTCGCTTGCCGCCTTTAATGTATTCCGCTTGCTGTCCGTGATTGCACTGCTGGTGGGCGGATTCGTCTTTTCCTCTCAATCGTTTGTCTCCCCGCGAAGTGTGCCCTGGTTTTTGTTGACCACGGCTTTGTATACGTTGTTCGCTGTATTGTTCGCGTTTGGTATCGCTTGGCGCAAGCCGATGTTCGATACACAACTCGCGTTCCATGTCGCGATTGATGTCGCCTTTATCGTCAGCATCATGTATCTGATGGGTGGCATCAAAAGCGGTTTGGGTTTGCTGTTGTTGCCCTATCTGGCTGCTGCCGGCCTGATCGCCCGCGGTCGCATGACTCTGTTTCATGCCGCGCTGGCAACCATCGTCTTGCTGTCGGAAGAAACACGCCGAGTCTGGGTTGAAGGGGTCACCGATTATGACTTTACGACCTTGGCCCTGTTGTGTGTGGCTTGCTTTGCCGTGGCCTGGTCGGCACACCGATTGGCGCGCTACGCGCAGGAAAGCCAGAAGCTGGCCGAGCAGCGTCGGGTGGATCTGGCCAAGCTGGACCGGCTGAACCAACGCATTCTGGAGGATGTGTCCGACGGGGTATTGGTTGTGGATGACCGTGGCTGTATCCGGCAGTCCAATCCGCAAGCGGATCGCTTGATCGGACGGCATACTTTTCCGGACACGCGCCTCAGCCTGATTTTGCCAGCGTTGGCGACGGAGCTTGAGCGTTGGCGCGCAGACAAACAAATTTCCCCTGCACTGGTATCCGTGGCACATCAATTGTTGCGGCCTCGTTTCGTGGCTTTGTCTCCAGGTTTTGGCGGTGCGGTACTGATCTATCTGGAAGACATGGATCGTCTGCGGCGTGAATCGCAGCAGGTCAAATTGGCGGCGCTGGGTCGGCTCACTGCCAATCTGGCGCACGAAATCCGCAATCCACTGAGCGCCATCAGTCATGCGGCGCAGATTCTGGGCGAAGAATCGCGCGATCCCCTGATCGACAAGTTGACCCGAATCATTGGCGACAATGCCCGCCGGCTGGAACGTATGGTCAAGGATGTCCTGGAACTCAATCGACGCGATCGGGTACAGATGACAGAAATCGTCCTTGGCGAATGGCTGAGTCATTTTCTGGATGAGTTCAAGCAAGTCGAGCACATTGCCGTGGCCTTGCGCTTGGTCTGTCCGGCGGATGTGATCGTGCGCTTTGATCAGGGTCATTTGCATCAGGTGTTGTGGAATCTGGCGCGCAACGGTTGGCGCTACTGCCGCCAAACCGACGACAGCCTCGCATTCAGCGTACAGCAGCACGATGGGTACTGGTCGCTGGATATCAGTAATGATGGACCGCCCGTGCCGCCGGATGCCCAGTCGCAACTGTTCGAGCCGTTTTTTACCACGGATGCGAAAGGTACCGGTCTGGGTCTGTATATAGCGCGGGAGATTTGTCAGGCCAATGCCGCGCAAATCGAATACCTGACACCGCCAAGTGGCGGGGTTTGTTTCCGCATTACCTTCGGGATAAATGATGGCCAGAAAACCTACTAAAACAGTCCGCCGTGCTTTGGTTGTCGACGATGAAGTAGATCTTGCCGATCTGCTGGAACTGACTTTGCTGCGTATGGGGCTGGAGGTTGACAAGGCGCATGGCGTACGTGAAGCCTGCGCTTGTCTGGATGCAGAAGAGTACGACTTGTGCCTGACCGACATGCGCATGCCTGACGGCGAAGGACTGGAAATTGTGCGTCATATCCAGAATAAAGGACTGGATGTGCCGACTGCCGTGATTACGGCCTATGGCAGTACCCAAAACGCGGTGGCGGCACTCAAGGCCGGGGCGTTTGACTATCTGGCCAAGCCTGTGTCGCTGGAGCAGCTGCGCACTCTGGTCAAATCAGCCTTGCGTCTGGATGCCCCTGCAAGCGCTTCAGGCAATGGCGATTTGCTGTTGGGCGAATCGCCTGCCATGCGGCAAGCGCTGGATCTGATTGCCAAGCTTGCCCGGAGCCAGGCGCCGGTTTACGTGACAGGTGAGTCAGGTTCAGGCAAAGAACGTGCGGCACGGCTGATTCATGCCAAATCCAATCGAGGAGAGAAAGCATTCGTGGCGGTGAACTGCGGGGCGATTCCAGAAAACTTGATGGAGAGCGAGTTTTTTGGTTACCGCAAAGGTGCGTTTACCGGCGCCAATGAGGACAGGGAAGGTTTTTTCCAGGCCGCCCATGGCGGAACCTTGTTTCTGGATGAAGTCGCCGATTTGCCGCTGGCCATGCAGGTCAAGCTGCTGCGCGTGATTCAGGAGCGCAAAGTGCGCAAGGTCGGGGCGACCAATGAGGAAGAGATTGATGTACGCATCATCTCGGCCACGCACCGTAATCTGGCCAAATGCGTTGAATCCGGCACTTTCCGCCAGGATTTGTTTTATCGGCTGAATGTCATCGAATTGCGCATGCCGCCGCTGCGCGAGATGGGCGAGGATATCTTGATTATCGCGCGGCAAGTACTGGCTCGACTTGCTGCTCGACAGGGGCTTCTCGTCCCGCAATTTTCCTCTGATGCCGAACTTGCGCTGCAGCGTTATGGTTTTCCCGGCAATGTGCGTGAACTGGAGAATGTGCTGGAACGGGCCTTGGCGCTTTCGGATGGCACCTGCATCGTGCCTGGTGATCTGCAGTTGGTGGTTCCAGAATGCGATGTTCAAGAAGGTGTGCACGAGCCCGGTGAAAAATATCCCCTGCAGGATTACCTGGATCAGGTGGAAAAAGCGGCGATTTTGGAGGCTTTGGAGAAAACTCGCTTTAACCGTACCCAGGCCGCACGTATCTTGGGCGTTACTTTTCGCTCGATGCGTTATCGGATGGAAAGGTTGGGAATTCAGTGAAGCGGAAAGTGGGAAGTGGGCAGCAGGACACAGAAAGCCAGGGGCAACCATGTGCCGATGCTGGCGAACCTGCCTGTCTCATGTCTGGCGTTCCACTCGTTATTGATACTGATGGCTGGTTATGCGCTGCCCGCCGCGTGCCCAGCCCCAATTTTGATGCTCGTGCCGATGGCGTGTGCGTGGACATGGTGGTGTTGCATAACATTAGCTTGCCGCCCGGCGAATTTGGCGGCGAAGATATCGAGCGGCTGTTTACCAATACGCTCGATTGTACGATGCAACCGTTCTATACCGGATTGCGCGATCTGCGAGTCTCGGCGCACTTTCTGCTGCGACGGGATGGCGAACTGGTGCAGTTTGTCTCATGTCATGACCGTGCCTGGCATGCGGGCGTTTCGCACTGGCAGGGGCGCGAGCGGTGTAATGATTTTTCGATCGGCATCGAGCTTGAAGGATCTGATTACGTTCCGTTTACCGATGCGCAGTATCTCAAGCTGGATGCGTTGCTGAATGCGTTGCAACGTAGTTATCCAATCCAATCTTTAGTCGGTCATAACGATATTGCACCGCAGAGAAAAACTGATCCAGGCCCCTTTTTTGACTGGAAGCGCGTTGCTGAGTCGAGGTAGCTTAGCTGAGTCATTTACGCAACCCGGAGGTGGGTTTCCGTAGTTTTCTTACGAGGATTACTTGCATCGGTACTATAATCCCGCTTCGCTTTGAGGCGAAGAAATGGAGTTCTTTTCGATGAATGCATCCCCCACCTCGACTGGCCACAGCAAGCAGGCAGGTCTGGTATTGGCGGCCATTGGGGTTGTCTTTGGCGATATTGGTACTAGCCCGCTATATGCGCTAAAAGAAAGCCTGTTGCA
>JARLJJ010000630.1 GCA_031291275.1 Formivibrio sp.
AGTGCCGCTCCTCGTTTGCGTTGCAGGCCGGTTCAAACCGGGCGGGATTCTTCAAACCTTTGCTGGCCAGCGGGTTGCCGTTGGCGTCTTTGACGACGCGCTCGTGGGCGCGTCAGCGTTCGCGGTGGTGGTCATCGGCCACTCATGTGCGTTATCCGGGTAGACGTGATTTTAGCCGTCCGGGTCAGTGTGTATTGCGAAAGCGGGCAGGAATCGTCGACATGATGTTGTCCACATGACCTTTCAAACGAGCCCGCGAGCCTTGCGGACGGCTTTCGACTATGACGGTCAATCCGCGATGGCCAGTTCTTTTGACAGCGCAAGTAGCTGTTCCAGATAGTGCGCTACTCCATCCCTGTAATTGGGTAGCGCCTGCGGAAGGTTCGGTAAATGACATTGCAACTCGGTCATGGCGTTACCCATGAGCACACCGTGACCTACCGATCTGAGAAGTTCCATGTCGTTCATCGCGTCACCTAGGGCAATGGTCTGCGTGAGCGAGATATGTTGGCTCGCAAGAAACCGCTTGGCGGCGGTCATTTTGCTCAGATTCCGCGAGACTATATCAATGGTTTTCGGGGATGATTTGCTTGACTCGGATACAGCACCAAAGCGCTCGCGCAATGCGACGAGCGCTGTATCGGTTGTATTGGCGTCACCGTGCAGAAGAATCTTGAATGGCGCAATGTTGTGGAGTGTCCGTTCGTCATGATAGTGGCAGGTCAGCCCGGAGCTCGCAATATAACCGGTGAAGTCGGGATTGGGCGTCAAGGAATGCCAGCCAGCGCGCGAAAACAACGTGACGTGCAAAGGGAGACGGCGCGTAAAGCGCAGAATTTTTCCACTCAACTCCGGTGCCAGTGTTTGTTCAAATACAGGTGAATGTTGCGGACCAGTCTTGACCAGAGCACCGTTACAGGAGAGAACAGTTGGCGCGAAGCTGAGTTTTTGCAAGACTCGTCTGGCGTCTTCATCAAGTCGCCCGGTGGCAATAATGATCATCATGTTGCGCCGGTGCAGAAGTTCAAGAATTTTGATGGAGTAGTCCGAAATCATTCCGCGGTCGTCCAGAAGGGTGCCATCAAGATCGATAACGACAGCACGCCATGGTTCGGAAGATTCTCTGGAACGTAAAAGTTGAGATGACATTGAAGTGCTCCTTTCGATCACGCATGATCCACTGGTGTTTTTAGAGAAACTACATTTCACCCCGTGCCAAAAGCGTGTTTTGCACAGTTGATGGATTAATCGGCGCCGTCACCATGTTGATTAGCACCGAAACAAAGCGTGCCAGGAGCTGAGCGGCCGTCTCTTCACTCAGCTCTCGCGCGTCGTAGAACAATTGAAGCTGCAGACCTTCCGATTGGGGAGTCAGACAAAACACTGTCTGATGGTTGCTGCCGGAAACCGCCTCCAGCAAACTGATTCTAAATGGTGGATCACTGCCCAGATCGAGTTCGGGCATATTCTGAAACACGAACAAGCTGCCAAAGGGCGACTCGGGAACCCAGTTCTGGTTGTAATGGTTCAAATCATAGAAGGCGAATTGCTGACGGTCCGGTTGAGTACGGGCAATGTCATCAAGCAGGTCTGCCACGCTGCGTTGACGAATCGCCGTCAAGCGAAGCACCGGACTGGCGATAAACAGCCCAACCAGATGCTCAGCGTCGTCGACTTGCGTCGGCCGTTCACTCATCGTTGACCCGATAGAGATGTCGTCCTCGTCCAGACTTTCGGAAAGCGTCACCATCCATGCCAACTGGCAAAGCTGATTCGCGGTATAGCAGTGCGTCTTGCCGAATGCATAGAGCGCGTCTTTCTGTTTCAACGTCAGTGTCGAGTTCACGCACCGCATGCGGAAATGGCGACGCGTATCGACCGTTCTCGTGGCGTCGCTGGGTAAGCGCTGGTTCTGCTTCGCGTCTTGCAGGTAGAGACCCCAGAACGTTCGCGCTTGCTGCTGGTTGAAATCGCGCCGCAGAAATATGGGGAATGGGGAAAAACTGCGAATGCGATTGGCCGCCGGTACGCCCTCACGGAGCGAAACATACGCCGCGGCGATCTCTCTCAACAAGGTTCGAAACGACCATCCGTCAAATAGAACGTGGTTGAACGTAAAGATCAGTATGTGGCGTTCGGCGTCGATTCGAGCCATAAAGATGCGAAATAACGGAGGCTGCTCGAAGTCGAATGGCTGATTACGTTGTTGCAAAATGGTCTGGCGCAAGGTGTCTTCCCTGGCTCGTTCGTCGAGCACGCTCCAATTCGCGATCTGAATCGGCACCGTTACCTGCTTACAAATAAATAGATGCGGATTGCCAGGGGAGCCCATGTCGCTGAACCCCGCCCTCAGGACGTCGTGTTGCGCCGCGACATGTGCCCACGAGTCAGCCATGCGCTGCGGATCGAACAGTCCATCTATTTGAAAAACGGCCTGGTCGATCTGATAGTCCGGATCGACGCGATTGAAATACATCAGTTCGCGCTGCACATCGGTCGCGCGGTAGACATTCTCGATTTTATGCTTTTCCTGAAGCCGATCCAATTCGGCCGGAGCGATTGCCGTATCGGGAAAATCACTGGGGGTAAACAAACTGTGCTCTTGCGAGGTTTCGCTTGCACACAGGTCAATGATCTCGTTGAGCGCGCCGGTGAAATCGTTCGCCAGTTTTTGCGCGACATCGTGACGTAAGCGGCTTGTGAGAGACAGTTGCAAACTTTGCTCGAAAACGCCGCCAGCGATGTTGATGAGATTGCGATCCTCGTTGCGAGGGTCTACCAGGGTGCCGCAACCGTTGATAGAGAGTTGCCATGCACCGCCTGATTCGCCGGATGTGAATTGTCCGAGGTAGTTAAAGCTAATAGGGGGAAGGCAATGGGCTTTGAGCGCGCCGATGTCGATATCGCCGGTGTACGTGTATTTAAGCGCGCCGTAACCTATCCCCTTATCGGGAATTGCTCTCAGGGATTCCTTGATGCTGCGCAATGTACCGATAGTCGTATCTTCGGTCGCGAGCTTGATGGGATACATGCAGGTAAACCAGCCAACCGTGTGGCGGATATCCAGATTCGGATTGATCTCTTCTCGGCCATGACCTTCGAGCGTGAGCCAGCTTTCCCGGGAACCGTGCCAGCGCTGCAGTGCAATGATCAGCGCGCTAAGCAGAAGATCGTTGATTTCAGTATGGAATGCAGTTGCTGTTTCCCTAAGCATGCGACTGGTTTGCACCGTGTCGAGCTGGATTGGGGTGTGGTGATAGTCAGCGATGATGTCGGCACGTTGCCAGTAGTTCGGCTGGTTTGCAATTTGGCGCTGCCACATCGCAAGCTGGCTCGAATGTTCTGTCGCGTAGTTTTCGACTGCAGCTACCCATTGCCGATAGCTGCTTCCCTTTTTTTGCAGAGATTCCCCTCGGCTCAGTGTCTTTACGTCGTCCTGGATAATGCGCCAGGAAATGGCATCCATCACCAGGTGATGGGCTGCAAAGAACAGGTGCTGCTGATCGGCTGCTGCGATGTTGTGAATCCATGCAATGCACCAGAGTGGGCCGCGTGTCAAATCGAAACCGCTTTGCAATTTGGTCAGGTGGTTTTCCAGGGCTTGCTGTCCCATGGCCGCGTCCAGTATCACCACTCGGGGGGCGGGGAGATCTTTCTGATAGCTTTGCGCGGTGATTCTCGTCACATCATGCTGGAAGTTCGCCCGCAGCATGTCGTGGCGGGCATGTAAGGTCGCGATCAAATCGTCCACGGCCGAGCGTTGCATTACCGGCACGTGCACAATAAAGGCCTGATTCCAGTGATGCGGTCTCGGAAACTCTTGAGATGCGAACCAGCTTTGTATTGGCAGGAGCGGAAACTGTCCGCTTAGCGTCCCTTGTTCACTAATCTGTCTTGAGGTGGTTTGGCGGTTCTCCAACCAGCTTGCGAGGCGGGCAATCGTTCGTTGTTCAAACACGTCGCGTACTGTGCAGACAATGGCGCGTTTGCGTAATTCGGAGGTTAGCAAGATGCTCAGAATGGAGTCACCGCCAATGCGGTAAAAATCATCTTCCACGCTGATTTGTGTCGCGCCGAGCACGTGGCACCATGCAGCATGCAGGTTTTTTTCGAGGGCGGATCGTGGCGCGAGCCCTGATGCGTCGTCTACTCGGGTTTCAAGTGTGTGCAGCGCTGCTCTATCCAGTTTTCCATTCAGCGTCAGTGGCAAAGAGTCCAATGGGATAAAGTGAGCCGGGATCATGTAGTCTGGCAACTCCTGGGTCAGCCAGGCGCTCAGATGTTCGACAGTCAAGGGGCTGGCTGCGACATACCAGGCCAGCAGTTCGTGCCGGCGTCCACTTTGTCCTTGTTGCTCGCGGGCGGTGACAACGCACTGCTTAATGTCTGAATGCATCAGAAGTTTCGCTTCAATCTCTCCTAGCTCGATACGATAGCCACGAATCTTGACCTGGAGGTCATTGCGACCTAGATACTCCAACTGGCCGCTCGCGGACCATCGAACCAGATCACCCGTTTTGTACATGCGCTCCTGCCCATCCTTGACAAAAGGATTGCTGACGAAACGATCGTGTGTCAGTGATGGCAAGTTCAAATAGCCGCGGGCCAGACCTCCGCCGCCTATGCAAAGTTCACCGATAGCGCCGCGTGGAAGCAGGTTGCCGTGCTGGTCAAGCACATAGCATGTGCGATGTTTCAGCGCGCGACCGATGGGAATAGGGCTCGTACTCTCAGTGCTTGTGGCGTCCGTGATGCTGTAGGTCGTGGCAAGTACCGTACTCTCCGTCGGTCCGTAGCCATTGAGAATGACTTCCGGTCGTAAAGGCTGGTTCGCCAGTTGACGCATGATCTCCGGCGTCAGCGCTTCCCCCCCTACCAACAAGTAGCGAAAGCGAGAAAACTGCGCGGGATTTGACAAAAACATGTGATCGAATAGGCTCCGGGTGATGAGGCCAATAGTCACCTGCTGCTCGCGCAGAAACGCTTCAAAAAGCTGCGAGTCGCTCCACAGTTGTTCATGCTCCACCGACATTGCCAGTCTTGCGCCATTGAGCAAAGGTCCCCAGATCTCCATGGTTGCTGTATCGAAGGCCAGGCTGGCCATTTGCAGAAATGTATCTTGCTCGTCTATGCGTATGGTGTCGGAGTCAACGACAAGTCCGATGATGCTGGACTGCTCGATCAGGACCCCCTTAGGATGACCTGTGGTGCCGGACGTGTAGATCACATTCGCCAGATGACCTGGGCCACGATAAACGCGAGGATTTTCTTCACTGGCGTGGGCGGCGCAATGCCGATCGACGACGATCCATTCGGCATGAGGTGCGCAAGGCTGCAAACCCGGTAAGAGGGCTGCCTGTGTCAACACGAGACGACTGCCCGCATCGGCGAGGATATAGCGCTGGCGCTCGGAAGGCGCTTCGGGATCCATCGGTACATAGGCTGCCCCGGCTTTGATTACCGCCAGCAAGGCAATCAGCGTGTCCAGGCTGCGGGTCATGCAAACTGCGATCAGCGTGTCTTCTTCTAGCGGTAAGCCGGTCAGTTGCTGGTAACGCTGGCGAATATGATGCGCGAGTTGGTTGGCGCGCCGATTGACTGACTGATAGTCGTATTGATGGGTTTCACTCGCAAGGGCAATACGCGTCCCATGACGCTCCACCATCAACTCAAAACGTGCTGCCAAACCGTGATCAGGCACTGGCGAGGCTGGAGGATTCCACGCGTGGATGAGCTGATATCGTTCCTCAGCCGAAACGATATCAAGTGTGCCGTGCGGTGTTTCTCCCGCGCCGGGTAGGGCGAGCAGTACGTTTCGAAATTGCTCCGTCAAACGCGCGATATCAACGAGCGCAAAGCTGTCTGCATCATATTCAAAGCGCAGCGTCAGTTCATCTTGTTGGTGCCGGGCAGTGATGACCAGCGGGTAGTCCAACTGCTGCTGGGAATTGCTCGGTCGCGCGTGCAATTGCCGTGGAGCAGGCAGCGCATTCGGGTAGTTTTCAAATGCAATCAGGCTGTGGAAGAGACGGTCCTCGCCGCGTTGCCGCGTTGGTGGCGTACTGTGGCAGTAAGTATTTAGCTCCCCGATGCGCCGCTGGATCTGGCTGAGCATTTCATCTACGGTCGCTCCTTGCGGCCAGTTCAAGACCAATGGCAAGGGGGCGCCATAGAGCGGGCCGCAGGTGTCAAGTCCGTCCTTGTCGAAATCCCGCTCGCGGACGATGGATCCGACTGCGGTTTGCGAAGCGCCACTCCAGACCTGGAGGATCTTGTGCCAACTGAACTGCACAAGCGCATGCACCGTAAGCCCCCGGGCATGGCAGAAAGCTTGCAGCGATGCGGTCAGTGAGGCATCCACCGTCAGCCCCTGAGACGCAATGTTTGCCACAGTACACACTCGTCGCGGATCGAAACGTCGCGTTGCCATGACACCGATGTCAATAGCTGGTCCGAGGTCTCTACGTTGCTCTATCGACCACGCGTCTTCCACTCCTTTGGCGCGGTGAGCGCGGAGAGTCTCGGCGGGGTTGGGCGCGGTGAGTGTGCCTTGCTCCTGTTCGTCAACCGGCGGCAAAATGCCGATCGGTACATCTGGCAGCAATAGCAACTGCCGCAGAAAGAAATGAAAATGCCTGGAACACGCGTGCATTTGATCCGCAGAAAACACGTCGCGCAAATAACGTAGGCGAAAGGTGAAGTTGTCGTCGTACTCGCAGTACTCCAGCAAGAGTGATGCACCGCCCATATCGTCGAAGTAGCGCTGATTCGCTTTCGTTTTGCAGTCGCCGAACTGCATTGCGTAATCGCGCAGATTCGTTTGTGCAAACCCTATATCGAAGAGATTGACGCCGCAAGCTCGCACGATCTGGTGAGTGGGCAGTTCGGTATAGCGACCGCCGCTGGCCGAACGCGCTTCCCGAAAGAATTTTAAGTTGCCCTCGTACAACTGGCGGAATGTCCCGCTCAGCAGCTGACGCATTGGTAACGCGGCGACGTTGATATGCGCACCCAGGGAAAAATCACGCCCGGCCTCAATAGACACAGGGAAACTGATCTGCATGGTATCCGTGCTGCCGTAGCGGCCCAGGAGTGCCCCCCACGCACTGATAAACAGGTGAAATGGTTTAACGTGGCGAAGCGGTTTATCTGGGCGACAGTTCTTCAATTCCGGCTTGCTCAGTGAGAAAAATATGGCATTGCCCTGGCGGTTCAAGCGATCCGCCCCGGGGAGTTGTGCAGTGGCGTGGTTGCGATTGAAATCGTGGCGCCGATTTTTCCAGAAAATATCACCACCCGATCGATGCAGTTCTTCACTGTCGCGTGAGATTTTTTCATTGATCCTGGAAATTTCCTTCACTCCGAGCGGCCTTGAGGTGACGATCCCGTTGTACCGCGCCTCGATTCCTTTAATAAATTGATCTAGCGATGGACCGTCGATAATCAAATGATGTACTACGATGATCAACTCATACTCCTCCTGTCTGATCTCAAATAATGCAAATCTGTAGAGTGGCCCGCGTTCAAGATCAAATGCCTGTCTTACGAATGCTTGTTGTTCGTCGATGCCGCTAAATCGACGCAGTCGTCCCGATGTAAGATTCTTCACCCAAAAAAGCTGACCGTCTTCGTCGAGAAGATGGCTATCGAATAACACGTGATCAGCAATAAATTCATCAATTGATTTTTCCAGAAGTGCGATGTCCAGTGGGCCGGTAATCGTTTGATCCACGACGACATTGTAGGAGCATGACTCCGGTGAAATCTTGAATTCGTTCCAGAAAATCAATGAATATGGAGAGCATTTTATCTTGTGCATAAAATTATCCAGTATTTAAATGATCGACACCGTAGCTGCACGCTATGCTAGCGTCTGTCAATGCGGCCAATCCACACCCGATCCCGATCGAGGATAGGCAAATCGGTGAGGTAGCCAACAAGCATGTAAACGGGTTTTTCGAGAAGCACCGGCATATTTTCGATGATTCGTGGTGCATGCTTGCTGTGAAGCAGGACGCGGCAATTTTTCCTGAATAGTGCTGCAACCCCCAGCCCCCACGTAAAGTGGGAGGCTGTAGTGTCTGAAATGTCAATGACCTCGGCATATTCCTCGGTTATTCCGACGGTAAGATATTTTTCCTCGTCGCGAAGATAATGAATTTTCTGATATAAAGGATGGCTGCCGAGATAGTTGCTGGTACGTTGATCTCGCTTGCGGCCAAGATGATTTCGCCAGACGTAATCCGGGATATGGTGCAATTCCGTTAGCGTGCGTGATTCAACCGGTTGGGGTTGGCAGGTAACTTCCGTGTAATCAATAATCTGGGTTCTGGGCGTGAAGTATTTATGGAATATTTTTTCGTAGGTGAGGATTTTTCTTGCGTCAGAAAAACACATGACCAGATCGGATTTGTTGTTGTAAGCGTGCCGAAACAGGTTGATTATCACGTTTCGTGATTTGCAGCGTTTGTCGACACCGAGGTCGCCCAGTAAGTTCACGGCAAGCTCGCGATTGTTTATCCGGAATTCATAATTTCTGGAATACATTATCCCGAGACATTCCTCATTTTCCTCAAAACAGATGGCTTGATGATTCGATGGTTCGCAGCCAAGCGGGTCGTGGAAATTTTTCCAGTTGAAATAGTGTTTTCCTCCCAGATCTCTTTCGAAAAAGTGAGTGAGCAGGTCGTAGTCCATTTCTTGCATCGCGCGTCGAACAAACACGGGGCCTCCGTTGAAAAAGCCGTGGGAAACTGCACGTTGTCGAGTGAGGCGAGGAGGGGCCACTAGCCGAACGTTCTCAGCAGCAGTCTTATCGCATCGCCGTCCGTTCAGATGGCATCGCCGGTGCGACGAACGGGGGTGTGCATTTGCCGTTCAAGGGCACCGTCTCTTAAGGCCCTCATTGCATCCGCGTCGACATCCAGCGAAAACGCGGCCACGCCGCCTCTGCCAGGGCGTATCGGCCCGATCGGCTGAAGCACCAGTCCCAAGCGCCGATAGAGTCGTTGCATGCCGCAAGGAGCAACGCCGATCAAGCGACGCACTCCTAACTGTCCAGAATATAAAAAGAGCGATTCCAGGAGTCTGCGCATTGTTTGAACGTTGACGGCGGCGCCGTTATGGAAAGTTGTGAATCGAGACAATTCCCATGTGAAAGGGTCGCTTATCAACGGACGGGAACATAAGTCGGGAAAGATTTCACCCAGAAGGTAGGGCTGAGTGGTGGGCAGCAATCGCGCATAGCCACAGATACGGCGGTCCTGCGTATAGGCAACGACGTTAGTGGAGTCGTCGCGATCAAATTCGTCCCATTCCTCGACCGTTTCAGCACTAACGGACGGTAGTTCCCATTTCATATGTTTGACGAACACCGTATGTCGATACAAGCCAAGTTGCTGTCTTGCGGCGGGGCTCAGGTTCTTCATTTTAGTGACTACAATATCTTCCATGACACATCTCCGTACTTATAGCAATCCGTACGCAACCGCATAGGCTGCTGCGCTGCCCTTGGAGGGGGCAGCGAGTTTTCTCATGCAATTTTTCACATGAAAATTCACTGTATCGACTGAAATATCAAGGGCGTTTGACACCCCCTTTGCCGACTTTCCGTCCGCGGTCCAGCGGAGAACCTCGATTTCGCGATCGGTGAGTTTCACGTTGTTTGTGGCGAGCCGCTGCCGATCCGAAATCCCGGTGATGCACGACATCGAAAGATGGGCGAGAGCGGCGAGAAAAGGCCGCAGTGCTTTGACCTCTTCAGAACTGAGCGGATGACTGTCCCTTGCTAGCGAGTAGACCCCCGGCTGTCCGCGCGGCCCCCAGCAAGGCTGCGAAATACCGATGGCGAGTCCCGCTGACTTCGCTTCGTCCCATAGTTGTTTCGCGCCGGCAAAGAGATCGTCGTTCCATATTGCGGGAGTAAGGTCGGCCGATTCTAGTCGGGCGACGGGATCTACCTTCAGATACTCCTTTTCCCGATATCTCGACACCCATGACTCGGGATAGGAGCTTTTTATAAAGATGTTTCTCGAACTGAAAGGCGTGCGCGTGACGTAGCCAAATGCAAAATATGGAAATCCGAGATCTTGCGACGCACGCGACAGCGTGGAAAATGCTGCGTCGATGTGCGTACAGGTTTGCAATTGGAAGAATAGATCGCTCCACCAATCGGATAGATGTCGAGGCACTGTTGGACTCCGCTATTCAAGTTCTACTGACTGACTTTTTTTGAATGAATTAGTGCGCATTCCTGGGGTATGTCCTGGCAATGCGCGCAGTAATTGTCCCCTTGCGCGTCGTTTGAGCTTTATATCGTAAAGCATAAAACCGCTCGTTTGGCGTGCGAAATCAATCTCCTACCATTTTTAGTGCTGTGGTGCAGTGACGCACACTCGATTATTTCCGAACGGTTGTGCTGGAAAATAACATGCGGGAGATGCACCCATTTTTCGATGCGCTGGAAATATTTTTATATTTGACGGTTTTTTGAGCGCGGCATAAAAATATAACGATTGCAAAATTCTCCCGTCTCCGTGATTTTTAAGCGTAGATGGGCAAACTCCATTGCGACGGGCTGCCGCGCGATTGTCGACCCATATAAGTCAATCAATCCAACCCTTTATTTCGTCAATGATAGCCATCTGTTTATTCGAGCCTGAAAACTAACCATCGGATCTTGGCTACCAATCGTCGGAGCTATTCCGTAATTTAATTTGTGTAATTATATGTGTCGTCGAATCTGTTTCGATAAATAGTATTTTGATAAATATTATGGATTTATCAGGGATGAATTTTTGTTTGAATTTATGTCAAGGAGTTTTGCGTGAATAGTTCAGATGTTTGCGATCTTCCGATCTTTGATCCAGATAAGGACTGGATAACATTAGAAAAGAATCATTCGAACGCAGAATTTAACCAGGCCTATTCCCATGTGCAGCGTCGCACCGCAGACGACAATCTGGCGATGAGCTTTGAGGGCAACCAGTCGCGCCCGTATCCGGTTATGTCTGGGGTCTGCGCACTGCACGCTGAAGCGCAGGCGATCCTGGAGAAGCGAGTCACGATCGTATACGGTGCTTTGCAGAAGATCGTCGCGGCGTATCGTGCAGACGCGAATCTTCAGGCGTTTCTGGACATTCCAGGCCCACTGAAGCAGTGGGTGCGGGAGGATGCTCATCCCGCCAATAACAACGTCGATCTATGCCGATTCGACCTGATGGGGCGCACGCTATCGGAACTCAAAATCATTGAGTTCAACTGTAATGCGCCCGGTGGAATCGTGTACGCGGGTTTGATCAACCGCTACTGGCGCGAGGCGCCATTTACGTCGGAGCTTATCGGCTCATGGGGCGGTGCGTCGTCCACGTTTGAGCGCGAGGACTGGGTTGCCACATGGCTGTCAAAGTTAGCGCGTCAACGTGGCATGTGTGACGTCAAAGGCATTGGACTCTTGCATCCAGAGGGCGGAAATATTCTCGAATTACCTCATCTGAAGAAGCGGCTTGAGGCGATCGGCCTGCATTCGGTCATGCTCACGCCCGAGCAGATCAACCAGAGCGATGAGCAATCGTTCCAGCTTGCCTACCTGAAATATGGTGTGCAGCGCGCCATTCAGGACGTCCCGCAATGGAATCAGTTCTGCCGAAGTATCGTAGAAGGCCGACTTGTGGTTCAGTCATCGCTGGCGGGGCGTTGGATCGGTGACAACAAGCTATGCGTGGCGGTGATGTCCGATCCCCGTTTCTCTTATCTCTTCGATGATACCGATCGTGCGGCTATCGGCACCATCATTCCGATGAGCTGGAAGCTGGGTGACGGTATCACGCAAAGAGACGTGATCGATGACAAGGACGACTTCGTCATCAAGCATCCGTACGGAACGCGCGGAGCGTCGGTTCATGTCGGCCGTGATTACGACGATCGTGCATGGCGGCAACTGATAAACAAGACCTCATCGCTCGGCTATGTCGTGCAGCAATATGTTGAATCCGACTTTGAGATTGACGGAGAGTCCTGCTTTCGGGATCTCGTGGTCATGATCGCCAGCGGCGCGATCGTCGGGTACGGATCGCGAGTTAGCCGGGCGCGCAAAGTCAACATCGCGCAGGACGGGCGAAAGATGGCGGTGCTGAGTTCCCTCGGAGCAACGCACTCATGAAGACAGTTAAGCGTCATTCCACTACTTTCTCGCGCGCTCGGACTGCGCCCATTGTTGCACCTCTTTCAGCGTTAGCTCGTGCGCGAGAGTAAGCGGTTCGGCGCACTGGCCTGCAAGGACTTCAGGCTGTTTATTTTCGGTAACAGCCTGTCTTTGGTCGGGACCTGGGTGCAGCGGATCGGCACAGGATGGCTTGCATGGGAGGCAAGCCATTCGAGCATGTGGCTCGGTATCCTCGCGTTGGCGGATCTTTTTCCGACGGTGCTTCTTGCACCGATAGCCGGCGTCATTGCGGACCGTTGCGACCGGCGCCGCATCATTCTGTATTGTCAGTATGTGGGGGCGGCAATGGCCGTCTTGCAGGCCGGTCTGCTTTTGAGTCATGCCAGCTCGATGGAGTGGCTCCTTGCTGTGACATTCATATCGGGCATAGCAAGCGCGCTGTGCCAGCCCGCACGGCTCTCATGGATCGCAACGCTGGTGCCGCAGCGGAGGGTCGCTTCGGCGGTCGCAATCAATTCGCTATGCTTCAATCTCGCGCGCTTTGTCGGTCCGGCCATTGCGGGAGCATTGCTGCTGAAGCTGGATCCTGCAGCGTTGTTTTTGTTCAACGCGCTCAGCTACGCCGCGTTCATCGCCGTGTTCTTTCTCATTCCAGTTCAACCACATCCGGCTGAATCTGCACTGCCGTTGTATTGGCTAAGCGATATCACCGGCGGAGTTCGCTACCTGCTGTCGAACGTCCCGCTGCGGGCGACCCTCGTGATCCTGGCGGCGTCCGCCGTGTGCATTCGCGGCGTTCCGGACATGGCACCGGCGATTGCCGGTGAACTGTTGCAGCGTGGCCCGCAAGGCTTTGCGTCACTTGTGGCGGCGACAGGCGCCGGCGCGCTGGTGGGCGGCGTATGGTTTGGCAGCCGTGGCCAGACAAAATTGTTAATGACCTTGATCAGGTTGCACGTTCTGAGCGCATCGCTTTGTGCGCTAGCTTTATCGCTCACGCACAATTTTCGACTGGCGATTGTCCTTTTCTTTGCGATGGGCTTTTCGGTGGTCGTGACGGGTATCGGCGCCCAAACGTTGATTCACCTGTCGGTGCCGCAAACGATGCGAGGGCGCGTGCTCGCGTTGTACGGCGTCATTTATCGTGGTGGACCGGCACTGAATGCCTTGTGGCTCGGCGCGTCAGCGCCACTTTTGGGGCTGCGTATGGTGCTCGGTCTTGGGGCACTGCTGTGCTTCGCCGCTTACTGCACCGCAATGATTTGCGCAACTCGACTCGCTCGCCACCACCTCCCGCCCGAGCAATGACAGGCGCGGGGTGGCTCGAGCGGTTCATGTCCGTCATGGCGAGCCGGCGCCGAGTGGTGCCCGTCCATATACTCACATCGTTGATGAGCAGTGTCGCAGAGGACGCACGCGCCGAGCGCGGCGTGACGGCTTACGGCTTGGTGGACGCCGGATTGAGCTACGTGTCGAACGCGGCGGCCTCCGGGGGGCGTTCGCCGTTGCTCAGGTACGCTGACGGCGTCGCACGCGGCAATCGATGGGGCCTGCGCGGCATGCACAAGCTTGGCAATGCACTCAGCGCGACTTTTGTACTGGAAAGAGGTTTCGGCACAAGTGGTGGCGAGTCATCGCAAAGCAGTGCGCTCGCTCGCATCGCTTATCTCGGCGTGTCGATGCGCGGTATCGGCGCGCTGACGTTTGGGCGCCAAACCGCATTGTCGGCGTTGTACGTAGGTAGCAACTACACGATGGGAAGCCAGTCGGCCGCGGGCAACTACGCCTATCATATCAATGACATCGATCAGTTGGCATCTGGACGCGTCAGTAACGCAGTGAAGATTAGTATCACGAAATTTTACAGGTTGGAGATTGGCGGCATGGCTGCATTCACCAACCGGACGGAAGCGGCGAGCGACGCGGGTCACGATGTTTTATCGAACGCGTACAGCGTGGGACTGAACTACATCAGCGAATCGTTTGCCATGGGTGCGGCGTACACCGGCATCCATTTTCTGAGTGGCCCGACGGCACCGCTGCCCAGCATCACCGTCGCGAACGTTAGGGTGGGCGATCTGCGTCATCTGGGCACTTACGCCGTGGGCGCGCGTTGCATCATCGGCGCAATGCGCGTCTGGGCTAACGTCACCCGCACCACGTTGGCGCCGAGGGCCGGCGCCGCATCAAAACTCGATAACCTCGAAATAGGGGGCAGGTACGCCCTGACGGCTGTATTCGGCCTTGCGCTCGGCTATACGCGTTCGACGCTTGTGGGCGCGTCCAGCGGCAGGTGGAATCAAGTCAACGTGGCGCTGGACTATGCCATGTCGAAGCGTATGGCCGTTTATGCTGTGGCGATTCGGCAAATGGCGTCGGGTAGCAACACTGTGGCCGGCGTGGAGGTGCCGGTGCAGGCTGGAATCGGCTCGAGTCCGCGTGTGATCGGCGATCCAGGAGGAGGCGCCAATAGTCAGATGGTGCTGCGCATTGGCGTGCTCCATCGATTCTGACATCAACGGGTCGGCTCGCTGCGCACCGGCCAGCCACGGACCTTTGCGCTCCAGCCGGTTCAGTTCGCCCACGCGTCGCTTCAAACCTTCTTCAGATACTCAGCCTTCAGCATGAAGTTGCCTGCGTCCATCTTGCAGTCCACTTCGTGATCGCCGCCGACAAGGCGAATGCTTTTCACCTTGGTGCCCATTTTCAGCGTGATTGACGAGCCTTTCACCTTCAGGTCCTTGATCAGCACCACGGCGTCGCCGTCGGCCAGCGGGTTGCCGTTGGCGTCTTTGACAACGCGCTCGTCGGCTTCGTCAGCGCTCGCGGCGGCGGTCATCGGCCATTCGTGCGCGCAATCCGGGCAGACGTAGTTTTCGCCGTCCGGGTAAGTGTTTTCCATTGCGCATTGTGGGCAGGCGGGAATCGTCGA
>JARLJJ010000631.1 GCA_031291275.1 Formivibrio sp.
CAGGCTCGCCAGGGTCGCGCGACTGTGCCCCAGCAACTGAATCGTCGATTTGTTTGCCATGAAGGTGGTTGGCTGGTCCAGGGTCAGCGTCAGCGGCGCTGAATACAGCGTAAACCGCGCTTCCTGCCACGTCTGATGCGCGTCCGGCAGCCAGCCGCGCAAGCCAAGCCAGACGTCATAGACACCGTTGCCGCCGTCCAGCCTCAAGCTCACGTTGGTGGTTGTAAACGGCTGCCAGTCCGCGTCCGCCAGATTCGTGTCATTGACCAGTATCGCTTCGTAGTAGGGGACCCCGGCCATTACTTGCAAACTGCCGGTGACAAAGCTGCTTTGCACATAGGTGCTGGGGAAGAGCAAATTGTACTCAATCACGTTGGGGTCACGGCCAACGCTGTAATCATGCAGCAAGGTATGGCCATAGGTGTCCAGGCTGCTATCCGAAAGCGCCGTGGTTTGATAATACGCCCAGAGCCACCAGTCCGGAACTGTGTTGGTGCCGCTGGTTACGCCGGTCCAGTCTTGTGCGCGCAAGAAAAGGTCTTGCCGGTTCAGGTTTTGAACTGCAAACGGCATACAATTCGTGTCGGTGGGCCACACTTCCGTTTCGACCTTCCAAGGGGTCATTAGATTCGTCGTGCCAAAAATTGAGTAAACCTGATTTGTCCCGTTGTGCAAATTCAAGTAGGACCAGCCATTTGAGACGTTCGTAATCTCAAGCCAAAGGCCGTTGGTGTCAACTGTGAAGGCGCTGCTGTCCGTAAGCGAACCGTTATCATCCTCGGGAACATGCAACCCCATTGCCCGAGCCAGTGTTCGGACTTGCTCGTTCGCCGCCGCTGATTGGACATTGTCGATTAGGTTCACGACGGCAATTTCCTCGGCTTGTAAGGCGGAATTGGCCAGCGCCTGACCTTCGGTGGCATCGACAAGGAAAATGTCAGAAGTTATCGCATAAACAGGCATGGTGGGATTGACTGGCTGAGTTGGTAAGGGTGCAAACACCCCGCCAGGCATTGCTTCCCAGTAGGTCCCAAAAGGCGGCAGATTACCGTAGGGGACGAGTTGCAACCCCTGCGACCCGGCAACCAACTCGACGGCAGTTTGGGCGTAAAGCAGACTTTGCGAAAAACACATTACCGCCAGAAAAAAGACACCCCCAATTGTTTTCATCAATTTCACTATTGTTGATTTTTACCGTTCTAACCGTGATGGCCTTTTCCCCCCAAAGGTGCTGAAGGTCAGCACTGATAACGACACTGACAAAAGATTAGAAAAACTGCAAGAAAAACGTGTGGCGGGCAGGCGTCAAGGGCGTCAAGAGGGGTAGCCGATGCTTTCGACGGGCTCGAACATCCAACATTCAACATCCAACATTCGACGCCCAACATCGAAGGACCACGATTTTGTAAATCATGCAGACAACCACCGATGGATACAGATACCGGGAGACTTTCAGGCCGATAAAACGGATTCACCATTCCGTCCCCGCGCCGGAGCATGGGCAGGCCAAGCGTTCTTCCCGCGCCACGTTGCAGCGCCCGAGGACGGGCGCACTCCGGGTAGTGCAGGCCACGCACCTGTCAGTCTACGGTCAGGTCAAGCCGGTAGCCCACCCCATGAACGGTCTTCAACCAGCGCGGGTCGTCCGGATTTTTCTCCAGCTTGGCGCGCAGGCTGGCCATGTGATTGTCCACCGTGCGCGTGGTGGGGAAGGCCGTGTAGCCCCAGACGACGTCGAGGAACTTCTCGCGCGTGACGGGTTCGCCGTCCGCCTCGGCGAGGAGCCGCAGCATGGCAAATTCCTTGGCCGTGAGGTGAATTTCCTTCTTGCCGCGCATGGCCGTCTGCCGCGCCAGATCAATTTCGGTGTCGCCGATTTTCAGCCTGACCG
>JARLJJ010000632.1 GCA_031291275.1 Formivibrio sp.
GACGGCTCTTCTTCCGGCTTTGCTTCAAACTTTACATTGTGCTTGAGCAGCGTATCCACCAGTCGATAATCGAAAGGGGCAAAGGATGAAAAGGTCGTACCATCGGTACGTTTGCCACGAATCCATTGGCCACGCAGTGGATAGCCTTCGATTGAAACCGTGGCAACTTTATCCGCCTCGACTTCAACCATAAATTGCGAATAGGCCACTACCGGAGCAGTATCTTGCCGCTTGGTAAACTGGTTAAACACCGTCATCAGCACCAAGCCGACTATCAACCAGATGGCGACATTCTTGCCAATATTATTCACGCATTGACTCCTGTTGCCCGACAACCGGGCGGTTTCAAGCCTGATTTTACTCCGTCAGACTTTTTTCTGTTTGCCGAGCAGATAAATTTCATTACTTCGATCACGCGAGGCCTTGGGCTTGCGCGATACCACAACCGAGAATTGATCGCGCATCGCAGCCATGAACTCATTAAATCCATACCCCTGAAAGACCTTGACCAAAAAACTGCCTCCAGGTTTCAAGTGATCCTGCGAAAATTCGAGCGCAAGTTCACAAAGGTAGATGCTTCGCGCCTGATCTGTTACCGCATTACCGGTGATATTGGGTGCCATATCGGAAATCACAAGATCCAATTGTCGGTCACCGAGCATCTCGACAAACTGACCGAGCACTTCTGCGTCGCGAAAATCCCCTTGCAGGAACTCAACACCCGGAATCGGATGCATTTCAAGAATATCCAGTGCAAAAATCCGGCCCGAATTACCGACAACCGTACTTGCCACCTGAGACCAGCTCCCAGGAGTTGCCCCAAGATCAGCCACCCACAGTCCGGGCTTTAATAGATGATCCTTGTCGTTAATTTCCAGCAGTTTGTAAGCTGCGCGCGCACGGTAACCATCCTTTTGCGCCAACTGGACATAGTGATCGTTTACGTGTTCGTGCAACCAAGCGTTGCTGGTCTTGCTGCGTGCCATCGGGTAGAATTGCCTGCTTTTTCAAGGAATTGTCAAATGATTGAACTTACGTCGGACCAGCGTCGGTATCTGAAGAGCCTCGCCCACCATCTTAACCCAGTGGTGATGATTGGCAACAACGGACTGACCGATGCCGTGATTCGTGAAATTGCTGTTAGTCTTGATGCGCACGAACTTATCAAGATTCGCGTACTCGGCGACGACCGGGCATTGCGTGAACAATACCTGCAACAAATCTGTACTGATCTCGATGCGGCCGCCGTCCAGCACATTGGCAAATTGTTATTGATTTACCGTCCTGGCGTAGAAGACAAACGAAAAATTGTGCTGCCGAAAAAGAAGTAAGACTGAAATGAGCAGCAAAGGGTGGCAGCGCAGCATGTTCAACACTGCCCCACCCACTACTTCCCGCCCTCTCCCCACACATACAGCACGCCCAGCACACTCTGCACCAAACAAATCAGACTGGAGATTGTGTGCCAGCTGGATAGTCCGCCACCAAACACACCCTCTGTGGCATTACTGACCGCAGGTTTAAAGCTGGCAATAATGGGAAAAACCGCAAATTGATTGATCAATGTGCACGTCAACATGCCAATCACCAACCATAACATTCCCGAGCGAAACGCCCGAAATCCATCAACCCAAATCCACCAAATTGCCAGATAGATTCCTGCAACGACACCAACCCAGCCAATCGCATTGAACATCTTTCCTGCCAGCATGCCGGCGACGGATTTATCAACACTGCCAAACAGGATCGGCGCAACGATCACACCGATCACCCACATTCCGCCAATCCAAAGTGCGGTCAAAATACTTTTGAGTTTGCTTCCCATAATGTGCAAGACGCGAGGAGGTTTATGTAGGTCATAGTGTACACCTCCTCCTCACACGTCATTCCCTCTCTCAGATGTACTTAACATCCAGCACTTCAAACTCGCGAATACCACCCGGCGCTTGCACTTCAGCAACATCGCCCGCGTATTTCCCGATCAATGCCCGGGCAATTGGACTGGAAACCGAAATCTTTCCTGACTTCAGATCCGCCTCATCATCACCAACAATTTGGTAGGTCACATTTGAGCCTGCATCGAGATCCTCAAGAGCCACAGTCGCACCAAATACGACACGCCCCTCTGCCGTCACTGCCAAATCCGCAGGATCGATCACTTGCGCATTGGAAAGCTTACTCTCCACCTCGGCAATTCTACCTTCGATAAATCCTTGCTTCTCTTTGGCCGCATCGTATTCCGCATTTTCGGAAAGATCGCCGTGCGAGCGTGCTTCCGCAATCGCAGCAATTACGGCAGGACGCTCTACGCTTTTCAAGCGCTGCAATTCCGTCTTGAGTTTTTCTACACCAACCACCGTTAGCGGGGTCTTGATCATATCGTTTTGCTCCTCGCGGTCGTCCGTCCCCGCGCCAAAAGAAGAGCCGCCGTCCCTTGGGACGGCGGCCTGTTGTCATGACCGTTACGTTATCAGGCTTTGATACGTGAGTGCAAGCCCTGAACGTCGTAAACGCGCATTTCGCCAAGATCGCGCATCCCCAAGCATGCAGCACGAGCCCCTGCGAGCGTGGTATACACCGGCAACTTGGCCTTAAGCGACTCATGACGAATCGAGTATGAATCTTGAATGGCCTGGCGACGTTCATCCACCGTATTGATGATCATGGCCATTTCGCCATTTTTGATCATATCCACGATATGCGGTCGCCCTTCCATCACCTTGTTTACCGCATGGACTGCAACACCCCCTGCAGAAATCGTTGCTGCCGTTCCTTTTGTGGCATAAACCTTGAAGCCAAGCTGCACCAAGATGCTCGCACATTCAACGACACCTGGCTTATCACCCTCACGCACCGAGATAAACACATTGCCCGAGGTCGGTAATGTCACGCCAGCAGCCAACTGGCTTTTTACAAAGGCTTCAGCAAAGGTATCACCCACGCCCATGACTTCGCCAGTCGACTTCATTTCCGGCCCAAGAATAGTATCCACCCCCGGGAACTTGACAAAGGGGAATACCGCCTCCTTGACCGAGAAGTAAGGGGGAATCACTTCATGCAAAACACCCTGACTTTGCAACGACTGTCCAGCCATGCAACGCGCTGCAATCTTGGCAAGCGGCAGGCTGGTTGCCTTGGAAACGTAAGGCACGGTACGCGATGCACGTGGATTCACTTCAAGCACATACACAACCGATTCGCCGTTCTGCTGCTGAATCGCAAACTGCACATTCATCAGACCGATCACTTTCAGCGCCAGCGCCATTTGCACGGTCTGACGACGCAATTCGTCCTGAATTTCTTTCGACAAGCTGTACGGCGGCAACGAGCACGCCGAATCACCCGAATGCACCCCAGCCTGCTCAATGTGTTCCATAATGCCGCCGATCAGCACTTCCGTGCCGTCGGAAATTGCATCCACATCCACTTCAATCGCATCATTCAAAAAGCGATCAAGCAGCACGGGGCTGTCGTTGGAAACCTTTACCGCTTCACGCATATAGCGGGCCAAGTCCTCCTCGGAATGCACAATCTGCATGGCACGACCACCCAGCACATAGGATGGGCGAACCACCAGTGGGTAGCCGAGCTTTTCAGCCAATACCAGCGCATCTTTTTCGGTACGCGCTGTCGCGTTCGGCGGTTGGCGCAGACCCAAATCTTGCAACAGCCTCTGGAAACGTTCGCGATCTTCGGCCGCATCGATCATGTCCGGACTGGTACCGATAATAGGTACGCCATTGGCTTCCAGCGCACGCGCCAACTTCAACGGAGTTTGACCGCCATACTGAACAATTACGCCAACCGGCTTTTCCACATTGACGATTTCCAGCACGTCTTCCAGCGTCAGCGGCTCAAAATACAAGCGGTCGGAGGTATCGTAGTCAGTTGAAACAGTTTCCGGATTGCAGTTGACCATGATGGTTTCGTAACCATCTTCGCGCAGCGCCAACGCCGCATGCACACAGCAATAATCGAACTCGATCCCTTGGCCAATCCGGTTAGGACCACCACCCAGCACCATGATTTTCTTGGCATTGGTTGGGGCGGCTTCGCATTCTTCCTCGTAGGTCGAATACATGTAAGCCGTATTGGTGGCGAATTCGGCTGCACAGGTATCTACACGCTTGTACACGGGGCGGATATTGAAAGCATGGCGCGCCTTGCGCACTGCCGCTTGATCACACCCGAGCAAGGTTGCCAAACGGCGGTCGGAGAACCCCTTACGCTTGAGCTTGCGGAATGTTGCTGCGTCGATTTGATCGACACGCTGGCCGCGCAAAGCTGCTTCGTCTTTCAGCAAATCTTCAATCTGCACCAGGAACCAACGGTCGATCTTGGTGAGCAGATAGATGTCTTCCAGACTCAAACCAATACGGAAAGCATCCGCGACATACCACAAACGTTCCGGACCAGGACTGACAATTTCAGCCTCGATTTTGGCGCGATCCGTGGTGATTTCGTCAAAGCCGGACATGCCAGTTTCGAGGCCGCGCAGGGCTTTTTGCAGCGATTCCTGCTGCGTGCGGCCAATCGCCATCACTTCACCGACCGACTTCATTTGCGTAGTCAGACGATCATTGGCTTGCGGGAATTTTTCAAACGCGAAACGCGGAATCTTGGTGACAACGTAGTCGATCGAAGGCTCAAAAGAGGCCGGCGTCAGGCCGCCTGTGATGTCGTTCTTCAGTTCGTCCAGCGTGTAACCGACCGCCAACTTGGCCGCCACCTTGGCAATCGGGAAACCGGTTGCCTTGGACGCCAGTGCCGACGAGCGCGATACCCGCGGATTCATTTCAATCACGATCATGCGGCCATCGTCTGGATTAACCGAGAACTGCACATTAGAACCACCAGTATCAACACCGATTTCACGCAACACCGCGATTGAGGCATTACGCAGAATCTGATATTCCTTGTCGGTCAGTGTTTGTGCCGGGGCAACGGTAATCGAATCGCCGGTATGCACACCCATCGGGTCCAAGTTTTCGATCGAGCAGACGATGATGCAGTTGTCGTTGCGGTCACGAACGACTTCCATTTCATACTCTTTCCAACCCAGCAGCGATTCTTCGATCAACAATTCCTTGGTCGGGGAAAGGTCCAGACCTCGGGTACAGATTTCGATGAACTCTTCAATATTGTAGGCAATGCCGCCGCCCGAACCACCCATCGTGAACGACGGGCGAATAATGGCCGGGAAACCAGTCTGTTGTTGAGCCGCCAGCGCTTCTTCGAGCGTATGGGCAATCGCCGAGCGAGCTGAACCCAGGCCGATCTTGGTCATCGCGGCTTTGAATTTCTGGCGGTCTTCCGCCTTGTCGATGGCTTCAGGCTGCGCGCCGATCAGCTCGACCTTGTATTTGTCGAGTACGCCGTGGTGCCACAAATCCAGCGCGCAATTGAGCGCAGTCTGACCACCCATGGTCGGTAAAATCGCGTCCGGGCGTTCTTTTTCAATGATTTTTTCGACAATCTGCCAGGTAATCGGCTCGATGTAGGTCACGTCCGCCATATTCGGATCGGTCATGATCGTAGCCGGATTCGAGTTAACCAGAATGACCTTGTACCCCTCTTCACGCAGCGCTTTGCAGGCTTGTGCACCGGAGTAATCGAATTCGCAGGCCTGGCCGATAATGATCGGACCAGCGCCAATAATCAGGATGGATTTAATGTCTGTACGTTTCGGCATTGCTTAACCTTTACTTGTGCCCAGCCATCGCGGCGATAAACTTGTCGAAAAGATAGGCCACATCGTGCGGGCCAGGACTGGCTTCCGGGTGGCCCTGGAAGCTGAACGCCGGCTTATCGGTCAGTGCGATGCCCTGCACTGTACCGTCAAACAGGGAACGGTGCGTCACGCGCACATTGGCTGGCAGACTGGTTTCATCCACCTGAAAGCCATGATTCTGGCTGGTAATCATCACATGCTTGTTATCCAGATCCTGCACCGGATGGTTTGCGCCATGATGGCCAAACTTCATCTTGCTGGTCTTGCCACCCGCAGCAATACCAAGCAACTGATGCCCGAGGCAAATACCGAATACCGGCACATTTTTCTCAAGGAATGTTTTGATCGCTGCAATCGCATAGTCACACGGTTCTGGGTCTCCAGGGCCATTGGAGAGGAAGATGCCATCGGGATTCATGGCCAGCACTTCACTGGCCGGTGTTTGCGCCGGAACCACCGTCAAATGGCAACCACGCTCGGACAGCATGCGCAAGATATTGTGCTTCACCCCAAAATCGTACGCGACCACCTTGAATTTCGGATGCGACTGGAGCGGATACCCCACTCCCAGGCGCCATTCACGAATATCCCACTCATAGGACTTATCACAGGATACAACCTTGGCCAGATCCTGCCCTGCCATGAAACCAAATGATTTGGCTTTTTCAACAGCAGCTGCCGCATCAATGGTATCGCCCGTCATGATGCAGCCAGGCTGGGCGCCTTTCTCCCGCAAGATACGCGTGAGCTTGCGGGTATCAATATCAGCGATCGCTACGGTCTTGTTCAGAACCAGATACTCAGACAAGCCCATTTCAGCCCGGAAATTGGAATGCAGCAAAGGCAGATCACGAATAATCAGACCTGCTGCGAAAACACCACGCGATTCGGCATCTTCCGAATTCACACCATAGTTTCCGACATGCGGATAGGTCAACGTGACAAGTTGGTGGCAGTAAGAGGGATCGGTCAGAATTTCCTGATAGCCGGTCATTGCGGTATTAAAAACAACTTCGCCAATAGTTTCGCCATCGGCGCCTATCGAGGTACCGTGAAACAAAGTGCCGTCGGCAAGTGCGAGAAGTGCTGGTTTGGACACTGGCGGCTCCTGGGCATTGCGCCCAAAAAGTGATTTTCCGGATACGCATGTAGAAAAACGGGATAGACGAACCCATCCCGTTTTCGTTGCGCAAAATTGGCTGAATTCTACCGGAAAACCCTAATCCCTTCAACGAGACCGCCGGTGAAACCGCTTAAATTGGCGACCACCACCAACGATCAGACAGAAAATCCTCTTGCAACACCTTGCTATCAGGATAATTTTTCAAGAGCGTGCGTTTTGCGTCATCGCGCAATTGGACCAGACCCAGCTTGTCGTAAGCAAGCACCATAATGCCCAAGGCTCCTTCCACTTGCTTGGTATTACCGTAGGTCTCGATTAGCAACTTGCCCCGATTGGCGGCTGCCAGATAAGCCCCGCGCTTGTAGTAATAATGTGCGACATGCAATTCATGCGTAGCCAACGCGCCAATCAGGTAGCCCATTCGAACACGAGCATCCTGCGCATATTTGCTATCGGGGAAACGATTGACCAGCTCCCGATACGCCTCAAATGATTCCTTGGCATTTTTCGGATCGCGCTCGGACATATCCTGCTTCACCAATTGCGACATGAACCCTTGCGCCTCATTGAACGCCACCAACCCGCGCAAATACAACGCGTAATCCATACTCGGATGCGTCGGATTCTGCTTCACAAAGCGATCAATGGCCACCAAGGACAGCGCAGGCTCCGAATCTTTATAGTCGTTGTAGGCAATCTCAAGTTGCGCCTGCTGGGCATAGCGACCATAAGGGAAACGCGCCTCTAATTTTTCCAAAAGCTTGTTTGAATGATCATAATTTTTGATTGCCTGCTCGTCCTTGGCTTCCGAATAAATCTTTTCCGCACTCCAGCCGCGGGTTTCGTCATTTTCATCCGGACTAGCGGAACAGCCGGCAATAAAAAGAGCCAGGCAGGCAGCAGCAAGGATTCGGGTTAGAATCTGGTTCATGATGAATTCCAATATTGAACTCGACGATTATAGCGACTTCGCCGAAGTGCGTGTTCTGACGATTCCTGCAAAACTCGCAGGCGATCGACTGGATGCAGCACTTGCGACGTTATTCCCTGAATTTTCTCGCAGCCGATTGACCAACTGGATCAAAGAAGGGCTAGTCACGGTTGACAGCAAGGTCCTTCGCCCCAAAGACAAAGTATGGGGCGGAGAACAGATTACCCTGCAAGCCCAGCCAGACCCCGAAGAAACTGCGTTCACCGCCGAAAAAATTCCGCTTGACGTTGTATTTGAAGACGCCAGTATTTTGGTTCTGAACAAACCCGCTGGTTTGGTTGTTCACCCGGGCAGCGGAAACTGGACGGGCACCTTGCTTAACGGCTTGCTGTTTTCCTACCCGGAACTGAAGACGATACCACGCGCCGGCATCGTTCATCGGCTCGACAAGGACACCACCGGGCTAATGGTTGTGGCACGTACGTTGCAAGCGCAGAACAACCTGGTGCAGCAATTGCAGGCACGTACAGTGAAGCGCCACTATTTAGCGATCGCCCAAGGCAAACTCGCAGGCAAAGGCACCATCGAAGCCCCCATTGGCCGGCATCCGCGAGAACGGATCAAAATGGCCGTAGTCCATACCGGGAAACCGGCAACCACGCACTGGCGAGCGCTTGAACAATTTGCCACGCATACGCTAATCGAATGCCGACTGGAAACCGGACGCACCCATCAGATCCGGGTGCATATGGCCCACATTGGTCACCCCCTTGCCGCCGACCCGGTTTACGGAGGCAAGCCCCGCCTTGCTTCCATTGAACTCAACCTGGCATTGGAAGATTTCCACCGCCAGGCATTGCACGCTCGCAAGCTCTCGCTCCAGCACCCATTAACCGGCAAAACCATGAGCTGGAAAGCACCCATTCCCGACGATTTGAACACTCTGTTACATGCACTACGCGCCGATGCCGGAATGAGCGAAGAAGACTGGGGCAGCGAAGAAAGCTGGAACGAGGAGGACGATGGTGAGTGCGAAGTCATCTATGTCAAAGAATGATTTTGAATTTATCACCCCCGACTGGCCAGCCCCCCGCAATATCAAGGCACTAAGCACCATACGCAGCGGGGGCGTCAGCACTGGCCCTTATGCCACATTAAACCTTGGCGACCATGTCGGCGACAACCCGCAAGCCGTAGCAGCCAACCGGGCATTGATAGGTCAACACGCTCCAATGGAACCTCTGTGGCTAACACAAGTGCACGGCAAAACCGTCGTGAATGCTGCTTGCACTTGTCCGCACGCCGAAGCCGATGCCGCTTTCACTCGCATGGCTTACCGCATCTGCGCAATCATGACCGCCGACTGCCTGCCTGTCCTATTCTGCGATATCCACGGCACGGCGGTGGGTGCAGCGCACGCGGGATGGCGCGGGCTAAATGCCGGCGTACTAGAGGCGACGGTCAAAGCCATGCAAACCCCGCCCGGTGAGATATTGGCATGGCTGGGACCGGCAATCGGACCGAATGCCTTTGAAGTTGGCCCGGAAGTCCGTGCAGCATTTGTTGCACAAGACCATGCAGCGGAGAGCGCATTCCGTCCAAGTGCAAACGATGGAAAATGGCTAGCCAATTTGTATCAGCTAGCACGACAGCGCCTTTCTGCTTGCGGCGTAACCCAGATCTATGGCGGCGATCGCTGCACATTCACTGAGCACGAAACTTTCTTTTCCTACCGGCGAGATGGTGTAACAGGAAGAATGGCGAGCATGATCTGGTTTGAATAATCGCCACCGAAACTATTCATTAGAAACAACAAGGGGCCGGATTAACCGGCCCCTTGTGTTTTGCACCCGGATGCCAACGCATCCATTCCTAGCGTTTATCGTGCTCGATTAGCGCGTAAGCCGAGTGGTTGTGGATGGATTCGAAATTTTCCGATTCAACCACATAGGCGGCGATCCGTGCATCAGCAGTCAGACGTGCCGCAACATCGCGCACCATGTCTTCCACAAACTTTGGATTATCGTACGCATGTTCAGTCACAAATTTTTCATCTGGACGTTTAAGCAGGCCATACAACTCGCATGAAGCCTCTTTTTCAACCAGATCCACGATCTCTTCGATCCAGACATGCTCGGCAAGCGTAGCGGTCACAGTGACATGAGAGCGCTGATTGTGTGCCCCATATTCAGAAATCTTCTTCGAGCATGGACACAGGCTAGTCACAGGCACCAATACCTTGAGGCGCATCTCGAACTTGCCATTTTTAATCTCACCCACCAAGGTCACATCGTAATCCATCAAGCTTTTCACTCCCGAAACGGGCGCTTGCTTGTTAATGAAAAACGGAAAACGCATTTCCAGGTAGCCGGATTGAGCTTCCAGACGTACGCACATTTCACGCAGGATCGTTTCAAACGAATCGACAGAAATTGCTTTTTCGTGACTATTCAGAATTTCGACAAACCGTGACATATGTGTGCCCTTGAAGTGCTGGGGCAAAAACACAAACATATCAAAGATAGCAACCGTATATTGTTCGCCATCAGCCCGGTCAGAGACTCGAACAGGGTGGCGGATCGACTTGATGCCTACTTTATTGATAGCGATATTGCGGGTATCGGGCGAATTTTGCACATCGGCAATCGCAGCGACCATGGAAAAAATCTCACATTAAGAATCTGGAACAATTATACCCGCTGCAAATAGTCGAGTGGGACAATCAAGAATTATTCACACCCCATAGGCGTGCATCAGTTTTATCCAAAAACGGCCCATATCACCAAGCAGTGCGTCAACATGAGGCACGAGAAAAGGCAGCAGCAGGTAAAGTGCCACCAACCCGATTCCTAACGTGATCGGGAAACCAATGGCAAAAACATTGAGTTGCGGCGCGGCACGAGTCATCACACCAATGGCAAGATTGGTTACCAGCAGTGCCGCCACCACCGGCAGTGAAAGTGTTACGCCTGCCCGAAAAATGATTGCCCCATAGTCCGCCATCAAACGCAGCCCTCCAGCACCTGGCAATCCGGCCTTGATCGGCAACTGGGTATAACTATCAAACAGTGCTCGCAGCACAATCAGGTGTCCGTTAAACGCCAGAAAAACCAGCAACATGAATAAACTGAGAAACTGGGACACAATCGGGACATTGGTGGAATGCTGCGGATCATAAAAGCTGGCAAACCCCAGCCCCATTTGCAGACCAGACAGGTGACCAGCCATTTCCATTCCGGAAAACACCAAACGAACAACAAAGCCAATCGACAAGCCGATAAGCAATTCTTTCACCGCAATGAGTGCGCCTTCCGGGGAAACCACAGATACAACAGGCAAATCAAGCAAATTAGGCGCGACCAATATGGCCAACATAATTGACAATCCGATACGCACCCGCATTGGAATAGATTTACTGGAGAAGAATGGATCGGCCAGCAACAGGCCAAAAATTCGCAGATAGGGCCACCAGAACAAAGCGAGCCAAGTATCGATCTGGCCTTGGGTAACGGTAAACATCAACCAATAATCTGCGGAATGCTCTGATACAAGCGGATCGTATAATCCGTAATCACCTGCAGCATCCAAGGACCGGCAAACACAATCACCAGGAACGCCATCAGCAATTTGGGAATAAACGACAAGGTGGCTTCATTAATTTGGGTTGCCGCCTGAAAAATACTGACGACCAAACCAATAATCAGTGTTGAAAGCAACAAGGGGCCCGCCAGCAATACCATGACCTCCATCGCTCGCTGCATGATTGTCACCACCATTTCCGGGGTCATGATGCCATCCTCATTGAGTAAAACTCTGGACGAGCGAACCCATTAGCAAGGTCCAGCCATCAACCAGCACGAATAGCATCAATTTGAACGGCAAAGAGATCACCACGGGTGAAACCATCATCATCCCCATAGCCATCAAGATGCTAGCCACCACCACATCAATGATCAAAAACGGAATAAATACCAAGAACCCGATCTGGAAAGCTGTTTTCAGTTCACTGGTGGCAAAAGCGGGCACCAGCACTCGCAAACTTACATCTTCGGGACCATTGGGTTTTTGCGCACCCGAAACATCGATAAAAAATGCCAGATCTTTTTGCCTGGTCTGCTTGAGCATGAACTCTTTCAGTGGGATCGATCCCTTGTCCAAGGCTTGGTTAAAGGTAATTTTTTGTTCGGAATACGGTTGATAGGCATCTTTGTTTATCTTGTCAAACACCGGCGCCATGATGAAAAAAGTCAGGAACAGCGAAAGACCAACGACGACTTGATTCGGCGGTGCCTGCATGACACCCAAAGCCTGGCGCAACAGGGAAAGTACAATGATCACACGCGTGAAGGCGGTCATCATTAACAGAATCGCTGGCAAAAAACTTAGAGCTGAAAGAAACAACAGTGTCTGAACTGACAACGTATAGGCCGTGCCGGCCCCCGTTGAGGTGGCATTCAGCAAAGGAATACCCGGGTCAGCAGCCCAAGCCGGCATCACCAGAAAAAACAAGACCAGACATAAAATACGCCGATTCATACCTGCCCCGGCGTCTTGGCTTTTCCCATCTGCTTTTGCAGTGCACGAGCAAGCTTCGCTGCAAATGGCAAAGCAATTTCCCGAGGCTCTTCTGAATCTTCAGGCTTTGGCATACTGGAAAGTAAATTCACGTTTTGAGCGGTCACGCCCAACACCAGCCATTGATCACGCACCTCGACAATAACTACGCGCTCACGTTGTCCGACCATAACGCCGGAAACCACACGCAACAGCCCACCGGCGGAACGAGGCATCAGCGAAAATCGTCGCATCAACCAAGCTGCCAACATGATCAGGCAAAGCACCAAACCAAGCGCGAGCACGACCTGGACCATACTGCCAACCATTGAGGATTCTGTTACTGGCGCAGATGCAGCAGCTATCGCCAGCACAGGCAACCCGGCCGGCAACGACAAAAGAAAACGGGCGAAACGCATGATTTTATTTATGCAGGCGGCGAATACGTTCCGCCGGAGTGATAATGTCAGTCAACCTAATCCCAAATTTTTCATTTACAACCACAACTTCGCCCTGGGCAATCAGGCAACCATTGACCAGTACATCCATAGGCTCGCCAGCGAGCCCGTCCAGCTCGACCACCGACCCTTGGGCAAGCTGCAGCAGACTGCGGATAGCGATCTTGGTTCGACCGAGTTCCACGGTCAAGGTGACCGGGATATCCATGATCATGTCGATATTCTGGGCAGGACCTGTGCCAGAACTGCGCGTATCAAAATGTTCAAAAATATCGGCCGGCTTGACCGTGGACGCAGCAGCGCCCTGCGAAGCATTTGTCTCTGCAACCTCTTGCTCGGCCAAGGCAGCAGCCCAATCGTCCATCACGCCGGCATCATCCTGCTGATCATCGGCGGGGTTATTCTCATCAGCCATTTGGCTCTCCGTGGCTATCGTCTTCCGGCAGGCCGGTCATCAATTCCGGCGTACTCAAAATCTTGTTCACCTTCAAGGCGTATTGGCCGTTGAGAATACCATATTTGCATTCCAGAACCGGCACACCATCCACTTCGGCGATCACTGCTTCTGGAATTTCCAGCGATATCACATCACCCGCTTTCAGCTTGATCACATCACCCAATGTCACCTGGGTACCGCCGAAATGTGCCACCAGATCAACCTCGGCTTGCTGCACCTGTCGACGCAACAAATTGAGCCAGCGATTATCGGCTTCGATTCGATCTGCCTGCATCGAGCTGTACAACAGATCGCGAATCGGCTCAATCATCGAATAAGGCAGGCACACGTGAAAATCGCCGCCACCTGCACCTAGTTCAATCTTGAAAGTATAGGAAACCACTACCTCGGTGGGAGTAGCAATATTGGCAAACTGGGTATTCATTTCGGAGCGCACGTACTCGAACTGGCATTCGAATACTGGCTTCCAGGCATTCTGGTACTCCTCGAACACCACATCCAACAAGCGTTGGATAATGCGTTGCTCGGTCGGGGTAAAGTCGCGACCTTCCACGCGCACGTGGTAACGACCATCCGAACCAAACAAATTATCGACCACAAGGAAAACAAAATCCGGATCAAAAATAAACAAGCCAGTACCACGTAATGGCTTCATGTGAATCAAATTCAGATTGGTTGGCACCACCAGATTACGGATGAAATCACCGTATTTCTGTACCTTGATCGGACCAACCGAAATCTCGGCATTGCGGCGCATGAAGTTGAACAGGGCTATGCGCAGGTTGCGAGCGAAACGTTCGTTAAGAATTTCCAGCGTCGGCATGCGACCGCGAACGATCCGTTCCTGCCGGCCGATGTCATACGCCCTCACTGCCGAGGGGTCAAATTCCTCGGCGGCTGAGTCTTCCTCACCGGTCACGCCGCGCAGTAGCGCGTCGACCTCTTCCTGGGACAGGATATCGTCGGCCATGATTCTTCTGGTCTGTAAAACTACTTAGCGGTTATATCGTTTCAGCGCACGATAAATGAAGTGAAGTTAACAGAAAGCACGCCATCCTCGCCTTCCGCTCCGATGATCTTGTTGACCATCCCTTTGACTTCAACTTCCAATTTGTTACGTCCATCCGGGGTTTTTACCTCTTCAGGGCGCTTGGCACTGAGCAGTTTGTTAATGCCCCCTTGAATCTTCGGCAGAACCTGCTTCACCGATTCTTGGACATGGGCATCAGGCAACTCAAGCGCAATCTCGGTCTGAAGAACCTCGCCCTCTTCCGAATTCAGATTAACCGTGAATACCGGCAATTTTTCAAATACCGTCGGATGCTTGTTTTCTTCTTTTTTCTTGCTTGCCTTTGTGTCAGCGGCGCTATGCGCAGAGTTGCCTCCAGCATCGTCAGCAACAGGATCAGAGCGCAGTAACAGATATGCAGCCAGGCCCCCACCGACCAACAGTACCATTACCACCACGCCGATAATGATGAACATCAGTATTTTTTTCTTGGGTGCGCCTTCTTTCTTTACTTCTGCTTTTGTATCCAGTTTTGCTTCCGCCATGCACCTGCTCTCCAATTTGGCTAACATCCCTTTCCGAGACACCGGAATATAGGCGCCACAAACTACGTACACCGAAACAAATCGGTGCACCTAAGCGGGGTTATAAATCAAAACCCCCCTTAAAACAAGCGCTAAGCAGAATGTATTAAGATGTCACTTCGATTTTGGTACAGCTTTTCAGATGTAAAGACTGACGCCTGAACGCGCTACCGGCAAATCAAGTCCCTTTAGCGAGCGGATATCAAGCGGCGTATCCATCTCAGACAGAAACGCATTGCGCGCCCCCTCGCCTTGATGATGCGACGATGCCTGGTTTCGTGACTGCTCTTGCGCTTGCTGTTGAGCTTGTTGCTGCAAACTATCCGAAGCCACATGCACGTTGACCAATTGTATCCCCTGATCAGCCAAAAGCGCAGTCAACCTGGGCGTTGCCGCTGCCAACGCTTCACGGACCGCCGCATGTTGGGAGGAAAACACCACGCTGGCCTGATCCTGCCCCAAGGTCAAATGCACCTCCATCGGCCCCAAGTGAGGCGGATTAAGCTGCATGACCATTTGCTGCTCTTGGCGTCCCAGCATCATGCTGACTCGCTGCGTCACAACCTCTCCCCAACGCGCATCACCTACCGGTTCGCTAACCCGGTATTGCGAAACCGCACCGCGCTCGACCACGGCACCCTGTTCATTTTTCTGTGAAGCGGCATGGAGCAACTGTTGCGCCTGAACATCACTTACCTTGCCTAAGGAATCACCCAAGGCATCAACAAAATTTAACTTCTTGTCCGTCGCTCCTAGCGCCAGCGGCAATTCCTTGCCGATATCGGTGGACATGTTTGCCGCCAAGGGGTGTGGGGTTTGCACTTCAGTTGCTCCAGGCAAACTGGTCGGCGTTACTGGCTGCGCGTTTTTTACCGGCAGCTCATTCTGTGAAGAAACTGCTGTTCCAGCGGCTGGTACCACACCCGGCGACGACAACTGCAACAATGGATTTTCCTGGTTAGCTTTAGGATCAACATTATCGGCCGCCACCGCTTGCTGCGCCTGCGGCAGTTGCACCGGTATCGATTGCCCTAACTGCTGCAACATCAACAACCACGGTGCCGCAGCATCCTGTTGGTCCGTCGTGCCTTGTACTATGGCGTCTTTGACCACAGCTGAGTCATCTTTCTCTGCGGTTTCTCCCTGCTTTGTTTTGGCACCCTCCTGCTTGCTGATTTCGCGGGACAGTACCCCACCGAACTGCTGCCCAGAGTCGTCTGGTGCCGTTGCCTTGTTATCGCCAGATCGTGCTACTGAAACAGCAGGCGACACAACAGTTGCAGGGATAGCAGACATAACATCACCTCAAAAAAACATTATTTGGTCAACGACGTTCAAGCAAGGACAGTGCCAGTCATACCAACAACCCATGTTAAACTTGCCGCATGGCAGAGGATTCCGATCTAGAACGCACCGAACCCCCTTCGCCCCGGCGGCTGGAAGACGCCCGGCGCAAGGGGCAAGTACCGCGTTCGCGCGAACTCTCCACATTCGCAGTACTGATGACCGGGCTTCTCTCAGCATTTTGGGGCGGCCCGGAGCTTTATGCCGCGATCAAGCAAATCACTGTCACTGAATTCACTTTCACCCATGCCTCGCTGGCAGATCCAAACCAGATGCCATTGCATTTCATTTCCTCATTGCGCATCGCCCTGCTGGCGCTGATGCCCATATTTCTAGCCACCGTACTTGCCGCTGTTTTGACACCTGTGATGATTGGCGGTTGGCTATTTTCATTTGAAACGCTTTCTCCCAACTTCGGAAGAATGAATCCGATGAGCGGGATCGGCCGGATTTTTTCGGTCCGCAGTATCGTCGAAATGTTCAAGACCATCCTGAAATCGGGCTTGGTCGGCGGCATTGCAGCACTAACGCTATGGAACGAACGCGATCAGTTCCTCGCTCTCATCATGATGCCCATGGACAGTGGTCTGTTTTATCTCTGGCAAATGATGCGTTTTACGCTGCTGATGTCGGTCAGCGGCATCGCTGCGATTGTCCTGATCGATGTGCCATATCAGCTCTGGGATTACCACAAGGGCCTGCGCATGACCAAGGAAGAAGTCCGGCAGGAAATGAAGGAAATGGAAGGCTCTCCCGAGATCAAGGGCCGCATCCGCCAGTTGCAACGTGAAGCAGCCAGAAAACGCATGATGTCCGCTATCCCCAAAGCGGATGTCGTCGTGACCAATCCGACGCACTACGCGGTAGCGATCCAGTATGAAGCCGGCATGCGCGCTCCCAAGGTCGTTGCAAAAGGCTCTTTCCTGCTGGCCGAACGCATTATCGATATCGCAAAAGAACACCGGGTCGCCATTATCCGCACCCCTCCGTTTGCCCGAGCGCTCTACCACCATGCCGATCTCGGCGAAGAAATTCCTTCCGCGTTGTATACTGCGGCGGCCGAGGTACTGGCTTATATCTATCAGCTGAAGCAGTTTCAACGCCATGGCGGCACCGCTCCAGAACTGAACGATAACTTGCCAGTCCCTGCGGAACTGGACCCGGAAGCAACCGGCTGATGCCATCCCAAACAACTTGAACTGAGCCCAAATGCGTGTGGCGCGAATTTAATCTCAACCGTTTAGCTGGCCCGATTCTCGTGCTGATGATCCTCGGCATGATGATCCTGCCGTTGCCAGCGATCGTGCTCGACTTCTTTTTCACCTTCAACATTGCCATTTCGGTGATTGTCTTGATGGTGAGCCTTTATGCGCGCGAACCCTTGGAGTTTTCCGCCTTCCCGACCGTGCTGCTCATGACGGCACTGCTGCGACTTTCGCTCAACGTTGCTTCGACCAAACTGGTATTGACTGCAGGCCATACCGGGCCGGATGCCGCCGGCAAAGTGATCGAGTCTTTTGGTCATGCCCTGATTGGCGGCAATCTCACTGTCGGCCTCGTCGGTTTCATCATCCTGACCATCATCAACTTCGTGGTGATTACCAAAGGCGCCGGACGGATTGCAGAAGTGTCCGCTCGCTTCACATTGGATGCGATGCCCGGCAAACAAATGGCCATTGATGCCGATCTCAACGCCGGCCTGATCGGTGAAGATGACGCACGCAAACGCCGTGCGCACATATCACAGGAAGCCAATTTTTTCGGCTCGATGGATGGTGCTTCGAAATTTGTTCGTGGCGATGCCGTCGCCGGCATCATGATCATGATCATCAACATCATTGGCGGACTGACTGTGGGCATGGTCCAGCACAACCTCGGTTTTGCCGAAGCGGGTTCCACCTATACCCAGCTCACCATCGGTGATGGCCTGGTTGCACAAATTCCTTCACTGATCATTTCTGTCGCAGCCGGCATTGTGGTATCCCGGGTTAGCAACGACGAAGATCTGTCTGAACAGTTGCTTGGCCAACTGTTCCGCAAACCTCAGGTGTTGTACGTCACCGCCGGGGTAATGGGCGTATTAGGCATTACGCCCGGCATGCCGCATTTTGCCTTTTTGTTGATTGCCGCTGGCACAGGCGGACTCGCCTGGTGGCTGGTTCAAGAGACCAGCAAGAAAGAAGCTGCCGCTCATCTGGCCCCTGCGGCTGCCACGGCACCTGCCACCGAAACGCCTTTGCAAGATGTCAGCTGGGCCGATGTACAACCAGTGGACACCATTGGACTGGAAGTTGGTTATCGTCTGATTCCGCTGGTTGACCGAGCTCAGGACGGCGAACTCTTGCGGCGAATCCGCGGCATTCGCAAGAAAATAGCGCAAGAACTCGGTTTCTTGGTCCCCGCAGTACATATCCGCGACAACCTTGAGCTGAAGCCCAACCAATACCGCATCCAGCTCAAGGGGGTGGATATCGGCGCCGGCGAAGCATATGTGGGCCAATGGCTCGCCATCAACCCCGGCAACGCGGCCGGCAGCCTGGCAGGAACCCACACCAAGGATCCGACGTTTGGTCTGCCTGCCGTCTGGATTGATGCCTCGCTGCGCGACCACGCACAGACCATGGGTTATACCGTCGTTGACGGCAGCACCGTGGTGGGCACCCATATTTCCAACATCCTGCAAAACCACGCTGCCGAATTGCTCGGTCGCGAGGAGGTCCAGCAATTGTTGGATCATATTGCCAAGGAAACGCCCAAGCTGGTCGAAGAACTGGTTCCGAAGATCATCCCGATCGGCACGTTGCAGAAAGTACTGCAAAACTTGCTGGAAGAAGGCATGCATATTCGTGACATGCGCACGATTCTGGAAACCGTCGCCGAGCATATTTCACGCACTCAGGATATTGATGACCTCACTTCTGCCGTGCGCGTCAGCCTGGGCCGTGCCATTGTCCATCAATTATTCCCCAGCGAAGATGAGCTGCAGGTTGTCGCCCTAGAGCCACAGCTGGAGCACATCCTGCTCTCCGCCGCGGCAGGAAAATCACAAGGCGGACTGGAGCCAGGCTTGGCCGAACGCCTGCTGCAACAGGCCACTGCCGTGGTTGAAAACATGGAAAGCCAGGGGCTCAACACGGTACTGATCTGCCCGGCACAATTGCGTCCGATGCTCTCCCGCTTCCTGCGCCGCGCGACCCCAGGTCTGCGCGTTATTGCCCACACCGAAATTCCGGACAGCAAAACCATCCGGATTGTTGGCGTATTGGGTGGGCAATAGCGGCGCAAAATTAGGCACTTGCCCCTTTTGCAGCACTAATCAATTTTTCGCGCCGGATGCCGGCCAAATACCCGGATAAAGCGCAGTGCTTGCGGGTAGGAAAAAAAGTCCTCCACCACACCGGCGCGGATTCGTGCCTGGGTTTCCTGCCAAAACCGGGGTGTCAGCAGGTCGGCATGGTGGGTAAGGAAGATTTCGCGCACCAACGGATTGGCCAATAGAAAGCGGCCAAACTCTTCCGGGAAGACATCCATCCGGCCCACGGGATACCAAGGCTCAGCACTCATTTCGGCTTCCGGATAAGGCGCGGGCGGAATGCATCGAAAACAGCAGTCGGTCATGTATTCAATTTCATCGTAATCGTAAAACACCACACGACCATACCGCGTCACCCCAAAGTTTTTCGACAACATATCGCCTGGAAAGACATTGGCCTGAGCCATTTCACGTATCGCATCGCCATATTCACGCACCACATAGCGAAGTTGCTCTTCATCCGCCTTAACCTCATACAGATTGAGTGGCGTCAGGCGGCGCTCGATATAGACATGTTTTACCACCAGACGATCGCCGTCATCCTCCAGGCTTTGCGCACAGACTTCGCGCAACTCTTTCAATAGCCCAGGCTCGAATCGCTCTCTTGGCAAAGCCACATGGGAAAATTCCAAGGTATCGGCCATCCGCCCCACCCGGTCCACCTGTTTCACCATCTGATACTTGGTCATGACCTTCGCTGGCGTCATGTCTTTTTTGATATAGGCATGATCCTTGATAATCTTGAACACATAGGGGAACGAGGGCAGCGTGAAAACCGCCATCACCATGCCACGCACGCCAGGAGCCACAATAAACGCATCATTCGAATGCTTCAGATGGCTGCACAGATCACGATAAAACATGGTTTTGCCCTGCTTACCCAACCCCAGCATCGTGTAAATCTCGCCAGCAGGCTTGCTCGGCATGATCGTACGCAGAAAAAAAACATACGCTGAAGGCACCTCCATATCGACCATGAAATAGGCCCGCGACAGAGAGAACAACAAGGAAATTCGCCAAGGCTCAAGCAGCAGCGCATCCACATAAAGACCGCGCGGTCCATGACGTACCGCCAAAGCAAAGGGATATTCCTGATACCCGTTCACCGCTTTGCCAATCAGGAAAGCTGACTTGTTGCGATAGAACGGGGAAGACAGCACCTGTATCTGCGAATTCACTTCAGCCAATGGCCACGCCCTCAGATATCGACGTACCGTGATCAATATGCGCCTGATATCCTGCTCCAGGTTTTCGAAAGGAGAATGCCACCCGACAGCAAGCAAAATTCGCCTAACCGTTGCGAACATTCCCAGCTCTTGCGGGTAATAACTCAAATAACTGGGCGGGGAAGACACAATGTAGGCGGTCGAAATTGCCGGGCGTGCAAACAAATAATCGTTGTAAAAATAGGTTCTATCCAGGATGCGGCAAGACACCGAATTAAAAAAAGTCTCCGCCAATTCCGGTTGTTTGTGATTGATCAGCATGCCGATGAACATCAACTTCACCTGCTGCCAGGTCACATCATCCAACGATTGCGCGTTAAAGGCCGTACGCAACAGCATCACGGTTTCCGCTACGCGCTGGTCGTAGAACAACACCCTATCGCGCACCGCCAGCAATTCCCCCTGCCAGTCACGAACTTCGAAACGGGCAGTCGCTTGACGACTATATTCGTGAAAAATACTGTAATGCCGATCAAAACCATCGATCAATGCCTGCGCAATCTGATAGGCCAAATCGGAACCCAATGGAACGATGCGATCCTGCATGTTGCCCAACCCCTGTGGCTGACCACTGTTTCCAGTGTAGTTATTAGCCAGGACGTTGGCAGATCAAACCGTTGGGAAAATAGAATGAGAATGACCGTATCTGGACAAAACGAAATACAATTCGCCAATGAATATGCACACTCAGTCTGGCTTTACACCACAGGATTGGATTGTTCGATCCCGCAATATTTGTGCTGAACAGCGCTATCAGACAATAATAAGCAGATTACATTCGGCAGCGGACTATGGTCGTTAAAAAGTTCTACGGATCCACTACCCGAGATGCACTACGCCAAGTCCGCGACGAGCTGGGCCCGGATGCGCTCATTCTGTCGAACCGGCAGGTGGCAGGGGGCGGCTTCGAGATCATGGCCGTAGCGGAAGCCGATGTGGCCGTGCTGACCAGCATGCCGGAAGCCGCGAGCTCGCCCAAACCTTCACCGCGCGCCACGCAGAATGGGGCGCGGCTAATGCAGTCAGCCCAAAAGGAAGCGCCAGCCAACCGCAGTGTCGCCCGTGCCTATGCGATCCCCGATGATGATCATGACCCAACACTCGATGATCTCGGGACCGATACGCCGCTGGTGATTCGCAGCAGCCGAAGTACGCCTACGCAGCCTCACCCGCAAGCCACGGCCACGGCGGAAAGCTTTACGCCGCGGGAGGCCGCGCCGCGCCGTCCAGTGACGCTAGCCGAAAAACCACTCCCGACGTTTGACTTCGAAGAGCGTGCAGCGCCTGCAGCACCCGCAATGGATCAGGAAGCAGCCCAGGACATCGCGCGCGAAATCCGCATGTTGCGCGGCCTGCTGGAAAGCCAGCTTGCCGGCATGGCCTGGAATGAATTGGCCAAGCATGCGCCAGAAAAACTTGAAGTATTGCGCCAACTGCTCGCCGCAGGCTTTTGCCCGGCACTTTCGCGCCAGTTGATCGACAAAATGCCGACAGGCTTGGCCATCGACCAAGGAATCAACTGGGTCAAGGCTGCGCTCAAACACAACCTGCCTATTCCCGGGGCGGATCAGGACATCATTACGCGCGGCGGGGTGTATGCCCTGATCGGTCCGACTGGCGTCGGCAAAACCACCACGGTAGCCAAACTTGCTGCGCGCTGCGCGCTGGCTCATGGCGCTCAATCCGTCGCCCTGCTCACCACCGACAGCTACCGGATTGGCGCGCATGACCAATTGCGTATCTACGGTCGCATCCTTGGCGTGCCGGTACACGATGTCAAAGATGAGACCGACCTGGAACTGACGTTGTCAGACTTGTCTGATCGCCACCTGGTATTGATCGATACCGTCGGTATGGGCCAGCGCGATCAACGCATCGGTGAACAATTGGCCCTGTTCAACCTGGAAAACATTGGCACGCTGTTGCTGCTTTCGGCCAATGCGCAAGCTTCCACCCTCGACGATGTGGCAAGGCGTTACCGTAACAGTCATCTGGTCGGCTGCATTCTGACCAAGCTGGACGAAACCATGGCTTTTGGCGGCTGCCTCGACGTGGCCATCCGCCACCGTCTGCCATTGCATTTCGTCACCAACGGCCAGCGGGTACCGGAGGATTTGCATGGCGCCAATACCGGCTACCTGATCGACCGGGCTTTCCGCACCCAGCAAGACAACGCGGTCTATCAACTCAAAAAAGATGAATATCCGGTCTTCATGGGCACACAGGATGCATCACTCGATTTCAACCTGAGCCTGGGAGGCCAGCGTGCGTAAGGGGCCACACGGTCGCGACCAGGCTGCCGGCCTGCGTGCGATGGTCACCACGCCAAGCTGCCGCAGTATCAGCATTGCCGGCGGGAGAGGCGATTCAGGCGCCACCACCTTGGTGGTCAACTTGGCCGCAGCATTGGCCGAGCGCAGCCGCGAAGTCATCGTTCTGGATGAGTTCAGCGGTCTATCCAATGTCTGTCATCGTTTGCGCTTGTCCCCGCGCTTCAGCATGGAGCAGGTATTGCGTCGCGAAGCGGGGCTTGCCGATGCCTTGCTCGATTCCGGGCGTGGATTTTCCGTCTTGCCTATTTCAGCGCGCCCGCAAGCATTGGCCAGCCTGAACGAGCGCGAACAACACTGGCTGGGCAATGAATTTGAACACTTGGCGGCCACAGCCGATTTCCTGCTGCTCGATACCTGCCCGGCCGTCGGCTCTGGCCCCCCGTCGCTAAGCCTCGCTGCCGACGATGTCATGGTGGTACTCACCAATCGCGCCGAATCCCTCACCGATGCCTATACCTGCATCAAACTGCTTTACACCGAATATGCCCGGCATGATTTCCGTATTTTGGTCAATCGTGCCGCCAGCCTGGATGATGCCGCCGCGCTGTTTGGTCGCATTCGTCAAGTGGCCCAGCAGTATCTGGGACAAGAAATCCAGCTCAAGCTAGTGGGTTTCGTTCCGGAAGACGAGCAACTGAACCGTGCAACGCGCCTGGGGCAGACAGTATTGGAATCATTCCCTGACTCGGATGCGGCCATGGCATTCCGTCAGCTTGCCGATGTCATGTTGCGTTGGGATCCACCACTGCGCCCCTCGGATTCTCCAGCCGCATTTGTCCACCGCCTGGTTGAATCCAGTCGGCTACTTTCCGACCAATTGCGTCATTAAACATGTCTAACGCCGCTATTCTCGCACCCAGTCCCGCAGATTCCGGCACGGATTACACGCTGACTGGCGAACTCGATATTGCGGCTGCCAGCCTGCTGTGGCCTCAGGTGCGAATCCTGCCGGACACCTCATGCATTGACGCCCGCGGCATCAACCGATGCGATGGCGCAGGCGCCGCCATGTTGTTTGACTTGGCGCGCCGCGGCATAAAGATCATCGGACTAGACCCCGCCTTTCAGCAATTGGTTGATATCCTGGAACCGGGAAAACCTCTGGCCGGCGCAGCGCCTCACGTTAATCGACCGATCATCTCCCGTGTTGGCTTCTGGGCTCACGAATGGGTGACTGACCTGATCGAACAAGTGACGTTCATTGGTGCCGCCGCCAGCGCTCTTGCCGGCTTGATCCGCAGACCGCGCGATCTGCGCTGGCAGGACTTCCTGACCCAATGCGAGTTGACCGGCACCAATGCCCTCCCGATTGTTTCGCTGATTTCTTTTCTGATCGGCGTGATCCTGTCTTTCCAGTCCGTACTGCCGCTCAGGCAATTCGGCGCTGAAATATTCGTTGCCAACTTGCTCGGCCTCTCGCTGATTCGCGAAATGAGCCCGCTGATCACCGCCATTCTGCTGGCCGGTCGCACCGGAGCAGCTTTCGCCGCAGAAATCGGCACCATGAAAGTGAATGAAGAAATAAACGCGCTCGTCACTTTCGGCTTCGATCCCATTCGCTTCCTGGTCCTGCCACGCCTGCTCGCTGGTTTATTGATGGCCCCGCTGCTCACCGTCTGCGCCGAACTGGTTGGCCTGGCCGCCGGGGCACTGGTGCTGGAAGGTTTCGGCATCCCGTTCAGAACCTTTATTCATCAAGTTGCCAGCTTCACCGATCTGCATGATCTGCTCGGAGGACTATTCAAAGCGGCGCTTTTTGGCCTGGAAGTCGCGGCGATCGGTTGCCTGCGCGGTCTGTCCACCGGCGCCGGTGCCAGCGCGGTGGGCAGCTCGACCACGCGGGCCGTGGTACAAACTTTGGTGATCCTGGTGATTACCGACGGCATCATGGCCGTGATTTATTATCAGCTGGGCATTTAGTCGATGAGTCCCGCACTGATTCGCATCGAAAACCTGCGCTGCGGCTATGGCGAGCGCATTGTGCTCGACCAGATCAATTTCGAGGTCTTTGCCGGCGAAGTCGTGGCCATTCTTGGCGGTTCGGGCTGCGGAAAATCCACGCTGATGAAACACATGATCGGCCTTTATGACCCAATGTCTGGCCGCGTCGAGATTGGAGGTGACGATCTCGCCAGTGCAAGTGGGGCGTTGCGCGAACGCATCCTTCGACGCTTTGGCGTCATGTATCAATCCGGCGCCTTGTTTGGTTCGATGACCGTGCTCGATAACGTGCGCCTGCCGCTGGAAAGCTTCAGCAATCTGGATGACGAGTCCATCGAACTGGTTGCACGACTCAAGCTCAGGCTGGTCGGGCTTGAAGACTTCGCCAGTTTTTTACCGTCCGAGCTCTCCGGTGGCATGCAGAAACGTGCCGCCATCGCCCGGGCCATGTCGCTGGATCCGGCGATCCTGTTCCTGGACGAACCGTCAGCCGGACTGGATCCGGTCACCTCGGCCGAACTGGATGCCCTGATCCGTCGCCTGACCGAAATCCAAGGCATGACCATAGTGGTCGTGACCCACGAACTTGCCAGCATCAACGCCATCGCCGACCGTGCCGTGATGCTGGACCGCGATGCAAAAGGCATCATTGCCATCGGCTCCCCGGCTGAACTTGCCCGGCATGAAGACATCCGGGTACGCCGTTTTTTCCTGCGCGAGGCAGAAACGCCATGAGCGAACAAAAAAAGCATTTCAAACTAGGTTTATTTGTTCTGGTCGCCCTCTTGATCGGCCTGGGTTTGTTACTCACCTTGGGCGCCGGCAAATGGTTTGCCACCAATGTGAAGCTGGAAACCTACTTTGATGAATCGGTACAGGGCATCGATATTGGATCCAAAATTCGCTATCGGGGCGTTGTTGTGGGGGAAGTCAGCGATATCGGGTTTACTTATGCCCGTTATGAACAGGACAAACCCCCCACCCAGCGCTACCAGTACGTGATGGTTACCGCCAAGGTGCAAACCGCGCTGTTCGGTGGCAAAAGCATCGCATTTCCCGACCAGGCCACGCTCGACCACGAAGCCAAACGCGGCCTGCGTATCAAACTCACGCCGCAAGGACTGACCGGCACCAGCTATCTGGAAATCGATTTCACCGATCCAGCAGAAAACCCGCCGTTACCGATCAATTGGCAACCCGATAATTTGTACATTCCGACCGCAAGAAGCACGGTCAAACAGTTTCTTGACGGCGCCCAGGATGCCATGACGCGCCTGCAACGCATCAACCTCGAAGGCACGATTAACAACCTCAATCGCCTGCTGGAAACCACCGAGAAAAAAATCGATGCACTGCCGGTTGAGCGTATCGGTAAGAATCTCGATCAATTTTCCAACGAACTCGCCCAGGCACATGTGGGCCGAGTCGCCAGCGAGGCAGCGTCCTTGCTGGCCGAAGCACGCGAAAGCAATCAACAACTGAAGAAACTGTTGTCCGACCCGGCACTCGCCTCGGCACCGGCCGATCTGGCCATTTCCGCCCGACGCGCGCGCGAGTTGCTGGAAAATCCGCAGCTCACTCAAGCCATCAGCCGGCTCAACCAATCGCTAGGCCGGGTTGATAACCTGCTCGCCAGCCGCGATCAGGGCATGGCCACTCTGATCGACAACTTGAACGACATCAGCGAAAACCTGAAAACACTCTCTGAATCCGCCCAGCGCCATCCTGCCGGACTGCTGTTCGGTGCGCCCCCTAAACCTTACGAGCCGCCACGATGATCAAACTGCTTCGTACCTTCTCTATTGCTGCCGCACTGTTGCTGGCGGCCTGCAGCCTGCAATCGGCTGCGCCGGAAAAAACCACTTACCAGTTTGGCGCCAGCCGGCCACCGCAGGCAGCCGTGACCAACACCCGCTTCGGCATCTTGCGCGTGGCGGATTTTCGCGCGGATCAAGCGAACCGTACCAGCAGCCTGCTCTATCGGGAAACCGATCAGCGCTTTGTGGCTGATCCCTATCAACTCTTCATCGCCCCCCCGGCTACCTTGCTCACCGAGCGCAGCCGTACCTGGCTCGCCAGCAGCGGTTTATTCCGCAGTGTATTGCCAAGCGGCGCACTGTTGACTGCCGATACCACTCTGGAGGGAGAATTGGTTGAGTTGTATGCCGATGTGCGCGACCCGAAACATCCGGCCGCCGTGCTGAGCCTGCGCGCCTGGCTGGTCAATGCCAAAGGCACTGCAGACATGCCGCAATGGCGCTTCAGTCAACGCGTTCCCCTTGTTAATGCCGATGCGGGTACAGTGGTGGCAGGCTTCGATCAGGCATTGTCGGCAGCACTGACCGACCTGGAAAAAGCATTGAATCAGTAACGGTAATTGGGAGTTTTCTCCTTCTCAGCTAAACTGCACGGCATTCATCAATCAGGTTCACCATGGCCAGCCCGCGTGCTCTCTCCCTTTATCAGGCAACCCAATCCGTCAGCGAAGAAGATCGCGTGGCCGAGCACATGCCTTTGGTGCGTCGTCTGGCCTACCATCTGATCGGTCGGCTGCCGGCCAGCGTGGACGTGGATGACCTGATCCAGGTAGGCATGATCGGCCTGATGGAAGCGGCACGCAGTTTCGATGTCAGCGCCGGGGTTCAGTTTGAAACCTTTGCCAGCCAGCGTATCCGCGGCGCCATGCTCGACGAACTGCGCGGCTCGGACTGGTTGCCACGGCAAGCACGGCGCAATATGCGGGAAATCGAAGTGGCACTGCGTAAACTCGAACATGCCCTCGGCCGCCCGCCGTCCGAAAGCGAAGTCGCCGGGGCCATGAATGTCACTCTTCCCGAATACCAGCAAATGCTGGGCGATGCTCGTGGTCACCAGCTGGTTCACTATGAAGACTTCGAACAGGATGATGAAAACGATCAGCTTGACCAGTTTGCCGTGGACCACGGCGCCAACCCTGTCGATATCCTTTCCGACTCCGCGTTTCGCCAGGTCCTGATCTCGGGCATCGAAGCGTTGCCGGAGCGTGAAAAACTGCTGATGGCGCTGTATTACGACAAAGAGCTCAACCTCAAGGAAATTGGCGCGGTTCTTGGCGTCACCGAATCGCGCGTCAGTCAAATGCACAGTCAGGCCGTTGCACGCCTGCGAGTCAAACTCAAGGATTGGACCAGTAAATAATGGACCGTATCAGTATTATCGGCGTCATCCTCGGCCTCGCAGCCATCCTGCTCGGGCAGGTGCTCGAAGGCGGCAGCCTGGGCTCCTTGCTGCAACTGACTGCCTTTCTCATCGTGATCGGCGGTACGGGAGGTGCTGTGATGCTGCAAAGCCAGCCACGCCACTTTGTGGCCGGTGTGCGTATGGCTGCCTGGGTATTTGTCCCGCCCAAAATGGATTTTCGTCGCGTCCTGAGCACGCTGCTCAACTGGGGTCAGCATGCCCGGCGCAACGGTCTTTTGGCACTCGAAGCCTATATGCATAGCGAGAAGGATCCCTTTGTCAAACGCGGGCTCACCATGGTCGTGGATGGCGCCGAGCCGGAAATCCTGCGCCGTGCCATGGAACTCGATATTGAATCCTACGAAGAGCACGCCCGTGCAGCAGCGCGCATTTGGGAAGCCGCGGGCGGTTACTCTCCCACGTTTGGCATCCTAGGCGCGGTACTCGGCCTGATCCATGTCATGGAAAATCTCTCCGACCCGTCCCGCCTCGGAGCCGGTATTGCTGTCGCATTCGTGGCTACCATCTACGGTGTCGGTGCAGCCAACCTGCTTTTTCTACCGATAGCCAACAAGCTCAAGTACTACATCGCCATGGAATGCCGGAGGCGAGAAATGCTGGTCGAGGGCTTGTACTCCATCGCAAACGGTGAAAATCCGCGCCTGCTGGAGAATAAACTCGCGGGGTATCTGCACAGCTAAGGGGTCGATGGAGAGATCGGTCACGCCGACTGAAAGTGCCATGACGCTATTCCAAGCTACACAGCTCCCGATTCTCCAATGGCAACGTCGGCAACTTCCAACCGATAATCGCCCCGATCGACGCCAGTGCCATCCCGATCAGCAAGGCATGGTGCACACCGGACATCAGTCCCTCGCGGGCGATATCCAGCAGAGGAAGAGGATCAATACCCATCGGCTTCAAGGCCGTAGCAAAGGCCGCCTGATCCGATTCCCGAACCAGCACTTGCGGATTCGCCAGCAAGGCACGCGCAGCTTCCGTACCTTTTTGCGGTAGAGCTTTGGCTACGGCAGTGGCATAGCTGGCATTGACCAGCAATGCAGTCAAACTCGCGGCGAGCATGCTGCCAAAAGTGCGGGTGGTATTGACCAGTGCTGCACCGGCCCCCACGTCGCTTCGGTCCACGGCCGATTGCATCTGCAAATTGAGATTGGGAAACTGGAAACCAAAGCTCAGCCCGCATAGACCCAATACGATCAGCATCTGACTGGTAGGCGTCTCGGCCGTCAGTCGGGTAGCCAGATAGCACCCCAGCACCAGACACAGCATCCCGCATGAAAGCAACTTGTGCCCCCAGCGGATACGCGACAACAAGCGCCCGTTGATCAAACTGCCAACCGGCATGCCTAGCGCCAGCGGCGTCAGCAGCAAACCAGCAGAGCGGGGTGAATAGCCGAATCCGCCTTGCAACAGCAGCGGCACGTAAAACACCAGCATGAACAGCACGCTGCCGCAGAGAAATGCCAATACGATCAGCCGTTGCGCAGCCGCCAGCCTTAATACGCGCGGCGGGAAAATAGGGGCGGAAACATGCTGCAAGCGCCAGCCAAACCAACCACCGGCCGCCGCCCCCGCCGTCAGCAACGACCAGAATGCCAGTGAACCGTAGCCAAGCGTGCTGCCATCTTCCAGCACCAGCATCAAGACACTCAGCGCCGTCGCCATCAGCAAGGCATCCAGCCAATCGATGCGCTCATTACCCTGCCGGTGTCCTGGGAAACTGGGCAGAAAACGCACCACGACCCAAGCCGCCGCGAGACCAACCGGCAAATTGACAAAGAATACGCTGCGCCAGCCCCAGTGTTCCGTCATGACACCGCCCAGCATCGGTCCAACCGCATTGGCAATGCCGAAGGTCGTGGTCACCATCGCCATCCAAGTAATGCGCCGCGCCGTATCGGGAAAGAGATCGGTAATCGAAGCGAAGGTTGTTCCCATCACCATGCCGCCGCCAATACCTTGCAAGGCACGAGCAATCACCAGTTCCGGCATGTTTTGCGCGACCCCGCAAAGCACGGAAGCCAGGGTAAACGAAGCAATTGCACCCAGCACAAACGGCTTGCGTCCATAAAGATCGCCCAGTTTTCCGGTCAACGGCAAAAAGATGGCAGATGTCAGCAGATAGACTGAACCTACCCAACTGTAGTAGCTGAAACCCTGCAAATCGGAGACTATTTTAGGTAGTGCAGTGCCCACGACGGTCTGATCCAGTGCCGTGAGCGTCACGACCAGACAAATCCCCAGCATGGCCAAAAACGCTCGCTTCCCGCCCAACTGCTCATGCCCTGCGCTTTGCATTACGACATCCCACAGATAAAGAAATGATTTTACGGGACAAGGTGCATGCCGTCTTGCAACATCCAGCCGATGGTAAACATCACACGTCCGCTGAACGATTCTCCTCGTGCGGCCCGGTCGCCGTTATAATCGTGGAAACAACTCGGCTGACCATTGCTTACATGGCTATCATTCGCAAGAAAAACGTTCCCAATGTATCAAGTCGCGCAGCACTCCCGCCGCAACTCGCCAACCTGTTGCGCGAGTCCTGGTGGCTAGTGCTGGTTGCCGCAGCAATCTATCTTGTGCTGGCACTATCTACATATCACGCAACCGATCCAAGCTGGTCCCACAGTGCAACACGCGGCATCATTCATAATCGAGGCGGCGTATTTGGCGCAGTCCTTGCCGATGTCCTGCTTTACCTTTTCGGGCTTTCCGCCTGGTGGTGGGTAGGATTTTGCTTCGGTGCGATCCTGTGGGGCTATCGGCGCATCGACCGGGTGACAGAAAGCTCGCGGCCTGTGGTCTTGTTCGCCTGCGCTGGATTTATCATTTTGATTTTATCCAGTAGTAGTTTCGAAGCCTTGCGTTTGCATAGCCTGCACACCAGCTTACCTCTAGCACCTGGCGGCATGCTGGGCTTGGCACTCGGCGGGTGGCTGCTTGGGCTCCTGGGATTCGCAGGTGCCACCTTGGCCCTGATCTTGGCATTCTGTCTCGGCCTATCGCTATTCGCCGGTTTATCTTGGCTGGATGTAATGGAGCAGACTGGCGACATCCTGGAAAACACCTTTTTGCGGCTACGTGACACAGCACTTGCCGCCAATGACCGCCGTATCGGTCGGCAAGCAGCCGAAGTCCGGACTGAGCGCGTCAGCGTAGAAAAGAAAAAACAGGACGACAAGCCTCCCATCCGCATCGAACCGCAGCAGATGGAAGTCCCTGTCGCCAAATCGATTGCCAAAGCCATCGAAAAGCAGGCCGAGGAAGATAAAAAGAAAGCCGCGCAACCCACCCTGTTCGACTTCGTGGATTTTCCGACCCCGAGCAACGGCAATAGTATGCAGCCTCCAATCAGCTTGCTGGCCCCGCCGCCGATCGCGCAGGAAACCATCAGCCTGGAAACCCTCGAATACACCTCGCGCCTGATCGAGAAAAAGCTGGCCAACTTCAATGTCGAAGTCAAAGTCATCGCCGCCTACCCCGGTCCGGTGATTACCCGTTACGAAATCGAACCGGCAGTGGGCGTCAAGGGTGCGCAGATCGTCAACCTGATGAAAGATCTGGCCCGTGCACTGGGCCTGATTTCGATCCGCGTAGTAGAGACCATCCCCGGCAAGACCTGCATGGGGCTGGAATTACCCAACCCAACGCGCCAGACGATTCGCCTGTCCGAAATCCTGTCATCCGAGGCCTATCACCAGCAGCACTCGAAACTGACCATCGCCCTCGGCAAAGACATCACCGGCCGCCCCATCGTTACCGATCTGGCTCGCGCACCTCACCTCTTGGTCGCCGGCACAACGGGCTCGGGCAAATCGGTCGGCGTTAACGCCATGATTCTGTCGCTGCTCTACAAGGCAACACCGGAAGAAGTGCGCTTCATCATGGTCGATCCCAAGATGCTGGAGCTCTCCGTCTACGATGGCATCCCGCACTTGCTTGCTCCCGTGGTCACCGATATGAAACTGGCTGCCAACGCGCTCAACTGGTGTGTGGCGGAAATGGAACGACGCTACCGCCTGATGAGCACCTTTGGCGTGCGTAACTTGGCCGGCTTCAACCAAAAAGTGAAAGAAGCCGAGAAAGCCGAGAAGCACCTCACCAACCCGTTCAGCCTGACACCGGAGACGCCGGAACGACTGGAAACTCTGCCGCAGATCGTCGTGGTTGTTGATGAATTTGCCGACCTGATGATGGTCGCCGGCAAGAAGATCGAAGAGCTCATTGCCCGCCTGGCCCAGAAAGCCCGCGCGGCCGGCATTCACCTGATTTTGGCCACTCAGCGCCCATCCGTGGATGTCATTACCGGCTTGATCAAGGCAAATATCCCCACGCGCTTGGCCTTCCAGGTTTCCAGCAAGATCGACAGCCGCACGATCCTCGACCAGATGGGCGCCGAAGCGCTGCTCGGCCAGGGCGACATGCTGTTCATGCCACCGGGCAGCGGTTATCCCTTGCGCGTGCATGGCGCCTTCGTGGCCGACGAAGAGGTCCATAAAGTCGCCGAATACCTCAAGCAGCAGGGTGAACCCAATTACATTGATGGCATCATCAACGGCGGCTTCGAAGCAGAATCCGCCGGTGGCAGCGGCTTGCCGTGGGAAACCTCAGGCAACGGGGGAGAGGAAGCGGATGTACTGTATGACGAAGCGGTGGCCTTTGTGCTTAAATCGCGTCGCGCCTCGATCTCCGCCGTTCAACGCCAGTTGCGTATCGGCTATAACCGTGCTGCGCGACTGATCGAGCAGATGGAAAACGCCGGATTGGTTAGTTCGATGGAAACCAATGGCAACCGTACTGTGCTGGTTCCACCACAGTCAGAATAGGAAATCACAACCTTTTCTTGAACAGTTGGCGTTTTATATGTTATAAATTCGCCCTTTGCAAGAAGTCAGCAGGAAATTTAACTATGGCACGAGTATGCGCAGTCACCGGCAAGCGTCCGGTATCCGGGAACAATGTTTCCCACGCCAACAACAAGACCAAGCGTCGTTTCCTCCCGAACCTGCAGTCCCGTCGGTTCTGGGTTGAAAGCGAAAACCGCTTTGTGCGCCTGCGCGTTTCCAACGCTGCCCTGCGTACTATCGACAAGGTTGGTATCGACGTGGTGCTCGCAGATTTGCGCGCCCGCGGTGAACTCTAAGTAAAGGCCAGTAATCATGCGTGACAAGATCAAGCTCGAATCCAGTGCAGGCACTGGTCATTTCTACACCACCACCAAGAACAAGCGCACCATGCCGGAAAAGATGGAAATCAAGAAATTTGATCCCGTCGTCCGCAAGCATGTGCTGTACAAGGAAACCAAGCTTAAATAAGCTGCTTCCGGTGCTGCATACTCGAAACCCCGTTGCTGCAAAGCACGGGGTTTTTATTTATCCACGCTTTTAACAGCTCATCTGCCGCGTTGAGGAAAAGACAGGACAAAAATAGGGGAAAGGGAGCCTGGACGCTTACAATGGCAATATCGACCAGTGAACAAATACACAGGCAATGCCCGCAAAACCAGCTAACATTTCGCCGCCTCGTAAGCGTTGACGATACCCATACATCTTATTTCCTACCCGTGGAATCCATGAAGCAGATCATTTTGCTGATTGCAATACTGGCATTGCTGTCCACAGAGGCGCTAGCATGGTCCCATCAGGGGCATGCCATGATCGCGGATCTTGCCAGTGCAAACCTGACCCCCGCCGCCCGAAATCAGGTGCGAGAATTACTCCGGGGTGATCTGGATGCCAATGGAAATCCATCTGGTCGTACTACGCTGGCGGAGATATCCTCCTGGCCAGACGAAATTCGCACTCTTGCAAACAACTACACCTTTCGGGGTTGGCACTCGCGCGCCAACCCAGTATGCAACGATCGCCTAGGCGCCTGCAAAAATGGGCATTGCGTTGACCAGATCATCATCGACCAGACCGCCATCCTGAAAGACCGCACACAGCCGCAACGCGCCCGTAACGAAGCCTTGAAATGGATTGTTCACCTGGTTGGCGATCTGCATATGCCGCTGCATTCTGGCAGTAACGGGGACGGTGGTGGCAATATCCCGGTAACGCTGGTCGGACTTAAATCCGGCAAGAATCCAACCCTGCATGAAGTCTGGGATAACGAGCTTTTACTGCAGGCGCTCAAGCGCGGTCCGATCAGCGTACCGGTAGAACCAACCACCACGCTTGCCGCCGATGCACCCACACAATGGATGCTTGAAGCACGAAATATGGCGCGCCATGACGTATATGACCCCCTGCCCGGCTTTATTTGTGGCAGCAATCCCGCCATACCCATCGTGCTCGACAAGACTTACCAGGAAAAAGCATTTCCAGTTATTCGGGATCAAATTGGCAAAGCCGCCGCCCGACTGGCACAGTTGCTGAACGAAAGCCTGAGATAAACCATGGCCAAATACATCCTACTTCGCCTGCTTGCCACTACGCTGGCCTTGGCGCTTTATTCAGCACCTGTTGCCGCCTCTACCATCTGGGCCGCCGCTGGAGACGATGCCAACGGCGGCACCCTGCTTGCGAAAAACCGTGACGGGAAATCCGATCACCGGCAGATCCTGATTCACTCCAAGCCAGGGGAAGGATTTTCCTGGTTTGGCCTGTATTCCACCGGCAAAGAGGATCCCGGTCTCAATGCGGGCGTCAACGAAAAAGGCCTGAGCATTGTTTCAACTGCCGCCAGCAGCATTCCTGCCAAGCAGCGCGTCAGGCAACCCGGTAAACATAGCGTCATCAGCCAGATTCTTTCCCGCTTTGCCAGCGTAGACGAACTCGCCGCCAATGCCGACCATGTATTTTCAGGCTCTCGCGCAGTCTCGCTACTGGTTGCCGATCATCAGCAAGTACTCATGGCCGAGATCGGTCTGGGGGGCGAATTTGTCTTTCATACCGTAGATAAAGGCACGCTGGCACACACCAATCATTATCTGAACAAAGATCTGGCCGTATTCAATACAGCGCCCAATCCAGGCAGCCTTGTCCGACTTGCGCGCATTAACGTGCTATTAAAAAAAACAGCGTCACCATACACATTGAGCGAGTTCATCGCCATGAGCCGCGACCGTCATGATGGCCCGGAAAACAGCCTATGGCGCACGGGCAAGGAGCGCACACTGTCATCTTGGATAATACAAACCCCGGCCAGTGGCGCGGCCAAATTACGCGTCGTCATTGCCAACCCCAGGGAATCGGAAAAAACTTTCACATACACGCTGAACGACATTTTTTGGAAGAGCTTATCCGGAAACCCGCAGACAAAATAAAGCACCCAACCAAAGAATCATTAAGCAAAATACCGTTTGCAATAGAGGGATATCAGACCAAGCCAAAGTGGTAGTTTTCCCGTTTGTACCCTGCATAAGGCAAAGTCCGGATACCACTACCAGGTGAATCTGCAAGAATGCAGAATCTGCCCCGCCCGGCCAACCCAACAAAGGTCCGTGATGTCCCAACACTTTGCCTCAGATAACTATGCCGGCGTTTGCCCGGAAGCCATGCAGTGGTTTTTGGCTGCCAACCAGAGTGGTCACGAACCTGCCTATGGCGACGACCAGTGGACCCAGCGCGCCTGCGATGCCATCCGTGCCGCATTCCAGACTGAATGCGACGTGTTCTATGTGTTTAACGGTACCGCCGCCAACTCGCTGGCACTGGCATCACTGTGCCAGTCGTATCATTCGGTGATTTGCCACGAAGTGGCGCACATTGAAACGGACGAATGCGGTGCACCGGAGTTCTTCTCCAATGGTGCCAAGCTACTGGTTGCGCAAGGCGAGAACGGCAAGCTGACCCCGCAAGCGATCGAATCACTGATCACCCGTCGCAGCGATATTCATTCCCCACGCCCTCAAGTTGTCTCGATTACCCAATCCACTGAAGTCGGGACGGTCTACACCATAGACGAAATCCGCGCGATTACTGATCTGGCACACAAGAACGGTATGTCGGTCCACATGGATGGCGCGCGCTTTGCCAATGCCGTTGCCACGCTAAACGCCGATCCGGCCGATATCACCTGGCGTGCTGGCGTGGATGTATTGTGCTTTGGTGGCACAAAAAACGGCTTGCCGGTGGGCGAAGCTGTGGTATTTTTCAATCGCGAACTTGCCAAGGATTTTGCCTACCGCGTCAAACAATCCGGCCAATTGGCATCCAAGATGCGTTTCATCTCCGCACCTTGGCTCGGCCTGATGGAAAATGATGTCTGGTTGCGCAATGCCCGTCACGCCAATGCCATGGCACGACGCCTACACGACGCGCTGTTGGATATTCCGCTGGTGGATATCATGTTCCCATGTGAATCCAATGCGGTATTTGTCAAACTCCCTCAAACTGCGATTGACCAGTTACGCGCTGAAGACTGGCGCTTTTACCAGTTCATCGGGGCGGGCGGCTGCCGCTTCATGTGCGCTTGGGATACCGAGCCGGAGATGGTGGACAAGCTGGCGGCGGCGATTGCCAAAGCTTGCGCAAAGTAAACAACCGGCTCAAAACGGCTCCGAAGATTTACCCCCTGATACCGCCGCGATCCAGCACATGCGTATTAAATCTGCGTCGTGACCAAGATTGAATACAGATGAAAACTGAACACTATGGTCCCCATGAAGATCAAGTCGGCGATTTGTATCTTCCCGGCAATGCAAAACCTGCGGTAATTTGTCTTCTACATGGCGGATTCTGGCGAATGCCTTATGGGCGAGACCAGATGGATGCAATTGCATGTGATTGGGTCTTGCGCGGATTTGCGGTGTGGAATCTTGGCTATCGTCGGCTGGGCATTCCAGACGGTGGATGGCCCCTTACCGGGGAAGATGTCATTCGAGGAATCGATTACCTTTCCAGCCTTGCAGCCAAGGGCACCGATCTCGATCTTGAACGCATTGCAGTGGTCGGCCATTCAGCAGGCGGACAC